>NZ_MSJQ01000335.1 GCF_014596515.1 Streptomyces sp. CBMA156
GCGCTGGTCGCGGGCGGGGCGGCCGCGCTGTGGGCCACCCGGCGCCGTCGCGCCGCGCACGCCCGCCGTTACTGACGGCACCCGGAACGGCGGGAGTGCCGCCCCCGGCACTCCCGCACCGTGACCGTGCCGATGCGGACGGTTGGTTCACATGCGCGTTACACGAGAGGAACAACCGGGAAACGGCGGCTTGCGACGCTACGCGGGCACCCACCAGCCAGCAATGCGAGGGACACGCCGTGGCAATCAAGGCCGAGTACATCTGGATCGACGGCACCAAGCCGACCGCGAAGCTCCGTTCCAAGACTCGGGTCCTGCCCAACGCCGACAAGATCCCGACCTGGGGCTTCGACGGTTCCTCGACCAGCCAGGCCGAGGGCCACGCCTCGGACCGCGTGCTGGACCCGGTGCGGGTCATTCCGGACCCGATCCGCGGCGGCGACAACATCCTGGTCCTCTGCGAGGTCCTGGAGACGGACGGTACCCCGCACGTCTCCAACACCCGTGCCCTGCTGCGCGAGGTCGCCGAGAAGTACGCCGCGCAGGAGTCGATCTTCGGCATCGAGCAGGAGTACACCTTCTTCAAGGGCTCCCGCCCGCTCGGCTTCCCGGAGGGCGGCTACCCGGCCCCGCAGGGCGGCTACTACTGCGGCGTCGGCGCCGAGGAGGTCTTCGGCCGCGAGATCGTCGAGCTGCACCTGGACCGCTGCATCGGCGCCGGCCTGGCCATCTGCGGCATCAACGCCGAGGTCATGCCCGGCCAGTGGGAGTTCCAGATCGGCCCGGTCGACGCGCTGACCGTCTCCGACGACATGTGGGTCGCCCGCTACCTGCTCTACCGCACCGCCGAGGAGTTCGGCATCGACGCCACCCTCGACGCGAAGCCCGTCCGCGGCGACTGGAACGGCGCCGGCGCCCACACCAACTTCTCCACCAAGGCGATGCGCGAGGGCTACGACGCCATCATCACCGCCTGCGAGGCGCTCGGCAGTTCCCAGGAGAAGGTGCTGGAGCACGTCACCCAGTACGGCGCCGACATCGAGTCCCGCCTGACCGGCAAGCACGAGACCGCCCCGTGGAACTCCTACAGCTACGGCGTCTCCGACCGTGGCGCCTCGGTGCGCATCCCGTGGCAGGTCGAGGTGGACAAGAAGGGCTACATCGAGGACCGCCGCCCGAACGCCAACGTCGACCCCTACGTCGTCACCCGGCTCATGATCAACACCTGCTGCGAGGCTCTGGAGAAGGCCGGCCAGGTCTGATCCGCCGCGCCACGAGGCGCGCACGCCACGGCCGCAGGCCCCCTCCCGGTGCAGGAGGGGGCCTGCGGGCGTTCGGCCGTCCGGGACGTTCGTGCGCCCGCCGCGGCGGGGGCATCCCGACCGGGCGTCCTGACCGGGCGTCTTGATCGGGGTGGGGGAGTCGCGGAGAATCGGGGCATGACCGCTTCAGGCCGACCGCTTCTCGTGCGCAGGCTGCACGTGGACCTGGGGCGGGTGTGGGCGGCGGGGTGTCGCAGTCGGTGGGTTCCGTCAACCGACCGCAGGCAGTTCCGGCCCCAGGAGTGTGTCCGTCCATGGCTCTCACCTTCCACTGGTTCCTCCCCACCAACGGAGACAGTCGGCTGATCGTCGGCGGCGGTCACGGCTCCACGCCCGGCGCGGCCGGCTCCCACCGGCCGCCGAGCGTCGGCTACCTCGGCCAGATCGCCCGCAGCGCCGAGCAGTTGGGCTTCGAGGGGGTGCTGACACCGACCGGGGCCTGGTGCGAGGACGCCTGGCTGACCACCGCGATGCTGAGCCAGGTGACCGAGCGGCTGAAGTACCTGGTGGCGTTCCGGCCCGGGCAGATCAGCCCGACACTGGCCGCGCAGATGGCCGCGACCTACCAACGGCAGTCCGGCGGACGGCTGTTGCTCAACGTGGTGACCGGCGGGGAGTCCGCCGAGCAGCGCGCCTACGGGGACTTCCTGGACAAGGACGCCCGGTACGCGCGGACCGGGGAGTTCCTGGACATCACCCGCCGGCTCTGGGCCGGTGAGACGGTCGACCACCACGGGCCGCACCTGAGGGTCGAGGGAGCGCGGCTGAACCGGCTGCCCGACCCGGTGCCGACGGTGTACTTCGGAGGGTCCTCCCCGGCCGCCGGCGACGTCGCGGCCCACCACGCGGACGTCTACCTGACCTGGGGCGAACCGCCCGCCCAGGTGGGGGAGAAGATCCGCTGGATCCGCGAACTGGCCGCCGCCAGGGGCCGGACCGTCCGGTTCGGCATCCGGCTGCACGTGATCACCCGGGACACCGCCGCGCAGGCCTGGGCGGAGACCGAGCGGCTGCTCGCCGCGATGGACCCGGGCCGGGTGCGGGAGACCCAACGGGCGCTCGCCGAGAGCGAGTCGGAGGGGCAGCGGAGGATGCTCGCGCTGCACGGCGGCTCGACGCGGCGGCTGGAGGTGCACCCCGGCCTGTGGGCCGGCATCGGGCTGCTGCGCGGCGGTGCCGGGACGGCGCTGGTGGGCAGCCACCGGGAGGTGGCGGACCTGATCTGCGAGTACCACGGGCTGGGCATCGACGAGTTCGTGCTGAGCGGGATGCCGCACCTGGAGGAGGCGTACTGGTTCGGCGAGGGCGTGCTGCCGCTGCTCGCCGCCCGCAACCTGTGGACCCGCCCGTGACGGCGGCGGGAGCGGGAGCGGGGGCGGTGGCGGGGGCGGTGGCGGGGGCAGCGGTGGGGGAGCCCGATCGTGACCCGCAAATCGCTGGTCAAGTGCCCCCGGCGGACCGAGAATTCAAGGCATGACCCAGCAGCCCCTGCTCCTCCTCGACGTGGACGGACCACTCAATCCCTTCGCCGCGCCGGAGCGGAGGCCCGAGGGCTACGACACCCACCGGCTGAGCCCCGCCTGGTGGGTGGCGAAGCAGGAGCACCTGGCGGCGGCCCGGGCCCGGCAGGCGACGCGTGCCAGACACGCCAGGCCCCCCGCCGCGCGGGTCAAGCCGCTGCGGGTCCTGCTGAACCCGTCGCACGGCGGGGAACTGCTGGCGCTGCCGTACGAACTGGTGTGGGCCACCGGATGGATGGGCGAGGCGAACACCCACATAGGCCCGCACATCGGTCTGCCCGAACTCCCGTACATCCGCTGGTCCGACCTGTTCGGCGAGGACCCGGACGGGCTGCACTGGAAGACCAGGGACGTGGTCGCCTGGGCCGCCGGGCGCCCGTTCGTCTGGGTGGACGACGAACTCGGCCCGCAGGACGAGGAGTGGATCGCCGCCCACCACCCCGGGCCGGCCCTCACCCTGCACGTCAACCCCCGGATCGGCCTGCTGGCCGGGGACTTCGCCAGGCTGCGGGAGTGGGCGGAGGCCGCATGACCGGGCGGCCGCTGCTCCTGCTCGACGTCGACGGGCCGCTCAACCCCTACGCGGCGCCCAAGACCCGCCGCCCGGACGGGTACCGGACGCACCGGCTGCTGCCGGAGTCCTGGGTGGCCCGCCACGCACCCCTGCCGCGCGAGCGGGTGAAGCCGCTGAGGGTCTGGCTGAACCCGTCGCACGGTGAGGAACTGTTGGCGCTGCCGTACGAACTGGTGTGGGCCAGCACCTGGATGGACGAGGCGAACACCTTCATCGCCCCGCCGCTCGGTCTGCCCGAACTCCCGTACATCCGCTGGACGGAGGAGTTCCGGGAGGATCCGGACGGGCTGCACTGGAAGACCAGGGACGTGGTCGCCTGGGCGGCCGGGCGGCCGTTCGTCTGGGTGGACGACGAACTCGGCCCGCAGGACATCGAGTGGATCGAGGCGAACCATCCTGCCCCGGCACTGGCCCTCTGGGTCGACCCGCGGATCGGACTGCGGGAGCTGCACTTCGAGGCCCTGCGGGAATGGGCGGAGGAGGACGAGTGACGGGCCTGGCCGAGGCGGGAACGAACGGAACGCGAGTGGCCGGTACGGTCGAACGGCTGCGGCGCTACCCGGTGAAGGGGCTGCTCGGCGAGGAACTCGACCGGGCCGAGGTGACCGGCCGGGGCCTGGCCGGCGACCGCGAACGGGCGCTGCTCGACCTGGCCACCGGCCGCGTGGCCAGCGCCAAGCGCCCCCGGCTGTGGGCCGGCCTGCTCGGGTACACGGCCAGGACCACGACGGACGGCCGCGTGGCCGTCAGCGGCCCGGACGGACGGGGCGCGGACGAGCGGGAGCTGTCCGAGGCGCTCGGCCGCGAGGTCGCGCTGATCGACGAGCGCCCGCCCGGCGCGACCGTCGAACGGGCCGTTCCCGAGGAGGTGCTGGCTCGCGGAAGCGCGGCCGAAACCGACTTCACCGTCAACGAGTTGGGCCGCGCCGCCCCGGACGGCGGCTTCTTCGACTTCGCGCCGCTGCACCTGATCACCACCTCGACCCTGCGCGCCACCGGCAGCGAGGCCGAGCGCTACCGGCCGAACCTGGTGGTCCGTACCGAGGGTGAGGGCTACGTCGAGAACACCTGGGTGGGGCGGGAGCTGGCGATCGGCCCGACCCTGCGCCTGCGGGTCATCGCGCCCACCCCGCGCTGCGCCGTCCCCACCCTGCGGCACGGGCCGCTGCCCCGCCGCCCCGAGGCGCTGCGCGTCCCGGCCGAGCGGAACCGGGTGGTGCCGCTGGACGGCATGCCGGCGCTGCCCTGCGCGGGGGTGTACGCCCGGGTGGTGGTGCCGGGCGTGATCAGGACCGGGGACCGGATCACGATGGACTGACCGCGGCCGTCCGCCCGGCCGGGCCCGCCGTCACGCCGAACCGAGCACAGCCCCAAGGGCGTCGAGGAAGCGGTCGGTGGTCTCCTCGTCCCGGACGGCGATCCGCAGCCACTCCTCGCCCAGCCCCGGGAAGGTGTCCCCGCGCCGGACGGCGAAGCCGTGCGCGCGCAGCCGCTCCCGGACGGCCGCCGCCTCCGGCAGCCGTACCAGCACGAAGGAGGCGGCCGGTTCGCCGTGCAGCCGCACCGACCGGAAGGCGGCCAGTCCCTTCACCAGGTGCTCGCGTCGGAGCGCCAGTTCGGCCGCCGCCCGCTCCGCCTCGGCGAGCGCGGCCGGGCCGCTGCACACCTCGGCGGCGGCCAGTGCGGGGGTGGAGACCGGCCAGAGCGGCTGGGCGGCGCCGAGGTCGGCGATCAGCGGGGCCGGGCCGAGCACGTAGCCGATCCGAAGTCCGGCCAGGCCCCAGGTCTTGGTGAGGCTGCGCAGCACGACGACCCGGCCGGGCAGGTCCCGGACGGAGGCCAGGGACTCCCGCTCGCCCGGCACGGTGTCCATGAACGCCTCGTCCACCACCAGGGTGCGCCCTGGCCGGGCCAGCGCGGCGACGGCCTCGGCGGGGTGGAGGACGGAGGTCGGGTTGGTCGGGTTGCCGAGGACGACCAGGTCCGCCTCCTCGGGGACGGCGCCCAGCCGGAACCCGTCGCCGGGGGAGAGCAGCACCCGGTGCACCCGGTGCCCGGCGTCCCGCAGTGCCGCCTCCGGCTCGGTGAACTGCGGGTGAACGACGACGATGTGACGAGACGTCAGTACCCGTGCGAGCAGGACGAAGGCCTCGGCCGCCCCCGAGGTGAGCAGCACCTCCTCGACCGGGCGGGCGTGCCGGGCGGCCACCGCGGCGCGCGCGGCGCTCTGGTCGGGATAGGCGGCGAGGTCGCCGAGGGTGGCCGCGAGGTGCTCGCGCAGCCAGGCCGGGGGAGTGCCGGTGCGGACGTTGACGGCGAGGTCGACCAGGCCGAGCCCGTCGGCGCGCACCTCGGCGTCGCCGTGGTGGCGCAGGTCGGGTTCGGGGGCGGTCACGTGGGGTCTCCTTGTGGGCGGCATGGGCGGCATGGGCGGCGGGTTCGGGTGCGGGCTCGAGGTCAGGGCCGGAGGTGGACGGGGTGGACTTCGTACGGGCCGGGCGGCACGGTGAGCCGCGCACCGTCACCGAGGGTGACCAGGGCCACGGTGTGGCCGTGGGAGGCGAGGGCGACGGCCGTCCCGGTGCGGTCGAGCGCCCTCCCGGAGGCGTCGAGCGGTGGCCGGGGGCCGTCCGGCACCGCGATCCGCCAGGTGTCCGGCCGGAGCGCACCGGCCACCGCCGCGACCGCCGCCGACGTGCCCACCACCGCCGAGACGCTCCACAGCTCCGCCCGGACCCGCGGCCCCGATGCGCAGGGGTCGGGTCCGGGGCCGAGGGCGGATCCGGGGCCGAGGTCGAGCAGCGCGATCCGTCCGGGCACCGTCGCCCGGGCGATCGCGACCGTCGCTCCCGCCGACCTGCGCTTGGCGACCACAAGCCGCCCGCCCGGCGCGCTCGCGAGCGCCGCCGCCTCGGCCACGCTCGCGGTGCCGACGGCCGCGCCGACCACAGCGGAGGGGTTCGGCACCGGCACTCCCGCCAGCGCCGCCGCCGGGTACTCGTCCACCGGCACCCCGGTGAGGTGCTCGGTCGCCCAGCGCACCGCCGGGTGGTCCGCCTTGCCCGCCACGGTCGCCAGCCGGGCCACCGCGGAGCGGGCCAGGCCGGCCTCCGCGAGGGTGTCCGTCAGCAGCCGCAGCACCTCGGTCCGCTCGGCGCGGCTGCTCGCGCCGATGCCGACCACCAGAGTGCGGGGGAGGACCGGCAGGCCGCTGCCCGGGGTATCCCGCTCGTACTCGCTGTTTCGCTCGTACTCGCTGTGCCGGTCGTCCCGGTCGTGCCGGTCGTCCCGGCGGTGCCCGTCGCGCCGGTCGTCCGGGGCGGCGATCCGCAGGACCGGGGCGTCCTCGGGCCCGTCGGCCGGGATGGCTGCGACCAGTCCGATCACGTGCCGCACTCCTTCGTCACAAGCTCCGGAGATCCCACCACGCCCGGCCGGAACGGGTCAATCGCGACAGGTGTGGCCTCCGGCGCCGGTCCGTTCCGGCAGGCCCGCCCGGCGCGGCAGCTGTTCGCCTGTTCTTCACCTCCGTTGTGAGGTACACGACACCGCGGCGCTCCTACTGTTCTCGGCGCTCCCGCCCGGGAAGCCCCGACATCCGGAGGACCCCCCATGGCCTTCGCACGACCGCGCACCCCAGGCACGCCCACCGCCGGTGCCCCTGCCTCCGTTTGCTCCTCCCCCGCGAGTCCCGCCCGGGGCCCGGCCGGCCGCGGCACCGCCACCACCGGAATCCGGAACTGACGCCCGTGTACGTCGCGGACTCCCGCAGTTCGAAGGCCCCCGACGCGCCGGCCACCGGTCAGGCCCGGCGGGGCGCCGCCCTGCGCACCGTGCCCGGGGCGGTCATCGCCCTCGGCACCGTCAGCCTGGTCACCGACATCTCCTCCGAGATGGTCACCGCCGTCCTCCCCCTCTACCTGCTCACCGGCCTCGGCCTCTCCCCGCTCGGCTTCGGCCTGCTCGACGGCATCCAGAACGGCTTCAGCGCCCTGGTCCGGCTGGTCGGCGGCCACCTCGCGGACCGCCGCGGCCGGGACGGCGCCGCCCGGCACAAGGCCGTCGCGGCCGTCGGGTACGGGCTGTCCGCGCTGTGCCGTCCGCTGCTGCTGTTCGTCCACACCGTCCCGCTGATCGGTGCCGTGATCGCCGTCGACCGCACCGGCAAGGGCCTGCGCACCGCACCCAGGGACGCGATGATCTCGCTGGCCACCGAACCCGCGCACCGCGGCCGGGCGTTCGGCGTGCACCGGGCGATGGACACGGCCGGTGCCCTGCTCGGCCCGCTGACCGCCTTCCTGGTGCTGCGGCTGGCCGGCGGCCCGCTGCTCGCCGACGGCGGCGAGCGGCACGGCTACGACGCGGTGTTCACGGTCAGCGCGTGCGTCGCGGCGCTCGGCGTGCTGGTCCTGCTGCTGTTCGTGCCGAACCGCGGCAGTCGTGACGACTTGTCGACTTCCACCCCCTCGCTCCGCGACAGCCTCACGCTGCTGCGCCTGCCGGGCCTGCGCCGGCTGACGCTCTGCGCCGTCCTGCTCGGCCTCACCACCGTCAGCGACTCCTTCCTCTACCTGCTCGTCCAGCGCCGGCTGGACCTGCCCGTCGGCCTGTTCCCGCTGCTGCCGCTGGGCACCGCCGCCGCCTTCCTGCTGCTCGCCGTCCCGCTCGGCGCGCTTGCCGACCGGATCGGCCGCCACCGGCTCTTCCTCGCCGGGCACGGGGTGCTGCTGCTCGCGTACGGGCTGCTGCTCTCGCCGCTGCGCGGGGTGCCGGCGGCGCTCTGCGTCCTGCTGCTGCACGGCACCTTCTACGCGGCCACCGACGGCGTGCT
>NZ_MSJQ01000336.1 GCF_014596515.1 Streptomyces sp. CBMA156
CCCGGATCCGGCGGGCCGCGCGGACGGAGCGGCTGGCCCGGCTGGAACGGGACCGCGACGAGCGGGAGCGTCGGGCGGTGGAGGAGGAACGTTCCCGGATCGCACGGGAGTTGCACGACAGCGTGACGCACGGCCTGTCGGTGGTGGTGGCGCTGGCGGACGCGCTCGGGCACGCGCGGCCGGCCGACGCCTCCGCCGTGACGGCCCGGATCGCGGAGACCGGGCGGCAGGCGCTGACCGACATGCGGCGGGCCCTGGGCCTGCTCCAGGACGCCGGTCCCGACACGGGGCCCGGAGACGACCGGCGCTCGCCACCAGGGATCGGGCAGCTCGGGGCGCTGTGCGAACGGACGGAGGCGGCAGGCCTCGTGACCCGGCTGCGGGTGGACGGCGAGGCCGCCAGGGTGCCGGCCGCGGCGCAGCTGACGGTGCACCGGCTCGTCCAGGAGTCGCTGGCCAACGCGCTGCGCCACGCGCCGGAGGGGGCGCGCGCCGAGGTGCGGGTGTCCTGCGCGCCGGGGGCGGTCACGGTCGAGGTGACCGACGACGGGCGGTCCGCAGGGTCCGGGCGACCGGGATCCGCCGGGTCCGGGCGGGGTCTCGCGGGGATGCGGGAGCGCGCCGCGGCCTTCGGCGGGGTGCTGGAGGCGGGCCCGCGGCCGGGCGGCGGCTGGCGGGTCTTCGTACGGCTGGATCCCGGGAGCGCGCCGTGAGCGTCCGGGTGCTGCTGGTGGACGACGAGGAGCTGCTGCGGCTGGCGTTCGGCATGATCCTGCGCGCCGAGCCGGACATGGAGCCGGTCGGGGAGGCGGCCGACGGGGCGGCGGCGGTGGAGCTGGCGCGGCGGCTGCGGCCGGACGTGGTGCTGATGGACGTGCGGATGCCGGGCACCGACGGCATCGAGGCGACCCGGCTGCTGCTGCGCGAGATGCCCGGGACGCGGGTGCTGGTGCTCACCACCTTCGACCTGGACGCGTACGCCTTCGACGCGCTGCGGGCCGGGGCGTCCGGCTTCCTGCTGAAGAACAGCCGGCCGGAGGAGCTGCTGGGGGCGATCCGCGACGTGGCCCGGGGGGACGCCGTGGTCTCCCCCCGGGTGACCCGGCGGCTGCTGGACCGCTTCGCGCACCGGCTCCCCGCCGCCGGGGGCGACGGTGGCGGGGGCGACGCGGAGCGGCTGCGCGTGCTGACCGCGCGCGAGCGGGAGGTCCTGCTGGGCGCCGCCCGCGGCCTGACCAACACGGAACTCGCCCTCGCCCTCGGTCTCGCGGAGCCCACGGTGAAGAAGCATCTCGGCCGGGTCATGGCCAAGCTGGATCTGCGGGACCGGGTACAGACGGTGATCTTCGCGTACGAGTGCGGGCTGGTCGGACCGGGGTAGGCGCGGGCGGCCGTCGGGCGGGGGCCGGCGGCCACCGGCTGGTCCACGAACCGCAGGATCCGCAGACGCGGATGAACCGCCACTGGACGAAGATCGCTTCCTGTTCGGCGAGTGATCGCTTCCCGAAAACGAGTCGCCGCATCCAGGTGGCGCCCCGGCCAGCATTTAACGTCAGATTGACGATAATCATCCCTGCGGACTACCGTGCCAGGCATGACGGTGAAAGTGATCCTGACGCGAGACAGCGTGTGCATGGGGGACGACTGCCACGCGCCACACCAGCAGGAGTGCACCTTCGACAGCGCTACCACCCTGGGCGATTTCGTGACCCGGATAGCCGGCTACCCCCTCCGCATGCGCGGCGCCCGCTGGGTGATGTTCCTTGGCTGGAACCACGCCGGGGGCTCCCCGATCGCCGAGATCTCGCCGGAGTGGGCAGGCCCTCGCTTCATGGACGGGGCAGACCCTCTGCTCCTCCTGGCTTCCCTCGCCCCTGCCGACGGCGACGGCGACCTGAGCTTCTTCTTCCGGTACCACTCCGGCAGCGTCCCTCTGGCGGGATCACCCGACCCCGACCCCACCGCCGACCGTGACGGCACTGCCCGGAGGCCGGACTGATCAAGGGACCGACGGTCCCGTGTACGACCACCCACCCGATGGTGACGCGCCCACCATCGGGTGGCAATGACAAGGCCGGGCACGGAGCAGAGATCGAACGAGTCGGCTGCTCACCCGATCCGACCCGAGGATGTCCCATGCGTCGCGCCCTGACAGCGGTTGCCGTGTGCACCGCGACCGTTGCCCTCACCCTCGCAAGCGCGGGACTCGCCTCCGCGGACACGTGGATCTCCGCACGGCAGTGCCTGGACGGCGGCGGACAGGTCTTCCAGATCGAGCCCGGGCTGGGAACCTGCGTCGGCGGGACCTACGACGGCAGTGAGGTGCAGGGAGGCTGAGCCCGACCTCGACCACCGCGGCATCCGGGGCGCCCGCCGGGCGCGGTACGGATCATGGCCGGTTCCATGACCGTGGTGCAGACGGTGCGGGCCTGGCTGCCTACCCTGAGGCGCCATGTGGACCTCCGCCCCGGCGCTGAGACGTACAGTCGTCACCGCCGTCATCGCACTCCTTCTCTGTTTCGTGGCCCTGAGCCGGCCGGCCGCCGCCGCCGAGCCACCCCCGCCGCTCTTCGTGGTCGCCGTCGACGACGCCACCATGACGCCCGGCCAGGAATCCACCCTCCGCGTGACGTTCACCAACCGGGAGACCACCCCCGTCCAGTTCGTCTACGTGATGCTGCGGGAGTACAAGGCCGACTTCCTCGGCTGCACCGGAACGAGCTGGTGCTCGTACGGCCAGGACAACACCGGCATGCTGGTGTTCAACCTGACCGCGCCGCAGGTCCCGATCGCCCCCGGGGAAAGCCGGACCGTCCAACTCCGTTTCCGCTTCCGTGCGGACCTGGACTGCGCCTCGCACTGGACCACGGATTTCCGGGTCTGGTACTCCCACTACGAGTACGGGCAGGGGCAGGCGGCCGAGGTCTTCGACCCCCCGGAGTCGATCGCCCACAGCACGCTGGTGTGCCCCGCCACCTGATCGGATCCTGACTCGGCGGCACCGCCGGGGTGTCACGACCCGGTGGACATCGACCGGATTCCGTCGGAAGCGTCAGTACCCGCAGTCGTCGGGGCGGCTGGTGCGCCGCCCGTCCCTTGCCGCCGCTCAGGGTCTCAGCTGTACGGGCTCCAGCGTCCGAAGCGGCCCAGCAGCCGACGGGCGCCGTCCTCGTTCAGGCCGAGCGCGGCGGAGGTCTCCTCCAGGCTCAGGTCTCGCCGGGCATCGTGGGCGGGCCAGTAGGCGGTACGCTCCGCCGTCACCTCCAGCAGCCTGGCGGCCCTCAGCGCCGCCAGCGGGGAGTCCTTCCCCAACGCCTCGATCCCGTCCGCCAGGCGGCGCAGCAACTCGTCGATCTCCTCCGGCAGGGCCACGGCGGACCTCTCCACCTCGGCGGCGTGCCCGTCCCACTCCTCCTCGCACGCCGTCGCCAGGTCCAGGGCCGCTTCGCCGAGGGGCCGTTCGCCGATCCGGTCCCAGTCGAGGGCGCGCGCGGCGCCGGTCCAGCCGCAGGAGCACACGGCGCGCAGGGCGTGCGCCCGCGGGCGCAGGCCGGCGCTGCCGTCGTACACGGTCCACTGCGTGCTCGTCCGCCCGGCCCCGTGTTCCGTCAGGATCAGGTACACGGGTTCGGGAACGGTGCCGTCGGGCAGGAGCACGCCGACGGCGCCTTCGTGCGAGTCCCCGAACTCGTCCGTCGTCCACGTCTCCCGCTCGCCCACGGTGTCCCTCCGGGATCCGGCTGTCCTGAGCACCCGTCCGCCGGGGCGCGGGACCGACGATGCCGCAGGAGACGTCCATGTGTCAGCGGAACGAGGAAAGACCAGCTTTCCGTGTCCGGCCCCGTACGGTGGTTGCCCGGCCGGCGCGTGCTTCTCGGCCTCGTGTGCCGCTCGCTCGCCGCCCGTGCCTCCTGTCCGAGGCCGCTTGCGGCCCCACCGACAACTGCGGTGGGGCCGCCTTCATTTCAGGAGCGGGGCCTCAGTGTCGGTGATTCCGACGGCGGGAGGCGAGGACGAGGGCCGCGCCGCCGAGGATGACGGCGGCGCCGATGCCGCCGATCAGCGCGACCTGGCTGCCCGTCGCGGCGAGGCCGCCGCCACCGCTGCTGCCGGTGCCGGTGCCCGGCTGCTGCGTGCCGGTGGGTTCCGGGTGGGAGCTGGGGCTGTCGGTCGCCGTCGCCGTCGCCGAGGAGGAGGGCGAGGACGAGGGCGAGGACGTCGGGGACGGCGTGGACGTGGTCACCGTCACCGTGGCGGTGCACTCGCCGGCGGTCGAGCCGGCCGGGCAGTTGCCGCCGGGCCGGTCGGATACCACCGTGTTGCGCAGCGTGTGGTCCCCGGCGGCCGGGTCCTTCACCTTCACCGTGTACGTCACCCGGGCGCTGCCGCCGACCGGCAGGTCGCCGGTCCAGCCGAGCACCGGCTGGGTGTAGGACACCTTGCCGGTGGTGGCGGTGGCATCACCGGTGTACGTGGCGTCGTCGAGGACGGCGCTCAGGTCGTCGGTGACGTTCAGTCCGGTGATCGGCGCGTTCCCGGTGTTGGTGATGTCCACCTGGTACTTCACGGTGTCACCGGGCAGGGCCTGGGCCTTGTCGGAGGTCTTGGCGAGCCGGTAGCCGGCGTGCTCGGAGACGGTGTTGCGCACGGTGTTGCTGGCGCGCTGCTGGTCGCGGCCGGTCTGGGTGCCGCGGTAGGCGAGCGAGGAGGTGTTGTCGAGCTTGGTGCCCGGCGCGAGCCCGGCGTCGACCCGGGCGCGGAAGGAGAGGGTGGTCTCGGCGCCCGGCGCGAGGTCGGCCGCGGTGCAGGTGACGTCGCGTCCGGCGGCGGTGCAGCCGGGGCCGGAGCCGTCGACGTAGCTGGTGCCGGCGGGCAGCACGTCGGTCAGGGTGACGCCGGTGGCGGTGTCGAGGTCGGCGGTGCTGCCGTCCTTGTGCCGGTTGGCGACGGTGAAGGTGTAGGTGATCTCGGCGCCGGGGTCGACGGTGCCGGGCGGGGTGTTCGTGGTGGAGCCGGCCGGGTTGTTGGCCTTGGTGATCTGCAGATCCGGTTCGAGCGCGTCGACGGCGAGCCAGGCCGCCTGCGGGTGCAGCGCGTCGCCCGCGCCGTTGATCCGGAGCACGGCCTGGGTGCTGCCGGCGGGGATCTTGCCGGTGACGTCGATCATCCGGGCGTCGTAGCCGTAGTTGTTGACCGGCGCGGGGGAGCGGGTCGTGATGTTGGTGCCCGTCCCGTTCGCCGTGACGGTGTCGATCCGGCTGGTGAAGGCGTTGTCGGTGACGGCGCCGGCGGGGCCGGGCATCGGCAGCAGCGTCAGGTTGTCGGTCGAGGAGCCGACCAGCAGCTGGTCGCCCTGGATCGGCACGTCGCCGTCGCCGACGGTGACCCCCATGGTGGCCCGCGGGGCCGTGGCGGGCGTGTGGATGCCGGAGAGGGTGAGCGTCGCCAGGTTGTCGGGGTGGCGCAGCAGCTGGAAGCCGTCCCAGACCTGGAGGTAGCGCAGCGGCTCCGCCTGGTTCTCGTAGGCCACCACCAGCGACCAGCCGCCCCAGCAGCCCACGTTGTTGCCGCCGAAGTTCTGCGCGGAGGAACGTCCGGCGCACGCCTGGATGTTCGCGACGGTGTAGTCGCCCGGGCCGGCGGCCTTCACCTGGGCGGTGACGTCCTTCACGCCGGCCCCGGCGAGCAGTGGCTCCGGCGGGGTGCCGCCGACCTGCTGGTCGAACCAGTCGTAGGTGTCGGCGGTGAGCTGCTCGTAGGAGGAGCCGCCCGGGACCTTCCAGGACACCTTGTCACCGGCGTTGATGTCCCCGGAGGTGCCGCCCGCGGTGCTGGTGTTGGTCGGGTTGAACTGCCAGTACAGACGGGCCGACAGCACCTGGGCCCCGGCCGGGATCGACAGCTGCGCGGAGGACGCGTTGTTGCCGGGCGCGGCCGGGTCGGTCTTCACGTACTTGGTGCGGCCGTTGTTGGTGCCCTCGGTGTCGTTGCAGACCGAGCCGTCGCTGTCGTCGCAGGTCAGCACCGAGTTGGACGCCATGGTGAGGTTGCCGTGCGCGAGCAGGTCCACCGTCGGGGCCGGCCCGATCGGCCGCTGGGCGCCGGTCCCCCGAGCGGCCTTGCCCGCCGGGGCCTTGTCCGCGGTCGTGGCGGCCGACGCCGACGGGGCGACGAGCGCCGCGGACGGGGTGAACGCGAGTGCCGAGGCGGCGAGAACCCCGAGGACCACCCTTCGGGGCGCGCGCCGGGACCGGCGTTCGGCTGCCGGGCGTTCCCCGCCTGCGGCGGATGGTATGCGGTCTCTCATGGGGGACTCCAGGAGTTGTTCGAGGGTTCAGGAGGGGTGAGGGTGCACCCTCCGGGAGGAATCGTGACGGTACGTCCGGATTCGACCGGGCCCAATAATATGTCACATTCCTTTGTTCATTGCTCAACAGTTTTCTCCGCAGCCGCTTGCGGTCCATGAGGTGCACGTCGGACCGGTGCGGGGCGAGGGTCTCGCCGCGGCGCGTGCCGGTGCCGAGCAGGCCCTCGGACAGATCGGTGAGCTGATCCGCGTGGTGATCGGCGCCGTGGTGCCGGAAGGCCGAGGCCTCCGCAGGGGTCCGGCAGGCGCGCTCGGCGGCGCAGGACCTGGGCGGAACGGAGTGCTTGGCCGGGTTGTAGCGCAGCCCCCCAGGAGCGGACGGCGGCGTTGAGGGCGTTGCGCGGGGTGGAGACGACCCGGTAGGCGGTGACCTTGCCGCGGATTCGGCCGGCTTCGCCGAGGCGGTGGACGTCCGCGAGGCCGGCCGGCGGGTGTGAGGCGCTGATGTCGAGTGCGACCTTCCCCGCGCCGACGAGTTCCCGGGGCAGTGGCAGAACCGCAGGACCATGCTCGACGACTTCAAGCCGTGGCCAAAGGAGTTGCGGAGAGTAGTCGCCTCGCAGAAGTCGGATCAGAACCCGAGTCCTGAAGTCAGTTGTTCACGAGTTTGGGTTCTGGCTCCCTTTCCGGAGACCCACTCGGGTGCCGGGGCGGTAGCGGCATCTGCCTGCCTGGACTGGAAGCGCTGCGGCGGTCACGGTCGGTCTCACGTTCACGCCAGGGCGTCAGGTTTCGAGTCGGCCGACTACGCGTGCCGTGGACCGAGGAGTGAGAAGCCGGGGTCGAAGCGTTCGCCGCCGCTGCTGAGATCATGCGTCGTACGATGGGACGACGCGTACCTCTTCCTCCCGGACGCGGGTGTCGGTGATCCGGTAGGAGCGGAACTCGATCCGCCCTTGGGTGTCCACCGCAACGATGACGAAGTGGTGGCCGACGCCGCCGTATTGGATGTCGATGCGGGAGAGGAGGGCGTCCCCGTCCGGCCGGGAGTGATAGACGATGAGGAGCTCCTCACCGCTCGCCTCCATCTCTCGGTACATCGGGACGAGTTCGCGCGGATCCATCTCCCAGCTGAAGTCTGATTCTTCCTCGTGGCCGGCGGGCGAGCGGGCGACCAGATTGGTCATCGGCAGTACCCGCGAAGCGCGGTCGGACCCGTGGGGGCCGATTCCCATGCCGCACACCACCGCGGGGTATCCGGCGTGGACATGGGCGACGATGCGGTCGTAGACGGATTGGCTGATGGTGAGGTCGGGCTTGTCGACGTGGGCGGGGTTGGCGGCGAAGACCAGCCGCGAGGCGTGGTGGGCCGCGCTGGACGTGGGCTGCGGTTTGCCGTCGCGCACCAGGCCGGCGGCCGCCCGCCGGAAGATCGACTCCAGCGGCAGACCGCGCCCCGCTCCCGGTATGCCGCTTTCCAGGACGTCCAGGAAGTACTTGGTGAAGTACGTCTGCGGGCGGGTGAGTTCGTCGTCGGTCTCGTACCAGGCGGTGGCGAACTCGCCGCTCGCCGCGAGGGTACAGGCGCCGGCCGCACGGGTGAGATCGAGGACCTCGGTGTCGGCGAGCCGGCCTGCCAGGCCCGCGTAGCAGCAGTCCAGGATGACGATCTTCGTCCTGGCGGGGCTGTGCCACAGCGCGTAGGCGATGTCGTCAAAGGCGAGGCTGGTCGACTTGCGACGGGACGGCTCCACCCTCGACCCGGTCAGTCCCAGACACAGGGTGTCCCCGCCCGGGGTCGGTGCGACCTGACCGTGCCCCACATAGTAGAAGAGCGCGACGTCGTCCACATCCTGGTAGAGCTCGGTCATTCGGTCCGGCAGGCTTCCCGGCCGCTGCTCGTTGACGAAGACCGACAAGCGGTCGTCGGGCCAGCCACACAGGGCACCGGTGAGCACGGCACGCATTCGGGCAAGGCTGTTCCCGGCAGCCGGCACAGCAGCCAGATGCTCGTACTCGGCAGTGCCGACCAGAATCGCGCGGCTGCGGGAGTGGTCAGGAGGGCTCGTCGTCATCCGGCAACTTCCCCACCAGGGATTCGATGACCGGCACGGCGTCCTCGACATTGGTCGCCGTCAGGGTGACCTCGTCGTCCGCCACCCTGATCGTCACCGTCACCGACGAGCGCCGGGATCGCACGAAATCCGGCAGCGACCGCATGGCCACCGCGAGCGCCCCGGTGCCGCTCGCCAGGACGGCCAGCACATCCCATGCGCCCTGCTCGCCAGGGCCGGGAACGACTGGCACCTGAACAACCCGTACGGTCGGCACTCGCGCCAGCCAGGCACGCAACGCGCCGAACTCCGCAGATTCGGACACCGTCAACTCCGCCCGAACGGCAGCTCGCGGCACTCCCTCGCCGACCATGTCCCCACACTCCCCAAGGATCACCGGAACCTGACGACGCCTGCCCTCAACATCGACCAACCAGCCGACCAGTCAAGGGCGTTGCATCATACCAAGCCGGATTCGAGGCGGGCCGATTCGCTCCGGACGGGCATGCGCGCCGCCTCGAAGCGGGTGATCGCGCAGTGGAGTGGGGCCTCGTCCTCGTCCCAGCGGCACGGGGCCTCGCTGCGCCGGCGGACGGTGAGGGCCCCGGCCGTTTTGCCGGTCGGGCGCAGTTGCCGGCCAAGGGTGTCGAGGGTGCTCGGCTCGGCGGGGCGGCTCTGCGCGTCGGTCCGGTGACTGGGGCGGTCGGCGGCCTGGTGGAGGCGGGCGGACCTGCGGCGGTCGAAGTGGTGGTTCCACCTCCGGGAGAGCGCTGCGCGGCCGCGTCCGGGGCGCCCGGAGGGGGTGGGCCGCCCCGCACGAACCCGTGCGGGGCGGCCCCGGGTGGCATCAGCGCCGCGGCGGTCGCCGTTGTCAGCGGGGCCCGGTCCCGGCTGAGGCCTGGTTGCGCCCGGGGGCCGGACGGCGGTCCGGGGTGTAGGCCCAGGGACGGAGGTGCTCCAGGGCCTTGCCGATCCTGAAGACGGTCGGGTCGTCGTAGGTGTGGCCGACGATCTGGACGCCTGTGGGCACGCCCCAACTGGACTGCCCGCTCGGGATGTTGAGGACGGGGCAGCGGTTGTTGATGTTGAAGGGGGCTGTCATGCACGCCCACAGGGGCTCGCCGTGGTCCTCGCCGTTCACCACCAGGCGGTCCAGGAGGTCGTCTCCGGCGGGCAGGCCCGGGACGGCTGTGGTCGGGCAGATCAGGGCGTCGAAGGGCGCCATCGCCTCGCCGAGTTCGCGCTGCATCCTGGTCTCGACGCGCAGGCCGTCGAGGTAGCTGACGCGCTCGCGGGCGATCGCCATGGTGTCCGAGAAGGCCACCGCGTAGGCCGACATCCGGTCGCGGTGCTCGGCCTCGATCTCGGAGACGAGGGCTCCGAAGATGGAGGAGAAGTGCGCCGCGAGGCTGAGGAGGAGGTCGTCCTTGGTCCAGGGCAGTTCGATCTCCTCGACGACCGCGCCCGCGTCGGTGAGGGCGCGGGCGACGGCGCGGGTGTTGGCCTCGATCTCCGGGTGGACGTCGTACGCGCCGAGGCGCAGGCACAGCGCCACGCGCATCCCCGCGACCGGGGCGAACTCGGTCGGCAGGACGAGCTTCGGACGCAGCGACACGTGGTCGCGCGGGTCGGGGCCGGCCAGGACGTTGGCGAACGCGACGCAGTCGTCCACGGTCCGCGCCATCGGGCCGTCGCCGCGGTAGTGGTCGGCGCAGAGCGGGGCGACGCCGGGGACCCGGCCGTACGGGGCCTTGAACCCGACGGTGCCGGTGAAGGCCGCGGGGATCCGGGTGGAGCCGCCGATGTCGGAGGCGGAGGCGAGGAGCGCGGTGCCGGCCGCGAGTGAGGCGCCCGCGCCGCCGGACGAGCCGCCGGGGGTGAATTCGGGGTTCCAGGGGTTGCGGGTGACGCCCCACAGGCGGCTGTGGGTGAAGGTGGCGATGGAGAACTCGGGGGTGGTGGTGCGGGCGTGGATGATGCCGCCGGCCTCCAGGATGCGGTCGACCACCGGGGCGTTCTCGGTCGCCGTGGTGCCGACGTTGACGAGCGAGCCCTCGGTGAGGGAGCGCCCGGCGATGGCGTGCTTCTCCTTCGTCGCGACCGGGATGCCCTCCAGCGGTCGCGGCGCCAGGCCGCCCTTGCCGAGGAAGCGGTCCTCGGCGTGCCTGGCCTGTTCGAGCGCCTCGTCGAAGAGCCGCTCGGCGAAGGCGTTGACGACCGGCTCGGTCTGCTCGGCGCGGTCGATCACCGCGTGCATCAGCTCGACGGGGGACAGCTCGCGGGCCTCGAACAGGCGTCGGGCTTCGGTGGCGCTGAGGTAGGCGAGGTCGGATCCGGAGTCGTACACGTTCATGCGGAGGCCTTTCCGGAAAGCGGGGGCGGGGGCAGGGGAGAGGGGGAGACGGACGTCAGCGGCCTCGGTCGCCGTCGGCACGGGCGTCCTCGGGGCACAGCCACGGGGCGGCCGCCGCGAGCAGGGCCGTCACCCCGATCCGGATGGTGGGGTCGGGTACGGGGGCGAAGTGCGGCGAGTGGTTGGCGGGGACCGTCTCGGGCAGACCGTCCGTCAGCAGCGCTCCGGGGTCGATGCCCCGGAAGAGCGCGGGGTCGGCGCCGCCGAAGTGCCAGAAGACCGAGGGGACGCCGAGGGCCGTGCCGAAGACACCGAAGTCCTCGCTGCCGGTGAGGGGCTGGGGCAGGGTGAAGACCCGCTCCCGGCCGAGGGCTTCGGCGATCGCCGTCACCACGGTGTCCGTGGCGGGGCCGTCGTTGACGGTGAGGGGGAAGGAGTTGATCACGGTGATCTCGGGGTCCTCCGGGGCGCCGGAGGCGGCGGCCTCGGCGCGGACGATCCGTTCGACGGCCGCGAGGACCCGGTCCCGTACCGCGGGAGTCGTGGAGCGGATGTTGATCCGCAGCTCCGCGGTGTCGGGGATGATGTTCTCCTTGGTGCCCGCGTGCAGCGAGCCGACGGTCACCACCGCGGTCTGCGCCGCCCCCGTCTCGCGGGAGACGATCGTCTGCAGCCGCATGACGACGGCGGCGGCCATGACGACCGGGTCGACGGTCGACTCGGGCATCGAGCCGTGTCCGCCGCGTCCGAAGAGGCGCACCCGCAGGCTGTCGGAGGCGGCCATCAGCGGGCCGGGCCGGGTGCCGACGAACCCGGCGGGCGCCGGTGCCACGTGCTGGCCGAGGCAGACGTCGGCGCGGGGGAAGCGCTCCAGGAAGCCGTCCTCGATCATCGCCGGCGCACCGCCGACCTCTTCGGCGGGCTGGAACACGGCGACGACCGTGCCGCGCCACTCCTCACGGGTGGCGGCCAGTTGCGCGGTGGCGCCGAGGAGACAGGTGACGTGTACGTCGTGGCCGCAGGCGTGCATCACGGGCACCTCGTTGCCGTCGGCGTCGACGGCGGTCTCGCGGGAGGCGTACGGCAGCCCCGTCCGCTCCCGGACCGGGAGGCCGTCCATGTCGGCGCGGAGCAGGACCACGGGGCCCTCGCCGTTGACCAGGACCCCGACGACCCCGGTGCGGCCGACGCCCTCGGTGACGTCCCAGCCCTGCCGCCGCAGGCGGTCGGCGACGATCCCGGCCGTGCGGAACTCCTGGAACGACAGTTCCGGGTGGGCGTGCAGGTCCTCGTAGACGGCGCGCAGGTCGGGCAGCCGGTCGGGAAGGGCCGTCAGCAGGCGGGGGAGGGAGGCGGCGGTCATGCGGATTCCTTTGCGGGCTCGGGAAGGTCGGACACGCCGGTGGCGGTCCGGAAGGAGGCGGCGTCCTGCGGGGTCAGGAGCGCCATGGCGGCGGCGATGCCGGCGCCGAGGACCAGGGAGGCGAAGGCCACCCGGAAGGAGAAGGCGTCGGCGAGCGCGCCGACGAGGGGAGGGGCGGCCATGCCCGCCACCTGGCCGCCGAGGACGATCACCGCGCTGCCCACGCCGACCCGCTCCGGTGCCAGCCCGCTCAGCGGGACGGCGAAGACGGGCATGTAGCAGAGGGAGACGGCGACCGACGCGACGGTGCCGAAGACGACGAAGCCGGTGAGCGAGGAGGAGAAGGCGACCAGGAGCAGCGCGAACGCGGCCACGGTCATGGCGGGCAGGATCACCTTGCGGTGATGGCCCCCGAGCCGGTCCGAGATCCGGCCGCCGATGACCGTCCCCCCGGCGGCGGCGAGGGCCGGGACCGCCATGAGCGCTCCGGCCGCGGTGAGGGAGAGTCCGAACTCCTCGCCGAGGTAGGAGGGGACCCAGGTGTTGAAGCCCCAGACGATCGCGCTGTAGCCGAACATCAT
The DNA here is from genome assembly GCF_014596515.1 of Streptomyces sp. CBMA156. Taxonomy (GTDB): domain Bacteria; phylum Actinomycetota; class Actinomycetes; order Streptomycetales; family Streptomycetaceae; genus Kitasatospora. The sequence continues at coordinate 12,659 of NZ_MSJQ01000336.1, forward strand.
GGCGCTGAAGCGCCAGACCACGCCCAGCCTCAGGACATCGCCGATGCCGGTGCGGACCGGGCCCGTCGCCGGTTCCGTCCGGGGCCGCGGGGCGGGCAGCCGCATCCGCACCGCCACCAGGACGAACACGCCGAGCGCCGCCGTGGAGAAGAACGCCGAACGCCAGCCGAAGACCGCGATCAGGGGAGCGACGAGAAGCGGGGTGAGGACACCGGCGATCGCGTTGGAACTCATGATCAGGCCATTGGCGGCCATCCGTTCGTCCGGCCTGGTCCGCTCGACGAGGACCTTCAGCGCGGCGGGCGGGAAGACGCCCTCGGCGGCACCGAACACGAACCGCAGCACCAGCAGAACGACGAACGACCAGGCGAAGCCGGTCAGCGCGGTGAACACCGACCACGCCAGCAGGGCCCAGAGCGTGACCCGGCGCGCGCCGTACCGGTCGGCGAGCATCCCGCCGGGTATCTGGGCGAGCGCGTAGGCGAGGAAGAACGCGGAGACGATCAGGCCCTGCTGCCCGCGGCTCAGCCCGAACTCGGCGCCGAGGGAGGGCAGGACCAGATTGATGACGAGCCGGTCGGCGTAGTCGACCAGCCAGGCGGCGAACAACAGGACGATCGTGATCCGGACCGTTCTCCGGGCGGACTGCGGGGACGGAGCAGACACGCGGCACTCCTCATCACCGTGGCCGAAACTGGGCATCGGCCGGAAGTGCCCCTACCATCCGACCTGTGACCGGAATACCCGAGGAATTGCAGGAAAACGTCAGGGAAAGCGCCGTACCGCCCGATTCCGGCCCGCCCGATTCCTGCCCGGCCGATTCCCGCCCGGCCGCCGCGGACGTGCGCTTCTCCGAACTGGACCTCGCGCTCGTCGACGCCCTGCAGGCCGCTCCCCGGGCGCCGTGGTCCCAGGTCGGCCGGGCGCTGGGCGTGGACGCGACCACGGCGGCCCGGCGCTGGGATCGGCTGCGTGCGAACGGCCTGGCCTGGGTCACGGCCTACGACGCGGCGAAATCGGCCACCGTCGGCTACGTCGAGGTGCGCTGCCGGCCACGGGCGCTCGAATCCGTCAGCCGGGCCCTGGCCGACATGCCCTGGGTCTTCAGCGTCGACGAGACCGCCGGCGACTTCGACCTCCTGGCATCCGTCGCGGCGGCCGACCTGCCGTCCCTCGGCCGCTCGGTGCACGGCCTGATCGGCGGGTTGAAGGGGGTCCGGTCCACCCGGACCCGCCTCGGGATCACGCTGTACAGCGAAGGCGGCGACTGGCGGATGCGGGCCATGGAGCCCGCCGGGCACACGGAGCTCGCGGCTCCGCGGAGTTCGGGCTCGACCGTGTACAGCGCCCGCATGCACCCCCCGCGCCCGCCGGAGGACCAAGCCCTGCTCGCGGCGCTCGGTGCCGACGGACGTCTCGGCTACACCGAGCTCGGCGCGGCGACCGGGACGAGCGAACACACCGCCCGCCGCCGGCTCCAGCGGATGATCCGGGACGGCGACATCACCTTCCGCTGCGACCTGGCCCACCCCCTCGCGGGGCTCTCGACCGTGGTGCTCTACCGCGCCGTGGTCCCCCACACCCACCTCGCGGCCACGGGCAACGCGCTGGCCCGGGCCAAGGAGGTGCGCCTCGCCGTCTCCGTCAGCGGTTCCGACAACCTGCTCGTGATGGCGTGGCTCCGCGGCCTGCACGCCATCGACCCCTTCGAGGCACAACTCGCGGAACGCTTCCCCCAGTTGATGATCAGCGACCGCACCGTCCTCCTGCACTCCCGCAAACGCATGGGCCGCCTCCTCGGCAGCACCGGTCTCGCCACGGGGCACGTTCCCTTCGCACTGCCACGCCTGTGACCCTCCGCCCGCTTTCGGGTGCGTGGCCCACACCGCCGTCGGGGACGGGCCCGCCGGGACCGGTCACGATCCAGGGGCGTACGGCGCCCGGTTGCTCCAGGGCTCCGCGATCAGTGCCCGGACGCCCACCGCCTCACCCGCTCGATCACCCCGGCCGGGTCGGGAACGGCCGAGCGGACGGTGAACTCGGCGTACCCGGGCCGGGGTCGTCGATCGGCAGCACGGGCAACGGACGCTCGCGCTGGTGCGGGGCGAGGTACCTCGCGGCCAGGAGGTCGCGGGACTTCTCCGCATCGGCCCGGGCCTTGTCCACAACCGGGTCACCTCCACGCTGGCGGAGCGGACTTCGACGCCGCCACCTACGACGAGGCCTTACCTCGGGCCACCTCCGCGCTGGCGGAGCGGACTTCGACGCCGCCACCTACGACGAGGCCTTACCTCGGGCCACCTCCGCGCTGGCGGAGCGGACTTCGACGCCGCCACCTACGACGAGGCCTTACCTCGGGCCACCTCCGCGCTGGCGGAGCGGACTTCGACGCCGCCACCTACGACGAGGCCTTACCTCGGGCCACCTCCGCGCTGGCGGAGCGGACTTCGACGCCGCCACCTACGACGAGGCCTTACCTCGGGCCACCTCCGCGCTGGCGGAGCGGGCCGACGCCCGCGGCACCCTCAACGCAACCGCTGGCGCGCGGCCGGCTGGACGTTTCCGGGCGCTTGGCCGTCCCTGACCACACCTCGGTTCACCCACAGACTCCCGGCCCGGCTGCCGCACGTACGCGCGGCAGCCGGGCACGGGCCCCGGCACCACCCGAAAGAGGAGATCACGGAGGAGCACGATGAGTGACACCCTCACCGGGTTGCGCGGCGCCTGCGGATGAGTCTGAAGTCGACTTCTGGTGGCACCAGTTGTGGCGCGAGGGTGGAATCAAGGACTGCCTGACAAGATCTGGGACTGAGGGCTAGACTTGTCATGCTCAGCACTGGATAGCATCTCGAACTGGCACCGGACTTACCCAGGAACCGGGGGTGGAGGGCGGGCCAGAGCAGCACGGCACTACTCGGACCACCGCGATCGCCTGCATGGGATCGGGGCCACCGCAAGTCACAGGAGATGATCGTGACAGTTCGCAGGAAATTCTCGGCCGTGGTCCTCGCCGGCGGCATCCTGGCCAGCGGCGTGGCGGTCGCCACGCCAGCCAGCGCCATCGGCACCACCGCGTGTCCCACCGCGGACAATAACTACCCCATGAGCCACGGCCTGGAAGTCTGGACCTCGCACGGCAACTTCTGCTACGCGGGCACCCCCGGCAGGTGGACCGTCAACCAGAGTGGCGTCTACAGGATCTCGGCCGACTGGAACCACGGGTACTTCAACACCAGCAGCGGCCCCTACGACCTCGGGCCGACCGGTACGCAGAATAACGTGAAGGACTTCGGCGGCGCCTTTGTCACCGTGAACTACGTGGAGATCCTCAACGGCTAGAGCGGGCCCTGGTGATGACCTGAGGACGATCCTGGCGCTGCCAAGGGCAGCGCCAGGCAGCTCCGGGACCTGATGCGCTGTCCGCTCCCGGTTGCTTCTACCGCTGCGGCATCAGGCGTTGGGGGCCACTTCCGCCGGCTTGACGTCCTGCTCGAACAGCTCGGCCGCCCGGCCGGTCATCCCGATTCCGGACGCCGCAACGGGCATCAGCACGCCCGTCTTCGTGACGCCGCGCGCCAGCGGCATCTGAGGCTTGGCCTGGCCGAGCCCGGCGAGCAGCCCGATGTAGGAGCGCAGCACGGAGTCCGCCACAGAAGCCAGGCCTGTTCAAGCTGCCGCTGGCGGACCGGGTCCTGCCGGTGGCCGTGTACCACCGGGTCGGGGTGGAGAACAAGCTCTGCCAGCGACAGCCGGACACGTCCTGACCATTCACGACTGAAGTCGAACCTGTCGTCGGAACCCAGGACGCATGCATCGAAGCCACTACAGGGATATGGCACACCTTCTGAGCTTGTTCTTTAACCTCGGGGCCCTGGATGCTAGCGCCGTCAAGGTTGTGCCAGTGGATGGGGGAAGTCACGGTGATCGAGTCCGTCAGTTACCGATCGCAGTGCGCCGCCTGCGGCTCGGAGATGGAGTGCGTCGGGGTTCAGGCGTTGGTCGGGCGGAGACTTGAATGGGACATCAGCTACGGCTGCTCCGCCTGCGGCGAAGCGATGTGCGAGTGCGGGCCCGGAGGAGGCTGGATCCCGGATGACCTGCGTCGGCGCCTTCTGACCGAGCACGGCGAGGCACGGCTCGTACTCAGCGACCCTCTCGCCACTCCGGTTGTCGTAATGAAGGTTCTCCGCGCCGAGCTCGGCGGGGATCTGGCACAGGCGAAGGAAGCGCTCCAGCAGATCCGGGCCGGCGCGTTCGCAGGGACGATGCCCGAGATGACTCTTCTCGCTCATCGGCTGCGCGCCGCTGGCGTCGAGGCGACGGCAGAACGTCCGCAGCGATCCGACGAAGTCTCAGCCTGTGGCTGATCGCTGGTTCTGACGTTCTCCAGACAGACGAGCAGCCTCGGGGTGATCATGTGTGCTGTCGAGATGCTGGTGATCGAACCCGAGGCCGTGATGGTGAGTCTGCTGGACGATGCCGCCCACATCGAGGCCCTGGCCGTGTTGTCCGGGTTCAGGACCGACCCTCTACGACTGCCCGACCGCCCGGGCGGACGCACTGTTCGAGCTGGTCGACGCACTGTTGTGCGCCGACGGGCCGGTGAGGTCGCTGGTTGACCTGACGCTGACGGCCGAGTACCGGCGCGTTCTACGATGGGCTGAACTGCGACAGAAGGGGCATGAGTTCGGCCTGGCCGACGCCGTCAACGCGGTCCTCGCCTGGCGGCTCCAGTGTCCGGCGATCCTGTCCTTCGACCACCACTACCGCGACGTCCTCGCATCGCCGAAAGGACCGCGGATCGCAGTGTTCCCCGAAGCCCCCGACCGTGCCAGACGGCCCTGACCTGCACGGGTTCCATAAATCGGACCAGGGCCGAGGCCCCTCGAAACCGGTCGTGAATCCACCAGGGCGGCTACCGGCGGGTCCTCACCGGCCGCGAACGGACCAATGAGACGGTCAGGCGGGCCGACCGGAGGCTGCTACGCGCAGGTGTCGAGCATCTCGACCAGGGCGGCCTTCTCGGACACGGCGGTGTTGAGGCCGTAGACGTATTTCACGTCGGTCCAGGCGCGGCTGTAGGTGCACCAGTACGACCGCAGCGGCGGCCGACAGAGGCCCGGGCCTGTGTCGGCCTTCGCGCGCTTGGAAACGGCGGAGACCGCGAGTACGGGGACGGTGCCCTCGCCAAGAAGGCCGCCACCGCGATCCGCTACCTGGGGCGCAAGCTGGACGGCGCCGCCCCCAGGCAGGCAGTGGGACTGCGCGAGGGCGTCTGCTCCCAGGCGCGTTCCTTGACCTCGGTGCGCAGTTGGGCGCGGTAGCGCTCGCGGGGGTTCCGTTGCCGGTGGCCATGTGCTCGTTCCCCTCATGCCGTGCAGTTAGAGGGTATAGCGGACGCTCTTGACCGTCACTCGCCCGTGCGTTATAACTTCTAACGTAAGCGCCACTCGCTAACGGATCGGGTGGGGAACCGAGGGAGGTCATCGTGAACGCCGGGGAACTGATCGAGGTCGTCCTACCGGGCAAGGTCGAGCCGGAGGGCCTGTACGTGCGCCGCGGGTACGTCCCGGCAGCCGGCCCGGGACAGGCCGTCGTCCGGATGGAGGCGACGGGTGTCTCCTTCGCCGAGCAGCAGATGCGCCGCGGCCGCTACTACGACCAGCCGCCCTTCCCCTTCGTGCCGGGCTACGACCTGGTCGGCACGGTCGCCGCGGTCGGCGACGGCGTCGACGCCACCCTGGTCGGCACCCGCGTCGCCGCGCTGCTGAAGGTCGGCGGCTGGGCCAGCCACGTGGTCGTGGACGCCGCCGACCTGGTCCCGGTGCCCGAGGGCATCGACCCGGCACAGGCCGAGACCGTGGTGGTCAACGGCATCACCGCGTGGCAGATGCTGCACCGCAAGGCCCGCGTCCGGCCCGGGCAGACCGTCCTGGTGCACGGCGCCAACGGCGGCGTCGGCTCCGTCCTGGTCCAACTCGCCCGGGCCGCGGGCGCGCACGTGATCGGCACCGCGTCCGCGCGCCACCACCCGGCACTGCGCGACCGCGGAGTGACCCCGATCGACTACCGCACCGAGGACGTCCCCGCCAGAGTCCGGGAACTCGCCCCCGGCGGCGTGGACGCCGCCTTCGACCACGTCGGCGGCCGCAGCGCCGTCGACTCCTGGCGCCTGCTCGCCCCCGGCGGCACGCTCGTCTCCTACGGCACTGCCTCCACCCGGGACGACGACGGCTCCAAGCAGTGGCCCGTCCTCAAACTGCTCGGCCGGGTGTGGCTGTGGAACGCCCTGCCCAACGGCCGCTCCGCCCACTTCTACAACGTCTGGGCCGGCCGGGCACTGAACCGCCACCGCTTCCGGGTCCGGCTGCGCACCGACCTCGCCGCGGTGTTCCAGGCGGTGCGCGACGGCGACGTCACCGCGCAGATCGCTGCCGAACTCCCCCTGGTCCGTGCCGCCGAGGCCCTGCGCCTGGCCGAGTCAGGCACCGTCGCCGGAAAGGTCGTCCTGCGTGCCTGACGCCCTCACCCGGCGAATCGCCCGCCGGCCACCACGGAGCCGGAGTGCTCGCCGTCGTGACGACAAGGAACCGGGTGGGCCTGGAGCCGGCGCCGCCCGATGAATCGCTTGGTGCGGGCCGATCCGTCGTACCGGATCGCGCCCCCGTCGCGGGGGCCGGAGGCTTATGGGCGGATGGGGAAGCGGGATGGGCTATGCCGCCGTCGGTCCCGCGGCAATGCTCTTGACGCGAAAGGGGCGGCCAAGATCGGGCTCCATGCGTGATCGGACCCGCGAGATCCTCGCCCGCCCGCAGGCGGAACTCGTGGTCCCGGCGGATCAGGCGGCGGTCGAGAACCCGCAGGCCCTGCATCAGTGGGCTGTTCCAGCGCACAAGGGCTCGCGTTCCGGGCCTCTCGACGTTGGGAACGGTCGATGCGCTATGAGGGGAGTTGTTCGAGCGGGTTCTGGGCGAGCTTCCGGTCGAGCCCGCCGTCGACGAGGCGTCGGGCATGGCTGTACGGCTTGCGCGCGGCCTGATCCCGTACGCAGGCACCGAACTCCTCGGCAAGGTCAAGGCGGGGGTAGGTGCTGAGCACCTCGCGGCGGAAAGCGAGTGGGATGTCCTCGTCGCGGTGGCCGGAGATGTCCAGTCCGGTCGCCGTCTCCAGCAGGTGGCCCTCGACGTCCAGTGCAGGATCCACCTCGGGCCAGTTGTGCCGGACGATGACCTCGTTCACGCGGCGGCGCCGGTCAGCCGGCCAGCCGGCGCCGGCGGTGAGCGCTTCGCCGACGAAGCCGCCGGCCTCCTCGTAGCCGAGCGTGTGGTTGTCGTAGGAGGGGACGAGCCCGATGTCGTGCAGCAGAGCGGCTGTGTACAGCAGCTCATGGTCGATGCCGGTGCGACCCTCGACGATCGCGAACGCCTCGGCCCAGAGCCAGGACCGCGTGACGTGGTTGACCATCGCAGGGCTGTGGAAGGCGTCGCACAGCGCTCGTGCGCCTCGGGCCGCGGCAGTGTCGGGCGGGGAGTAATCCGAGAGACGCATGGAGGCTCCGAGGTAGGAAGGAGGATTTGATCAGCGTACCTCTGGTGGGAGCCGGTGGAGATTGGAGTCGTTGAGCCGGTGCCCGGGCACCGGCCTTCGCCCGGCTCCGAGCCGCCGGCCGGGGAGATCGTCGGGGCACGGCAGGACCGCTTTCCTTAGGGGTGGGTGAAGGGCGGCAGTCGTGGTCGCCCGCCATGAGCGTGCTGTTCCAACGTGATGTCATGACAGCTTTTTCACGAGCCGGTTGGGTTCCCGCCGACCGTGCCGGGTTCCTTCACACCCTGCTGCCGTGCCGCCTGTACGGAAGTGCCACGTTAGACCGCCGCGGGGGCCCCTGAGCTCTGCCCTGAAGTACCTTCCGCCGCGCCGTTGCCGTCGGGTTGAGTGGGACGTTGCCGACGATCCCGGAAGGGGCGGAGCCCGATGCGCGAGCGGGAGAACGAGGAAGCCACCGGGGCCAGGGCCGGCCGGGCGGCGAGGCCCGCGCCCGCCGAGGCCGGGCACCCACGGCCGGAACTGCTCGCCCTCCAGGCCACCGTGGGCAACGCGGCGGTCGTCCAGATGCTCCGCCGGGCCGGCCACGGAGGCCTGGACGCGGAGAAGCACGGGAACGGCCGCAGCTATGAGGGCTTCGGGGGCCCAGCCGCCCAGCGTGCCGTGTCCCCGGTCATTCAGCGCTCGTCCGTCCACGATGTCCTGCACGACCCCGGCCGGCCCCTGGACCAGGCCACCCGTACCGACATGGAGTCCCGCCTCGGCGCCGACTTCTCCGACGTACGCATCCACACCGGCGGCGCCGCGAAGGCCTCCGCCGCCGAGGTCGGCGCGCGTGCCTACACCTCCGGCAACCACGTCGTCATCGGCGACGGCGGGGGCGGTGCGCACACCCTCGCCCACGAGCTCACCCATGTCATCCAGCAGCGCCAGGGGCCGGTCAGCGGTACCGACAACGGCGACGGGCTGAAGGTCTCCGACCCGTCAGACCGCTTCGAGCGCGAGGCCGAGGCCAACGCCCGCAGGGTGATGAGCCGTCCGGCCCCCCGGGCCTCCTACGACGTGCAGCGTTCGGCCGGCCCCGGGACCGGGACGGCCGGTGCGTCGGAAGCGCCCGTGCAGCGCACCCTCGCACCGGGCCTCCCGAATGGGACCCGGGTCGTCAAGCACACGGACGAGGGGGACATCGAGGGGCAGACGACCCTCAGTTTCCGCTTCGGGTCCTATCTGATCTCCGCGGGCGCGGACGGCAAGAAGCCCCGGGCGTCCACCAAGGACAAGTCCTGGGGGACGGTCGAGGGGTGGAAGGCGTCCCGCAAGGAGTACGACGACGCTCGTGCCCGGGAGCTGGACCCGGCGGTCCTCGCGGCCAAGCAGAGGCAGGACGACCTCAACCTCGGCGAGAACTACCTCAGCGCCGACTACCGACGGATCAACCCGCTCCTCGCGGCCCTCGGGCAGGCCGGCTTCACCGCGGGCGAGATCGCGGCCCCGGGCTTCTCCTACAAGTCGAAGGAGAGCGAGGTGCTCGACGCGTGGCGCGGCATCGCCATGGCGCGGGGCTACGCGGACGAGCAGACCACGGAGGCGTGGGACGAGAAGCACCTGGCGGACACCTTCGACATCTTCGCCCGGATCAACGGCGTGTGGGACGACTTCACGACGCCCCGTGCGAACGAGGACGGCAACGTGGTGCGGGGCGACAGCAAGCACCTGTACGAGTCGTTCGGCGGCGTCCTCAAGCAGCAGGAGCGCCACCCGGACGGTGGCTACGTCCCGGTCGACGAGACGATCGAGTGGCCTGCGATCCTGTCGACCACGTACGGCGATCCGTTGACCCACACGTACGTGGCCGGCAAGGAGATCGTCTGGGAGTTCGGCCTCCCGGAGGACCACCGGGGAAGGACGCTCGGCGGGAACAACCAGTCCGAGGAGGAGATGACCTTCCCCATCGGCACCAGGATCCGCATCAACCGGATCCTCGTGCGGAGCGGTGACTTCCGGCAGGAACAGTCGGCGAAGTACGGCGAGAGCGCGGTCGTGATCGTCTTCGCCGACATCCTGGCGGGACAGGGCCCGACTCGGGGGGCTGAGTAGGCCAGGGTGCCGAAGGCCGCCAGGCCGCCGTGCAGCCCGAGGCGGACCTGCGCGAGACTGAGCCCGGCATGGACCGGATCCGTGCTGACCTCACCGCCGTGACCGGCATCGCGGCGCTCACCGGCTTTGCCGATACGGTGCCGTATCACCGGCTGTTCACGCCGCCGAGGGGGTCACACGGGCGCACCGAGGGGATTCACATGGCGATGAGCACGGTGGACGTGGCGGTTCCCGACGCGCTGCGGCCGGTCGTGGATGTGGCGGCGCTGCCGGCGGCCCTCGGTGACGCGGGGTCGGCGTGGCTGGTGCTGTCCGAGGGCGGACGGTTGACGCGGTGGATGCCGGCGACCGGCGAGGTGCGGGACGTGGCCCGGTACCGGGAGGAGAGGCCGGCGTCCGAATGCGGTGGCGGCGTTCGACTACGGCTTCACGTGTCTCGATGTGGCCGTTGGGCGGCGGTGGTTCAGGACCGCGGTCGGTACGGCACGGTGGTCGATCTCGCCACCGGTTCGCCGGCGTTGACGTTGGACGGCGGGGACTACTGCTGTGAAACCGTCCCGTTCGCGTTGGCGTTCGCCGAACACGGTGGCCGGCCGGTCGTCGTCCATCGCACGGACTGGAACCGGTTGGATGTCACCGATCTCGCGTCCGGCGAGGTGCTCACGGCGCGGGACATTCCGGGTGGACGGGACAGCCCGGGTGGAGACGAGGAGGATGCGGAGCACGACCTCGACTACTTCCACGGCGCGCTGTCGCTGACTCCTGACGGGACTCGTGGCCACGACGCCGGTTGGGTGTGGCAGCCGTGGGGGATGCCGGCGGTGTGGAGCCTGACCGCCTGGCTGCACGACAACCCGTACGAGTCCGAGGACGGGCCCAGCCATGCGGTGTATCCCGACGTCTCGGAGTGGAACTGGCCGGCGGTGTGGATCGACGACAGTCGGATCGCGGTGTACGACCGGGGCGATGCCGGCAGCGGTACCGTCCACGTCCTCGACCCCGCCTCGATCGAGCTGCGCTCGCCGGGCGTCCGATGGATCAAGGCGGTCGCGACGTTCCCCTGGCCGGTCGGCGATTTCGGCTTCTTCACCGACGGAGAGCATCTGCTGATCGCCGACCAGGCCGGTCTGCAGGGCGTCGACATCACCAGCGGACAGCAGGTGTTCGCGATCGACGGGTTCCGCCCGGCGCGTCAGGACCGGCATACCGGAACGCTGATCCAGGTCGGCAGCGCCGATGCCCGGTTGTGGACGCCGCCACAGTGGACTGCGCGCGCCGGCTGAGCCGCCGTTTCCCGCAGGGTGCCGAGCGGGAGAACATCCGCGAGTCCACACCGGAAGGGCTCGACACCGCCCCTCGCAAGGGCAAGCACGGCGGCCGACCGCCGGTCGTCACCGACGAGAGCCGACGGGCCCGGCTGCCCACTGCTCGGGAGACCGGGCTCCGCACCGTGCCACGGCGCGGGCGCCCGCGCCGTGGCACGTGGTCACGACGGGGCGTCAGGGGCGCCGCTACCGGCGGGGTCGGTGGGCAGGGACGCGATGTCGATCGCGAGGTAGCCCGACCGGGTGCCCGCGATGAGCAGTCCGTGGCCTTCCGCCAGTGCCTCGACTCCGTCCCCCAGGGTCAGCGTCTGCCCGGTCCGGGTGCGCGGGTCCCAGATCCGCACCGTCTTGTCGATGCTGCAACTGGCCACGCGCGCCGTGCCGTCGGGCGCGTCGAACGCCACCACCGCGCTCACCCAGTAGTCGTGGCAGGTGAGGGGTGCGCCCTCCAGGGCGCCGGTGGCGGGGTTCCAGACCCGCACCGTCCCGTCCTCGCCGCCGACGGCCATGCGCGGCGTGCCGTCGGCCGCGGTGAACACCGCCGCTTTCCGCGCCCCGCTGGTGCTTCCGGTGAGGGGGCCGTCCTCCCGGGTGCAGGTGACCGGGTTCCAGATCCGCACGTTCCCGTCGCCGTCGCCGACGGCCAGGCGCGGAGTGCCGTCGGCCGGGGCGACCACCATCAGCGAATCCACCACCCTGCCGTTCCCGGTGAGGGGCACGCCCTCCTGGGCGCGGGTGGCGGGGTTCCAGATCCGCACCGTCCCGTTGCCGTCACCGGCGGCCAGGCGCGGAGTGCCGTCGGGTGCGGTGAACGCCACCATCGCGCGCAGCCAGCTGGTGTGGCCGGTGAGGGGCGCGCCTTCCTGCCTGCCGGTGGTCAGGTTCCAGATCCGCACCGTCTTGTCGTGGCCGGCGGTGGCCAGGCGCGGGGTGCCGTCGGGCGCGGTGAACACCGCGACGGCCATCACTCCGTAGATGCTGTCGTCGGCGGGTTCGCCTTCCTGGGGGCGGGCGGCCGGGTTCCAGATCCGCACCGTGTGGTCCTCGCCGCCGGTGGCCAGGCGCGGGGTGCCGTCGGCCGCGGTGAACTGCACCACCGCGCTCACCCAGTGGTCGTCGCTGGTGACGGGGACGGCTTCCAGGGCGCCGGTGGCCGGGTTCCAGACCCGCACCGCCCCGTCATAGCAGCCGGTGGCCAGGCGTGGAGTGCCGTCGGCCGCGGTGAGCACCGTCATCGCCGCCACTCCGAAGTTGTGGCCGGTGATGGTTTCGCCCTCCTGGGTGCCGGTGGCGGGGTTCCAGATCCGCACCGTCCCGTCGCCGCCGGTGGTGGCCACGCGCGCGGTGCCGTCGGGTGTGGTGCCGTCGGGTGCGGTGAACGCCACCACCGCAAGCACGACGCCGCTGTGGCCGGTGAGCGTTCGGCCGTCCTGGGCTCGGGTGGCGGGGTCCCAGATCCGCACCGTCCGGTCGTCGCCGCCCGTGGCCAGGCGTACGGTGCCGTCGGGTGCGGTGAACACCGCCACCGCGTTCACCTTGTCGGTGTGGCCGGTGAGCGTTCGGCCGTCCTGGGCTCGGGTGGCGGGGTCCCAGATCCGCACCGTCCGGTCGTCGCCGCCCGTGGCCAGGCGCACGGTGCCGTCGGGTGCGGTGAACACCGCCACCGCGGCGACTCCGCTGCCGTGGCCGGTGAGGGGGACACCGTCCTGGGCGCCGGTGGCCGGGTCCCAGATCCGCACCGCCCCGTCGTCGCCGCCCGTGGCCAGCCGCACGGTGCCGTCGGCTTCGGTGAACACCGCCACGGCACGCACCTTGTCGGTGTGGCCGGTGAGGGAGGGGCCGTCCTGTGCGCGAGTGGCCGGGTCCCAGATCCGCACCGTCCGGTCCGCACCGGCCGAGGCCAGACGCGGCGTGCCGTCCGGCGCGGTGAACAGCGCCACCGCGTGCACCTTGTCGGTGTGGCCGGTGAGTTGCAGGTGGAGCTGACGTTGCCGGACTTCGCCGACGGTCAGTTCCGGAGGCCATCGGCGCGGGTCGCGGGGGCGTGCTTCGGCCGGTGGCGGGGCGCCCTGGATGTAGCTGGTCCCGAGCCGGCGCCACCAACGGCGCCAGCCGGCCGTACTGCCCGCGGACTGCTCGGTGGCGGCGGTGTCGCGGGCGTGGTGCTGGAGCAGGACGGTTCCGGCGATGGCCGGGGGCAGTTCGTGGGAGGGCAGGCCGTGGTCGAAGGCCGCGGCGGTGATGCTGGTGAGGTCGAGGGCGTCGAGGACCTCGGTGTGGTCGGCGAGGGTGTGGAGCGCTCCGGCGGTGTGGCCCAGGCGGGCGTGGGCGGCGAGATGGTGGCGGACGTAAGGGCTGACGACCGCGTCCGGCGGGGCGGTGGCGTCCTCCTGCGCGGCCAGGCACTGCCGGCCGTGCCCGGCGAGGGCGGCGGTGAGGAGGGCGTGGCCGCGCGCCGTGTCGGGGGCGGCGGTGAAGTGTTCGGTGAAGGTGCGGTGGGCGAGGCGGTAGACGCTCCGCTCGTGTTCGTGGTCGAGGGTGAGGTAGGGAGCGGCGTCCCGCAGCAGCTCGGGGATGCTGCTGCTGGTGTCGGAGCCGGTGTCGGTGCGGCTGTCGGGGGCGTCGGCGGTGAGGGCGTCGGCGGTGAGGGCCCAGATGCCGTCCTGGGCGGGCAGGCCGCGGCCCTGGGCGAGGCCGAGGGCGCGCAGGAGGGGGGCGTAGTCCGGGTTGGCGCGCTGGAGTCGCTGGAGGGCGCGGGTGAACAGCTGGCGGTGGGTGCGGCCGATCAGGGGGGTGGGGTCGTTGAGGAGGCCGGGGTCGTTGAGGAGTTCGTGGGCGGCGAGCCGGGCGTAGAGGAACTGCTGTGGTTCGGCGCCGTGTTGCCGGTGGTCGGCAACGAGCCGGTGGACGGCGTCCTCGATGGTCGCCTCGTCGGCGTCGAGGGCGCCGCGGTGTCTGGCGCCGTCGAGCTTGGCGCGCAGGTATCCGGCGAGGGCCTTCGGGTCCTGCCTCACCTCGACGTGTTCGACGTCGGCCCGCGGTCCGGCCTCGCGCCGGACCGGCCGGGGGCGGAGCGCGTCGAGGATGTCGGTGTCGGTGGGGGCGGGCCGGTCGGGGCCTTCACGGGTGGAGCGGCGCGTGCCGATGACGACCCGGACGGCGGGCAGGGCGGCGAGGGGGCGCAGGAGGAGGGCGGCGATGAGCAGCGGCTGCTCGGCCTCGTCGAGGGCGTCGAACAGCAGCGTCAGCCGGGTCGGCCGGGCGCGCAGCCGGGCGACGAGTCGGGCGGCGAGGAGGGCGGGTGGCTGACCGTCGTCGGCCTGCCGGACGAGGCCGGGCAGGCCGACGGCTTCGGCGACGAGCTGGACGGTGCGGGCGAGGGTGAGGCCGGAGAGGTGGGCGACGAGGTCGAACGGGTCGTCCGGGCACGGCACTTCGGCGGGCAGCGCGGTCAGGTGGCCGTGGCGGACGAGGACGTCGCGCAGCCGGGAACGGGTGTGCAGCAGGACGTGGCCGAGGAGGGCCGACTTGCCGGAGCCGGCGGGGCCGGTGACGACGAGGGCGCCACGGCTGGCGGTGGCCAGCCAGCGCAGGATGTGGTCGCGCTCCTCGGTGCGGCCGTGGAAGTACCAGGCGAGTTCGCCGAGTTCGGCACCGGACGCCTTGGGGAGGAAGTGACGCTGCTCGTCGGCGGGCAGCCGGTCGATGACGGCCTGGAGTTCGGCGAGCTGGTCCAGCGGCGCGGACACGGTGGTGGCGACGTCGGGGGTGAGACGCACGAGCCGGTCGCCGTGCACGGCCCTGTCACCGCGGTAGCCGCCGCGGAGTTCACGGTTGAGTTCGACGCCGAGTTCGGCGAGGCCGATGTCGGGCTTCCCGCGGAAGGTGACGGTCAGGACGTGCCGGAGGGCGCTGGTGAAGGCGCCGAGTTCGGCGTAGCCCTCGGCCGCGGTGGACAGCAGCAGGTAGCGGCCGGCGTCGCGGTACTTCCTGCCGAGGAGGACGCGGTGCACCTCCCGGGCGAAGTCCCGGGAGAAGCAGGCGTCGATGACGACGATCGCCCAACCATCCTCGTTGTCGGGGTGGATCTGGCGGCTGCCGATCGCGCGGGCGACTTCCTCCGGGGAGATTCCGTCGTCGATGGGGGCGGGGGTGCGGTGGTGGGCGAGGTGTTCGGTGCTGCCGTGGCCGACCCAGTAGAGCACCGTGTTGCCGCTGCGGGAGGCGGTGGGCCGTTTCCACGCGCCGAGCCGGTCCTCGACGGCCTGCCGGTCCCGTTCGTCCTCGGGGACGGTCCAGCTGTTGACGCGCGGACCGTAGGGAGCGAGCAGGTCGGCGATCGCCCGGACGTGGGCCTCGGTGTCCAGGGCGGGGTGCTGCCGGTACGCGGTGAAGTTCACCGGGAACAGCTCGATCCCGCCGCCCTCGGGGGGCGGTTCGGTTGCGTTCCGGTCGGTGCCGACGGGTGTGGTCAAGGCGGGATTCCGATTCAGGCGTCGGGCGGATTCAAGCGTCGCGGGCAGGCATCAGGTGGGTTCAGGCGTCGGGCGGGCAGGCGTCAGGTGGGTGCAGGCGTCGGACGGGTTCAGGCGTCGGGCGGGCTGACGAGGACGAGCTGGGTGATCGGTACGTGGTCCTCGACGTCCAGGGTCACGCGGTACAGGTCGGGCGCGTCGGCGGTGAAGCGGGCGGCGAGGGCGCCGTCCGTGCGCTCGGGGTCGCGGCGGAGGGTGAGGGGGTGGCCCATCCGGCCGGTGGTCGCGCTGCGGACGGTGAGGCTCCCCCTGGCCGGGGTGTCGAGGCCGGTTGCGTGGAGGGTGAGCGGCTGCCCGAACGTCCCGCCGAGCTGGGGGGTCTCCAGGCCCGGTCCGGCGCTGGTGCCGGAGAGGCGAGGACCCGGGGCGCGTTCCAGGGCGATGTTGCGGAGCTGGCGCAGGACGTCGTCGTGGCGCATCAGGGTGCCGTGCTGGCCGAAGACGTAGGTGCGTGCCTCGGTGCCGCCGGCCTGGGCGGACGGGGTGTGGACGGTGCCGTCGCCGCGGGAGTCGCGCCGGGCGGGGATGCCGGTGGCCGGGTCGCGGACGACGTCGCCGTCCGCGCCGGCGTCGAAGGAGTGGTGCCGTCCGACGGCGACCGGGTGCCCGGCGTGCTGCTGTTCGTCGAGGGTCTGCACGGTGGCCTGTGCCTCGCCGACGATCATGCGGTGCCCGGGCATCGTGTACGGGTGCTCCCAGCGGCGGGTGTGCTCGTCGAGCGAGCGGGCGGCCAGGTGTTCGTCGCCGCCGAGCCGGGCGACATCGGAGGGGGTGAGGCGGTCGACTGTCAGTCCGCGGTCCAGGCAGCGGTAGCCGGGCAACAGGTCGTGGACGCCCGGCAGGGTCGCCGCCATCGCCTGCACCTGCCGCAGCAGCCTGGCCGGCTTCGCCCCGGCGTGCCGGAGGTTGAGGGTGAGGACGGACTTCACGGAACCGAGGAACGGGGTCCCGACGGTGACCACCGCCCGGGTGTCGGCCGCGAGTTCGGGGTCCTGCTCCAGCGCGGCCCGCACCACCAGCCCGCCCATCGAGTGCGCGGCGAACAGCAGCCGCGGCTCCCGTCCACCGGCGGCCCTCCACTCCGGCCGGGCGGCGACCCGCTCCCGCCAGCGGGTCAGGTGCGCGCGGGCCGCGCGGGCGAGCACCGCGCCGTTGTAGGCGACGGCGAGGCGCCAGTCGTACGGGAACGGCGCCACCGCCTCCGGCGCCAGCGCGACCTTCCGCAGGCTCTTGACCGCCTCGCCGTAGGGGTCCAGGCCCTCCAGGACGGGAAGCCACCACGGCTTCGCCAGCAGCCCGGTCGCCCGAACGCGGGTCAGCGGCGCCAGCCGGAAGGTGTCGGCGTCGGCGGCCCGCTCCGACTCGTCCGCCCGCAGCGCGCCGAACAACTCCTCACCGGTCGACGCACCCGTCAGCATCCCGAGGTCCACGCCCCACAGCGGGCGGCCCGTCGCGGCGTCCTCCAGGACGCTGCCCATGATGCCCGGCACCACGACACACGCGTCCGGCGTCCGGTCCTCGAACACCGGCGGCACACCCGACCAGGGCACCGCACCGCCGAACCCGCCGGCCCCCATGTTCCCCATGGCACCCGACGATAGGGGAGCGGACCCGCCACGCGTGCGGCTTCGTCGAGAACGGCCGCGAGCCGTGAACGACCGGTGCGGGCGTGCGGTGGGCGGCGCGGCGGCGGCCGATGTCGTGGCTCGTCCCGCTGCCGCCGGCTCCCACGGCCGCACCGTGGGTCCGTCCTTCGAAACCGTGTACCAGGTGCCGCCGGGGGACGTCGAGATCCGCTTCCGGCCGCTGGGTCCGCTGGACCGCGGCGGGCTGCCGGTGGTGATCGAGATCAGGTCGACGTGGTTCGCCGCGAGGGCGGCCGACCGGCAGGAGCGCGTGGACGCGCTCCACGCGGGCATCCGTGCCGCGACCGGGCTCGTCGACTTCGGCGTCCACGTGTCCCTGCCGGTCGCCGCCTGGTCCCGGGGGGAGTGAGCGGGCCCGGTCGCCGACCGCCGGGGCTCACCCGGTCCCGGCGCACGCCCGTGCCTCCGCCAGGTACCGCGCTACCGGGCCGAGGGTCAGCATTCCGCTCGCGGCGCCGGCGTGTTCCGCGGGGGCGTCGCGCAGGGCGGCCTCGGCGCGGGCGGCGGCCCTGCGCTCGCCCAGTTGTACGGCGGCGCGGGCGGTCAGGCACCACAGGGCCTCCTGCATGTGGTCGTGCGGGGGTTCGGGCACGGCGGCGAGTGCGGTGCGGGCCTGCTCGACCCGGTCCTGGGCGAGCAGCACCAGGGGGAGCGCCCACGGCCGGTACGGGC
>NZ_MSJQ01000337.1 GCF_014596515.1 Streptomyces sp. CBMA156
GGGCGCCCCGGGGGCCGGCCGCGGCCGGCGCGACCGCGGCGGGGACGTCCGCCGGGCCGGCGGGACGTCCTCCAGCCAGCTGTCGCAGTCCGGGGTGAGGGCGACCGCGGAGGGCGCGGGGACGTCCAGCCGGGCGGCCAGTTCGTCGGTCAGCCGGTACAGCTCGGGAGCCTCGGCGCGGTCCAGCGGAACGGCCGGGGTCCGTGGCGGGACGGCCCTGTGCAGGGCGCGGGCGGTCAGCCCCGCCACCAGCAGGGTCAGCGCCGCGACGGCGCAGACCACCCAGCGGGCGATGTCCCACCCGGCGGCGTCGGCGGCCCCCGGCGCGCCGATCCGGCCGGTGGACCGGCCCGCGAGCAGGACCACCGCGACGGCGGTGGGCAGGGCGGCTGCGGCCAGGGCGAGGCCTCGGACCCGCAGGACCGCCTGGGCGTGAGCGCGCGCGGTGTCGACTACGGCCATACGGTGCGGCACCCCCTTCGGAGCCCTCGGGCGCCCGGCTTCGGGCCCTGAGCCGACTCGAAACGATCAGTTCCGACCGGGAAGCGGAGGCGTCCGATCCCCGGTAGTGCATGGTGCGTGGCGCTACTGACATTTTCGACGCCCCGGTCCGGGTGGGCGTTCCGGATCGCCTCGGTTTCCACTCGTCCCGGTGACATCGCCCGAATTCCGGACGCCGACCACCGGTCCGGTGCGAAGCACCCGGACGACCGCCCGGCCGGACGCCGTCCAGCATCCCCCCGTGGGAGCAGCGCTACCCGGCGGCGCCCCCGGCGCACGGGCCCCGCACATCGCGATCCAGCGCACCATACGGCCGGGCGCCCGGTTACGTCAGCCGGATGCGGGTGCTATCACCCGATGGGCTGGAATCCGTCGGCCGAACGGTGCGTGCGTCCCCGCAGCCACTCCGGTCCCGATATGCCGGGGGCGCTGGGCCCATGGAGTTGATCGGCGGTTTGTTCGGGTCCCGCCCGCCCCTGCCGGGGTGCCGGCGGGGCGCGGCAGGCCCCGGCGAGGGCCCCGGCCGGCCCCTTCGGACTCTCCCGGGGCCGGGCCCGCCCGCCCTGCGCCGCCCCGGGCCGTCACGCACCGCGGCCCCCGTGCGAACGGTTCGCACGGGGGCCGCGGGGAGCGCGAGGAGGGGCCTCAGCCGGTGGCCGCCTTCAGCGCGATGTCGGTGCGGTGCTGACCGCCCTTGAGGGAGATCCGGTCCACGGCGGCGTACGCGCGGTCCCTGGCCCCGGCCAGGTCGGTGCCGGTCGCGGTGACCGACAGGACGCGGCCGCCGGCGCTCAGCACCCGGCCGTCCTCGTCCGCCTTCGTCCCGGCGTGCAGCACGAACGCGGTGCCGTCCGCCTCGGCCTCGGCCAGGCCCTCGATCGGGTCGCCGGTACGCGGGGCGTCCGGGTAGCCCTCGGAGGCGACGACCACGGTGACGGCCGCGCCCTCGTCCCAGCGCAGCGGCTCCAGCTGGTCCAGGGTGCCCTCGGCGGAGGCCAGCAGCACGCCCGCCAGCGGGGTGCGCAGCCGGGCCAGCACGACCTGGGTCTCCGGGTCGCCGAAGCGGGCGTTGAACTCGATCACCCTGGTGCCGCGCGAGGTGAGCGCCAGGCCCGCGTACAGCAGGCCGGAGAACTCGGTGCCGCGGTGGCGCAGCTCGTCCACGGTCGGCTGGAGGACGGTCTCCAGGACCTCCTCGACCAGCCCGTCCGGCGCCCACGGCAGCGGCGAGTAGGCGCCCATGCCGCCGGTGTTGGGGCCCTCGTCGCCGTCCAGCGCGCGCTTGAAGTCCTGGGCGGGCTGGAGCGGGACGACGGTGGTGCCGTCGGTGATCGCGAACAGCGAGACCTCGGGGCCGTCCAGGTACTCCTCGATGACCACGCGCTCGCAGGCGGCGGCGTGCGCCAGCGCGGCCTCGCGGTCGGAGGTGACCACGACGCCCTTGCCGGCGGCCAGCCCGTCGTCCTTGACCACGTACGGGGCGCCGAAGGCGTCCAGCGCCTCGGCGGCCTCGGCGACGGTGGTGCAGACGTAGGAGCGCGCGGTGGGGACGCCGGCCGCGGCCATCACGTCCTTGGCGAACGCCTTCGAACCCTCCAGCCGCGCGGCCGCGGCGGACGGGCCGAACACCGGGACGCCGGCCGCGCGCACGGCGTCGGCGACGCCGGCGACCAGCGGGGCCTCCGGGCCGACCACCACCAGGCCGGCGCCGAGCCGGCCGGCCAGTGCGGCGACCTGCGCACCGTCCAGCTGGTCGACCGGGTGGACCGTCGCCACCTGTGCGATCCCGGCGTTGCCCGGGGCACAGTGGAGTTCGGTCACTACGGGATCTTGGGACAGAGAGCGGCACAGGGCGTGTTCGCGGGCGCCGCCGCCGATGACGAGGACCTTCACGCCTGGCAGCGTAGTCGGTGGCCTGTTCCGGCCGCTCTCCGGTCCCGTCCGATCCTCCAACGGAACACCTCCGTACACCGAGCGGGCCGGAGGATCCTCCAACCCGGACGGGGCCGGTTCGGCGGTGGGTGGCCGGGTCACGACGCCGGGTCACCGGGCCCTCGCTCGGACGGGTGAAATCTCGCCGCCTCCCGCAACCCGCTCACCACGGGTTCCGGTGGCCGAAACCGGTAACGATCAACGGAGAAGCGCCCCCATGGTCAGCCATTTGGCGGTAAGAAGTGCTGTTGGACAACCACGGCGGACACCACGTCAGCCGATGCGCCGACAGACCAGCAGCCCGCCCGCCACAGGGAGCCCCACAGGTGAGCCAGCCGGAAATGCAGCCCGAGGAGAGTGCCTGGGGCAAGGAGATCGGTGAGGAGGACCAGCCCGCCGCAGCCGTCGTCCGGCGGGCCTCCACCCGCCGCCGAGCCGATCTGAGCACCCGCCAGTTCCCGCTCGGGGACTGGGGCGAGCCCGCCGAGCGGCTGGAGGAGCTCTACCGCTGGTCGGAGGAGCGGGCGGTCGAGGCGATCGAGTGGTACCGCAGGGACCGGATCTGGAAGCGCCGCTGGGCGCGCCTGCTGCGGTTCGGCGCGGCCGGCTTCGCGGCGGGCGGGGTGATCGTCCCGCTGGTCGGCCTGACCGGCAGGTTCGCGCACGGCACCGACTGGGGCTACGTCGGCTTCGCGCTCTCCGCCGCCTGCCTCGCCACCGACCGGGTCTTCGGCCTCACCTCGGGCTGGATGCGGGACATCTCCACCGGGCAGGCGCTGCAACGCCGTCTGGAGGCCTTCCAGTTCGACTGGGCGTCGGAGTGCGTGCGCGAGGTGCTCGGCCCGACCGAGGGCACCGCGGGCGAGGCCGCCGAGCGCTGCCTGGGCGTGCTGCGCCGGTTCTGCGAGGACGTCTCGGACATGGTCCGCTCCGAGACCTCGGAGTGGATGCTGGAGTTCCGCGCCTCGATGACCCAGCTGCCCACCCAGTCCGCCGGCGCCTGGGGCGGGCGCACCGAGCCCGGGGTGGGCGCCCAGGTGCGGGTGCTGCCGCCGCCGGGCACCCGGCCGACGATGCCGCGCCAGCGGCCGCCGGAGGGGCCGCTGCGGTAGCGCTCAGCGGCCGGGGGCAGGGGGCAGGACCGAGGACCAGCCCTCAGGGCTCAGGGCTCAGGGCTCAGGGCTCAGGGCTCAGGGCTCAGGGCTCAGGCGAAGACGATCATCGAGCCCTGGGTGACGCTCCTGGTCGCCGCCGCGTACAGGCCCGACCAGGCGTGCCGCTCCCTGGCGAAGGGGTGGACGTCGTCGATCGGCGGTCCGAACGGCTGCTCCAGGCCGGTCGGCCCGAGCGGCCGGGTCGGGTCCGGGGGGTTGAGCGGGTCGATGCCCAGCGCCGGTGCGACGGCCTGGAGTTCACGCAGCAGCCCGTGGCTGGAGCCGAGCGGGCCACCGGAGGCGAGCAGCGCGTCGTCCACCAGCGGCACCGCGAACTCGACCGGCACGTACGCGCCGGCGTGGTCGAAGTGCCAGACCAGGTGCGACTGTTCGGCGCTGCTCTCGAACATCTCCAGCAGCTGCTCGTAGTCGCTGCCGAGCGCGTCGACCGGGGTGATGTCCAGACCGGTGAGGCCCAGCAGGTAGGCGCGGCGCAGGAAGTGCAGCGAGTCGTAGTCGAAGGCCGCCATCGGCTCGACCGCACCGCTGATGCCGGGGACGAACCGGTAGACCGGCACCTCGGGCAGCCCGTTCGAGGCCAGCACCGAGTTGTAGAGCGCGAGGTCGTCCCGGAAGGGGTTGTCGGGGCTGTGGCTCAGCACGTCCACCAGCGGGACGAGCCAGAGGTCGCAGGCCATGGCCGGCAGTTCCTCTCCGGACGGCGGGAATCGCCCGCGGAGGCGGGACGACGACGGGGGCTGGGCCGGTACCCGGACGGCCCTTGCACAGGGCGTCAGGTCCGACGCCCGCCCACCCTACCGGCCCGGTGCCGCGGGCGGACCCGGCCGTCCCCGCGGACCCTCCGGCGGCGGTTCGGACAGCCGCCGGCCGAACCGGCCGTACGACACCACGCGGGGCTGCGGCACCAGGCCGAGGCCCAGTCCGAGTTCCCGGCCCAGCTCCCGGCCCACCTCGTCGCTGCGGCGGCTCCGCTCGCCGCGGGCCGCACCGGGCTCGGCGGCGGGCTCGGCGGCAGGCGCCGACGGGGCCGGTGGCGCGGGCGGCGGCTCGGCCGGCCCCGGCGGCGGCTCCTCCCCGACGAACTCGGTGAGCAGCCCCAGGACGGTCACCGACTCCAGCGGCTGCCCAGCCAGCCCGGCCAGCAGCCGGACGGTGTACAGGTTGTACTCGCAGATGATCCGGTGCGCACCGAGCGAGTCGCGGGCCTCGATCGCCTCGACCAGGTCCGGGTGCCGATCCCAGCACAGCCCGCCCAGCGCGGGCAGCTCCCGCAGGTAGCGCGCGGCGAACATCCAGGACTGCACCCGCAGCCAGTCCAGGTAGTCGGCGATCCGGCGGTTGCCGAGCAGCCCGCCGACCTCCTGCCAGAACCGGCGGTCGCAGCCCACCATCACGTCCAGGTTCCCGGCCCTGGCGGCCCGCACCGCCGCGTCCGCCCTGCGGTGCAGCGAGGACAGCCGGCTGAGGTCGGGCAGCGCACGGCGGGTGGCGTACTGGCGGTGGAAGCTGTCGGTGATCAGCACCCGGGACTCGAAGATCTCCAGGAAGTCGTCCCAGCCCAGCTCGGGCACGGTGAAGCCGCGGTGGTGCTCGGCCCGCAGCAGGCCCTGCGCGCCGAGGTCGACCAGGGCCTCGCGGGCCGGGGTCGCCGAGACGCCGTACAGCTCGGCGATCTCCTTGACGGTGAAGTTGCGGCCGGCCGCCAGACGGCCGGCCATCATCTCCTCTCGCAGCGCGCCGGCGATCTGCTCGCGCAGGCTGTTGCGTTGGATGACGGGGCGGGGGGTGTCGCCTGCGCCGTTGCCAGGCATGGGCGCGACCTCCTCGGGCGGCCTACCGTGCCGGCCCTCCTACGGGCCGGCGGGGAACACGACGAGTGCTCATCTTCTCAAACCCGGCCGACCCAGGTACGAACCAACCCTCCCGGAACGCCCTCCACCGCGTCCCGGCCCGCTCCCGCCCCGCTCCGGCTCAGCGCTGGACCGGCGCCGGAATCCCCAGCAGGCGGTCCCGCAGCACCGGGAACTCCTCGCGCGCCTTGGCCACCTCGGCGGGGTCGAACTCGACCGTCAGGACCTCCTCGCCGGCCCCCGCCTCGGCCAGCACCCGGCCCCACGGGTCCACCACGAGGCTGTACCCGGCCTGCTCGACCCCGGCGTGCGTCCCGGCCGTGTTGCAGCCCAGCACGAAGCACTGCTCCTCCACCGCCCGGGCCCTGGCCAGCAGCGTCCAGTGCTCGCGCCGCCTGGCCGGCCAGGCCGACGGGACCACCAGCAGCTGCGAGCCGGCGTCCAGCAGCGCCCGGAACAGCTCGGGGAAGCGCAGGTCGTAGCAGGTGGCCAGGCCCAGCGTGGCGAAGTCGGTGGGCGCGGTGACGATCTCCTGCCCGGCGCCCATCACCACCGCCTCGCCGGTGTCGAAGCCGAAGCGGTGGATCTTGCGGTAGGTGTGCACCAGCTCGCCGTCCGGGGAGAACAGCAGCGAGGTGTTGTAGATCGGCCCGTCCGGGTCGCGCTCGACGATCGAACCGGCGTGCAGCCAGACCCCGGCGGCCCTGGCGGCGGCCGACATCGCGTCCGAGGTGGGCCCGTCCAGCGTCTCCGCGCCGTCCGACCAGAGGTCGTAGGCGAAGCCGCCGAGCGGCCACAGCTCGGGGAGCACCACCAGATCGGCGCCCTGCTGTGCCCGTACCAGGGCCGCCGCCCGAGCTCTCCGCTCGGCGGGCGGCTCCGCGTCGGAGACCGCGAGTTGGATCAATGAAGCGCGCACAGTACCACCGTCCAAGGCAAGAGACCTACGATCGTCACCCGAAAGCGCTGCCCAGCTGTCTCCCGGCAGCGTAACGTGCGGTTAGCGTGTGCGCCCGGAAGCCGGACCAACCCGGCCGGCGGTACGGCGGGCACAGGCGGCAAGGAAGCTGACGGAGGGCCGGAGATTCCCGTGACGGACAACCAGACCGTGCAGGCTTACACCGAGGCGTGGACCCAGAGCATCGAGTCCATATCGGAGCTGGTGACCCCCCTTCCCGAGGGCTCCTGGAACCGGGCCACCGAGTGCCCCGGCTGGTCCGTCCGGGACGTCGTCTCGCACGTCATCGCGGTCGAGTCCGACCTGCTCGGCGACCCCCGCCCGATCCACTCGCTGCCGCGTGACCTCCGTCACGTGACCACCGAGTTCGCCCGCTACATCGAACTGCCCGTCGACAAGCGCCGCTGCCACACCGCGCTGGAGATGACCAGCGAGCTGGAGTACACGGTCATCCGCCGCTCCCGGGCGCTGCGGAACGCCAAGCAGACGCCCGACGAGCCGGTGCGCTGGCCGGCCGGGCCGCTGGCCAGGGACGTCCCGTACCACGAGCTGCTGCGGATGCGGGCCTTCGACGTCTGGGTGCACGAGCAGGACCTGCGCCGGGCCCTGGACGCCCCCGGCAACCTGGACGCCCCGGCCGCCCTGATCACCCGGGACGTGCTGCTGGAGCTGCTGCCCAAGGCCGTCGCCAACAAGGCCGGAGTCCCGGCCGGGACGTCCCTGGTGCTGGACGTCACCGGCCCGGTGGAGTTCCTGCGCACCGCCCGGGTGGACGCCGCCGGCCACTGCACCGTGGACGAGTCGATCAGCCTGGCCCCCGACGTCCAGCTCACCATGGGCTGGGAGACGTACCTGCGGCTCGCCTGCGGCCGCGGCCGCCCGGGCCCGGTGTCCGTCGAGGGCGACCGGGAACTGGCCGAACGGGTGCTGGCCAACTTCTCGGTCACCATCTGATCCGACGCCCTCCGAGCCGACCGGCGCGCACCACCCGGCGCACCCGCACCGGTGCGCGCCGGGTGGTTCCACCTGCGCATCCGTACGTCAATCCGACACCAGTCACCTCACCCGTTCGGCCTCGTTGTTCCGGGCAGTCCAGTCATCACCCGGAAGAAGGAGAGGCGGTCCCGATGGACGACGAGCGGGAGCAGCGGGAACAGATGGTGCTGGTGCGGTCGAGCTTCCCGGTCACGGGGCAGCCGATCCGCGTGGTGATGATCGACGGGGAGCCGTGGTTCGTCACGGCGGACGTGTGCGCGGTGCTCGGCCGGATCAACCCGAGCCGAATCCGCCAGGTGGTCGGCGAGAGCCAGACCCGGATCGTCAATTCGCGCCTGATTACCCTTCCTTCAAGGAAGGGTAATGACGATTCCGCAGGTCAGAAACCGTACGAGCGCGGTAACCCCCATCTGGGCGTGGTCAGCGAAGCCGGGCTCTACACGATGGTCATGCGGTCGAGGAAGCCCGGTGCCCGGCCCTTCCAGGAGTGGGTCACCCGCGACCTGCTCCCCTCCGTCCGCCGCGGGGACACCGACGTCCCGGCCCAGCAGCGGCGGATGGCCGAGACCCTGTCCGAGGCGATCGGCCGGCAGGTGCGGATCGTCGCGGAGATCGACCACGAGGACTGGCCCGGCCTGACCGTCCGCTCGGACGGGACGGTGCACTGCCGGCACGGCGAGATGGTCCTCCACCTGCCGGGCCGGGAGGAGGACAGCGGACCGCCGTTCGGCGCGTACTTCGCCTGCCCGGGCGGGGAGCGGGTCGGCATCCGGGGCAGCCGGATCGTCCCGGGCTGCCCGAAGCTGAGGCTGGTGGACCTGATCCGCCTGCGGCGCGAGGCCCGGCCGACCCCCGTCCCCGGCACCGGCACCGCCACCGGGCCCGCGCCCGCGCCCGACCACGGGCCGATGCACGCGGAGCTGCACGGTGCCCGGCTCTTCGGGACACCGGTGCAGATGGCCGCGTTCATGCGGGCGTACCGCTGCTGACGTCCCGCTCGGCGGGGCCCGGGGATCCCGCCGGCCGGAGGCTACGCCCCCGTCGCCACGAGCTTCCGCCGCAGCCGCAGGATCATCAGCGTCCCCACCGCCAGCGGGACGTACTGCCAGCAGAACGCCCAGCGGAAGGCGTCGGCGGAGTACGACCCGGCGCCGTCCGGGGAGAGCGCGTCCAGCAGGACGCCGATGCCGAACAGGGTGATCATCGTGCCGATGAAGCCGCCCATGTTGACGATCCCGGAGGCGGTGCCGAGCCGCTCCACGGGGTTCCGGGAGCGCGCGTAGTCCAGGCCGACCAGCGAGGCCGGACCGTTGCTGCCCATCACCACGATGATCCCGACCAGCAGCCAGGCCGGCGGGTGGCCGCCGGGCCAGGCCAGCACCAGTGCCCAGCCGAGCGCGGTGGCCGCGATGACGGTCAGCACGATGGGCATCCGGGCCCGCGCCGTGGCGGAGAGCAGCCGGCCGAAGACGAAGCCGAAGGTCATGGTGCTGAGCACCAGGACGGTCAGCAGCCCGCCGGCCCCGGCCCTGGACATGCCCTGTGCCTCCACCAGGTAGGGCAGGCCCCAGAGCAGGCCGAAGGCGTTGCCGGGGAACTGGGTGGTGAAGTGGATCCAGAGCCCGAGCCTGGTGCCCGGCTCCCGCCAGCAGTCGAGGACCTGCCGGCCGACCTTCGGCCGCTGCCGGGCCGCCTCCGGCCGCGCCGGGGCCTCCTGCGGGGGCGCGTCCTTGAGGAGCAGCGCGACCGGCGCGAACACCACCGCGCCCAGCAGCGCGATCGCCGTGAACGTCGCTGTCCAGCCCTCGCTGTGCAGCGCCCGGGCGAGCACCACGGTGGTGACCAGGTTGCCGCCCATCCCGGCCAGGCCGGTCAGCTGGGCCACGAACGGGTTCCTGGCCGCCGGGAACCAGCGGGCGGCGATCCGCAGCACGCTGATGAAGGTCATCGCGTCGCCGCAGCCGAGCACCGCGCGGGAGGCCAGCGCCGGGCCGAAGGAGGAGCTGAACGCGAAGGCCAGCTGGCCGGCGCTCAGCAGCAGGACGCCGAGCAGCAGCACCCGGCGCGGCCCGAACCGGTCGACCAGCAGGCCGACCGGGATCTGCATGGCCGCGTAGACCAGCACCTGGAGGATCGAGAAGGTGGAGAGCGCCGAGGCGCCGATGCCGAAGCGGTCGGCGGCGTCCAGTCCTGCCACGCCGAGGCTGGTGCGGTGGATGACGGCCAGGATGTAGACGCTGACGCCGACGGACCAGGCCAGCCAGGCCGCGCGACCGCCGGGCGGCCCGGGCACGGGTGCCGACGCGGAGACCGCCGCGGAGACCGTCGGGGCAGCCGCCGGAGGTCCGACGGTGGATCGGGGAGCGGGGACGGACGGGGACGGGGCTGAACGAGCGGGCTCCACGGTCATAGTCCGACCAGATTAGTCATCCCATGATTGGACGCCCGGCTCCGGGGGTGGAATCCGGCCCCCGGCCGGCCGGCCCCTCAGCCGGTCAGCGTCCAGGACACCGACCGGGTCATGTAGCGCTCCCTGAACGCCTCGTCCCGCACCCAGTCGGTGGTGTCCCGGACGGTCGCGGTCACGGTGGCCGTCCGGCCGGGGGCGAGCTCCAGCCCCGCGGTGTCCAGCCAGGAGCCGTCGGAGGACTGCGGCGTCACCGGGACGCCGTCCACCTTCCACTCCACCCCGAGCTGCCGCTGGCCGGTCAGCGGCAGCGGCCTGACGTCCAGCCGTGGCCGCCCCGCCACCTCGCCCGGGGCCGGCACCGGGGCGTCGGTCGGCCGGACCTTGCGGTACAGCTCCTCGACGAGCGCCTCGCGCGAGGGGAGGTTGTAGGTGCTGCCCAGGGTGCGCATCACCGAGTCCGGGGTGGGCCGGTAGAGGCCGTTGGCGCCGCGGTACGCCCCGACCACGCCGGCCCCGTCCGGGGACTCGACGCCCAGCCAGCGCCACCACTTGGTCTGCTTCCTGCGCATGTCGTCGGCGTTGAGGGTGGCGAGGTTCGGGTAGTCGGCGTCCTCGGGGGCGCTGTCGTACTCGTCGCCGAGGTCCCCCAGGGTGTGCCCGATCTCGTGCTGGATGATCCGCCCCGCGTCCGGGCTGCCGCCCGACAGGGTGGTCACCCCGGTGCCGCCGGCGCCGCCGTACTCGGTGGAGTTGGCCAGCGCGATCAGGTACTGCGGACCGGCGCCGTCCCCCGCGTACCGGGCGGTGGCGGCCTCGTCGGCGCAGAGCAGCCGGGCGGTGCCCTCGCACCAGAAGTGCATGCCGAGCGGGGTGGCGGTCCTGCGGCCGTGGCTCTCGGACTCGGCGATCCCGGAGACCGGGGAGGCCACCTCGACCCGCCTGATGTTGAAGAAGCCCTGGTAGGTGCGGAAGGGCTCGATGTCCATCAGCGCGTGCCAGGCCCGGTCGGCCTGCTGCCGGAACAGGTCCTGCTCGCCGGCCGTGTAGCCGTCGCCGAGCAGCACCAGGGTGATCCGGTTGGCCGGGTCCCCGGTGCGGCGTATGTCGACGGTCGGGGCGGTCGCGGGTATCCGCTGGTCGGCGTGGAGGGCCGTGTGCGGTGGCACCGCCCGGTCGGCCGGGGCTCCCGGCCCGATCACGCCGAACGGCGACGGGCCGGCCAGTTCCAGGGCGGCCGGGAGGGCGGCGGCCGACACCAGCACGAGTGCGGCCAGACTCCGGACGAGACGGCCAGGGTTGCCAGGCGGCATGCGGGTGCGTCCTCGGGGCTCCGGTCACCCGGTGTCGCCCGGGTGGTGGAGCGGAGACGTACCCGGGCGCGCGGGGCTCCCCTATCCGGCCGCGAAAAAGTCACCGACCTGGCCGAACGATCCGCACCCTCCCGATCATGCGAGTCATACCAACTACTCCCCCGGACGCCCTCCCCCGAGGCCCCCGATCGCCCCGCCGACAGCCCGCCGCGGGCCCGTCGGAAGCCTGCCGGAGGCCCGTCGGAAAGTCGCGGGAAAAAATCCGAAACCCGTCTGCAACCCCCTGCGGGGATACACGTCTATACGGATGAAGGCACGGAGAGCGAGACCGGCGGAGCCGGGGGGCGCTTCCGCTCGGGAAGAGCGGGGCCGGTCGTCTTCACCCACACACCGTCAGACCATGACCCTGGGGAGTCACGTCATGCGCATGCCCGTTATCACCCGTTTTGCGAAGAACGACCGCCCGTTCTCCGGCCGCCGCCGCCTTGCCGCCCTCGCCGCCACCGTCGTCCTCGCCGGCGGCGTCCAGCTCCTCGCCACCGACACCGCCTGGGCCTGCGGCGCCCCGGACGACGCCCCGGTCACCGCCCCCGCGAAGCCGTCCGCCCCGAACGAGCAGGACGGGTCCGTCGAGCTGCACGGCCAGGGCGCCACCACCACGTTCCTCAAGACCCCGGCCACGATCGGCGTCGGCGGCCCCAAGGTGGAGTTCGAGGTCCAGATCTTCAACGGGACCGGTGCCGACTACCACCGGGTCGTCCCCGGCATCGCGTTCTTCAACCCGCACGGGCCCACCCCGAAGGCCTCGCAGGTCACCGCCGAGGTCATGGCACACGGCGCGTGGCAGCGCGTGCCGCTGCGGCGGGGCTGCGACCCGGCGATCAGCGGCAGCGTCCCGTCCGCCGGCGGGCCGCTCGCCGACGGCCACGCCGTCCGCTACCGCTTCCGGGTCGGACTCTCCGCCGACGTGGCCAAGGACGTCGACGGGCTCCAGGTCATCGCCTCGCCGAGCAGCGGCCGGGGCGCGATCACCGAGGTCAAGGTGGTGCACCCGAAGGCCGCCGCGACGCCGACCGCCCCGGCCAAGCCCAAGCCGACGCCCACCAAGGACGCCAAGGACGCGAAGGGCACCACCGGCACCACCGGCACCAAGGACACCAAGCCGGCCGCCGACCGGACCACGACGGCCACCCCGACGGCCGCTCCGACCGCCGCACCGGCCGCCCCCAAGGCCCCCGCCGCCACCCCGACCGCCGCTCCCGCCACCACGGCGCCCGCCGGCACCCCCGAACTGGCCCAGACCGGTTCCTCGTCCACCAACACCTTCCTCGCCCTCACCTCCGCCGCGTTCCTCGCCCTCGGCGCCGGCGTCCTGATCGCCGTCCGTCGACTGCGTCCCCAGCGTTAGTCGAACGGGCGGTCACACCGAAGGGGCCCTCCTCCGCACGGCGGTGCGGAGAAGGGCCCCCTTCTCGTGTTTCCGGCGCTGCGGTCCGTCAGCCCCAGGTGATCAGGCGCTTCGGGCGCTCCAGCAGGGCGGCCACGTCGGCCAGCACCTTGGAGCCCAGCTCCCCGTCCACCAGCCGGTGGTCGAAGGAGAGCGCGAGGGTGGTCACCTGACGCGGGACCACCTTGCCCTTGTGCACCCACGGCAGTTCCCTGACCGCGCCGAAGGCCAGGATGGCGGCCTCGCCCGGGTTGAGGATCGGGGTGCCGGTGTCGACGCCGAAGACGCCGACGTTGGTGATGGTGACCGTCCCGCCCTGCATGTCGGCCGGCGAGGTCTTGCCCTGACGGGCGGTCTCGACCAGCTCGCCGAGCGAAGTGGCGAGCCCCGCGAGGGTCTTGGACCCGGCGTCCTTGATGTTCGGGACGATCAGGCCGCGCGGGGTGGCCGCGGCGATGCCGAGGTTCACCTGGCCCTTGAGGACGATCTCCTGGGCCGCCTCGTCCCACTGCGCGTTGATCCCGGGGTGCCGCTTGATCGCGGTGAGCAGCGCCTTGGCGACGATCAGCAGCGGGCTGACCCGGACGTCCCGGCCCAGCTCGCCGCTCTCCTTGAGCCGGCGGACGAACTTCATCGTGCGGGTCACGTCGACCTGCACGAACTCGGTGACGTGCGGGGCGGTGAAGGCCGAGGCCACCATCGCCTGCGCCGTCGCCTTGCGGACGCCCTTGATCGGCACCCGGACGTCGCCCGCGGCGGACGCCGCCGGCGGCGCCAGGACCGGCTCGGCCACGGGGGCCACGACGGCCTCGGCCACCGGAGCGGCCGGCGCCGCCAGGGCGGCGGCGTGGGCGTGCACGTCCTCGCGGGTGATCACGCCGTCCCGGCCGGTCGGGGTGACCGCGCGCAGGTCGACGCCGAGGTCCTTGGCCAGCTTGCGCACCGGGGGCTTGGCCAACGGGCGCTCCCCGACCGGCACTTCCGCAACCGGAGCGACCGGGGCAACCGGAGCTGCCTGGGCGACCGGAGCGGGCGCGGCCGGAGCCGGCTTGGTCGCGGTGACCTTGGTGGTGGTGGTGGTGGTCCGCCGTGCCCGGCGCTGGGCGGTGCCGGTGCGCGGGCCGTACCCGACCAGCACCTCGCGCCGCTCGGGCTCGGGCTCGGCCGACTCGGCCGACTCGGCCGGGGCCTCCGGCGCCGGAGCCGCCACGGGAGCGGCCGGAGCCGCGGCCCCCGCCTCCCCGGCGACCGCGACGGAGATGATCACGGTGCCGACGTCGACCGTCACACCCTCGGGGAAGTGCAGCTTCTCGACCACCCCGTTGAACGGGATGGGCAGCTCCACCGCCGCCTTGGCGGTCTCCACCTCGCAGACGACCTGCCCGTCGGTGACGGTGTCACCGGGCTTGACGAACCAGCTGAGGATCTCGGCCTCGGTGAGGCCCTCGCCCACATCGGGCATCTTGAACTCGCGGAGCGAGCGAACTTCGGTGGTCATCTTCGCTCCCCCGGATCAGTACGCGAACGCGCGGTCGACGGCGTCGAGCACGCGGTCCAGGTCGGGCAGGAATGCCTCCTCGACCCGGGACGGCGGGTACGGCGCGAAGTAGCCGCCGACCCGCAGGACCGGTGCCTCCAGGTGGTAGAAGCACTTCTCGGTGAGCCGGGCGGCCAGTTCGGCGCCCATGCCCAGGAAGACCGGTGCCTCGTGCACCACGATCGCCCGGCCGGTGCGCCTGACCGACTCCTCCAGGGTGGCGAAGTCCACCGGGGAGAGCGAGCGCAGGTCGATCACCTCCAGCCGGCGGCCGTCCTCCGCGGCGGCCGCGGCGGCCTCCAGGCAGACCTTGACCATCGGACCGTACGCGAGCAGCGTCGCGTCGGTGCCCGGCCGGACGATCCGGGCGTCGTGCAGGCCCAGGTCGGCGGCTTCGCCGACCTCGCCCTTGTCCCAGTAACGGCGCTTGGGCTCCAGGAAGATGACCGGGTCGTCGGACTCGATCGACTGCCGCAGCATCCAGTGCGCGTCGTGCGCGCTGGCCGGGCTGACCACGCGCAGACCGGCGGTGTGCGCGAAGTACGCCTCGTGCGACTCGCTGTGGTGCTCGACCGCGCCGATGCCACCCGCGTAGGGGATGCGCACGGTGACCGGCAGCTTGACGTGGCCCAGCGCGCGGGCGTGCATCTTGGCCAGCTGGGAGACGATCTGGTCGAAGGCCGGGTAGACGAAGCCGTCGAACTGGATCTCCACGACGGGACGGTAGCCGCGCAGCGCCAGGCCGATCGCGGTGCCCATGATGCCGGACTCGGCGAGCGGGGTGTCGATCACCCGGTCCTCGCCGAAGTCCTTCTGGAGGCCGTCGGTGATCCGGAAGACGCCACCGAGCTTGCCGATGTCCTCTCCCATCAGGAGGGTCTTCGGGTCGTTCTCCAGCGACTTGCGCAGCGCTCCGTTCAGCGCCTTGGCGATGCTCAGCTGACCGGCCATCAGTGGTTCTCCCCCGCCTCGAAGGAGGCCGCGTACTCGAGGTACTCGGCCCGTTCCTCATCGACCAGCGTGTGCGGCTCGCTGTACACGTGGTCGAAGATCAGGGTCGGGTCCGGGTCCGGCATGCCGCGCACGCCCTCGCGCACCCGCAGCCCCAGCTGCTCGCTCTCGGCGTCGACGGCGGCGAAGAACTCCTCGTCGGCCAGGCCCTCCTTCTCCAGGTGGGCCCGGAGCCGGGTGATCGGGTCCTTGGCCTTCCAGGCCTCGGTCTCCTCGGCGTGCCGGTAGCGGGTGGGGTCGTCGGAGGTGGTGTGGGCGCCCATCCGGTAGGTGAACGCCTCGATCAGCACCGGGCCGTTGCCGCTGCGGGCGTGGTCGAGCGCCCAGCGGGTGACCGCCAGGCAGGCCAGCACGTCGTTGCCGTCGACCCGGACGCCCGGGAAGCCGAAGCCGGAGGCGCGGCGGTACAGCGGGATCTTGGTCTGGGTGGTGGTGGGCTCGGAGATCGCCCACTGGTTGTTCTGGCAGAAGAACACCACCGGCGAGTTGTAGACCGAGGCGAAGGTGAAGGCCTCGTTGACGTCGCCCTGGCTGGAGGCGCCGTCGCCGAAGTACGCGATCACCGCGTCGTCGGCGCCGTCCTTGGTGATGCCCATCGCGTAACCGGTGGCGTGCAGCGCCTGCGAGCCGATCACGATGGTGTACAGGTGGAAGTTCTTCTCGTTCGGGTCCCAGCCGCCGTGGTTCACGCCGCGGAACATGCCGAGCAGGTTCAGCGGGTCGACGTCGCGGCACCAGGCGACGCCGTGCTCGCGGTACGTGGGGAACGCGTAGTCGCCGGGGCGCATGGCGCGGCCGGAGCCGACCTGGGCGGCCTCTTGGCCGAGCAGCGAGGCCCACAGGCCCAGCTCGCCCTGGCGCTGGAGCGCGGTGGCCTCACCGTCGAACCGGCGCACCAGCACCAGGTCGCGGTAGAGCGCGCGCAGCTCCTCGGGAGTGGTGGTGAGAGGGTAGTCCGGGTGCTCGACCCGCTCGCCTTCCGGCGTGAGCAACTGGACGAGCTCCGGCTGGGCTTCCTTGCCCTTGGCACGGAGGGTGTCAGGGACGCCGGGGGCCGCCTTCTTGCGAGCCCTCGCCGTGCTTTTGACGGTCACGTTCACTCCTCGGTCTGTCCGGCCGCCCGGGGTCGCCGGTGACCGGTCCGGTCACCGCCTCGCGGGGCGCGCGTGGGTGTGCGCACCCACTACGGGGCGGGTGGTGGTCCTGTTCCGACGGCGTCCCTCACGAGAACGTTACCCAGCGTCCGCCCTCGACGCGCTTGCGCTAGGACGTCCTACTTGTTCAGGGTCTACAACCCCGAGGGTGCCGCGTTCGGCTCGCCGTCGGAAGGGTGGGGGTGACGGTCGGCGTGACGCAGCTCTCAATTCGAGCGCCTTCAGGACACCAGCGCACGTTATCCGGGCAGACGCCCGTACGTAAGGGGGTTCCGGGTATCTGTTTCGGACAGCTCTGGCCGGATCGCGTCTTAGGGGAGGTCCGGGCGATAGGTCTTTCGTACGGTGATATGGGAGGCTTTGAGCGTGACTGAAAACGGACATATCAGGGTGTTCCTGCTCGATGACCACGAGGTCGTCCGGCGGGGCGTGCACGATCTGCTCTCGGTCGAGGACGACATCGAGGTGGTCGGCGAGGCCGGAACGGCCGCCGAGGCGCTCACCCGGATCCCGGCGGTCCACCCGGACGTCGCGGTGCTCGACGTCCGGCTGCCGGACGGCAACGGGGTCGAGGTCTGCCGCGAGATCCGCTCCAGGCTGCCGGAGATCAAGTGCCTGATGCTGACCTCGTTCTCGGACGACGAGGCACTGTTCGACTCGATCATGGCCGGTGCCTCCGGCTACGTGCTGAAGGCGATCCGCGGCACCGACCTGATCACCGCCGTCCGGGACGTCGCGGCCGGCCGCTCGCTGCTCGACCCCATCGCCACCAGCCGGGTGCTCGCCCGGCTGCGCGACGGCGGCGAGAAGGAGGACGAGCGGCTCGCCCAACTCACCAAGCAGGAGCGGCGGATCCTCGATCTGATCGGCGAAGGTATGACAAATCGTCAGATCGGCAACGAGTTGCACCTGGCCGAGAAGACGGTGAAGAACTACGTCTCCAGTCTGCTCGCCAAGATGGGCATGGAGCGGCGCACCCAGGCGGCCGCCTTCGTGGCACGGCACCAGGCCGACCACCAGTACTGATCCGACAACGGCACAGAACTGACGGCTTGTCAAGGGCCCCCGTCAGGGGGCCCTACCCTCTGGCTGTGACTTTCAGCCAGACCCTCGCCTGCGCCCCGGCCCGCCCCGACCTCTGCGCACCGCCGATGGGGACCCTCAGTCCGCCCGTCCCGCACACCGCGCTCGCCGAGGTACTGGCCCGCTACCGGGTAGGCCGGCTGCTGACCGCGGAACCGGTCTCCGAGGGCCTGCTGAACCGGGGCTACCTGGTCACCACCGAGGCCGGTCCGTACTTCCTGAAGTGCTACGTCGACTCCGCCACCGCCAGCCGTCCGAAGATCGTCGCCCACCACCGCGCGATGGCCGCGCTGGACACCCTCGGACTGCCCGTCGCACCCCCGCTGGCCTGCGCCGGACGGTCCGCCACGGTGGCCGCCCTGGACGGCCGGCTGTTCGCGCTGTTCCCCTGGGTCGACGGCAGGCACCGGCACGGCGGCGAGCTCGATCCGTCGGAGTGCGACGCGCTCGGCGCGCTGCTCGGCCTGCTGCACGGCGCACTTGACGACGTCTGCGCCCCCTTCGAGCAACCCTCCGGCTACCAGAGCGCGGACCCCGTCGACAGCGCCGGAATCGCCCGTGACCTGCGCCGCCGCGCCCAGGAGCACCACCCCTCCGGGGAGTTGGACGCCCTGGTGGTGCAACGGCTCACGGAACGGCTGGAACTGCTCGCCGAGTACGCCCACCGCCGCCCCGCCCCGGAGGCCGCGCCGCCCACCGGCTGGACCCACGGCGACTTCCACGGCCTCAACCTGCTGTACGGGGACGGCCCGCGGGGCGGCCGGGTGACGGCCGTCCTGGACTGGGACAAGCTCGGCCGGCAGCCCCGCGCCGAGGAGGCGGTCAGGGCCGCCACGCTGCTCTTCAACGACCGGTCGTCCGGCGTCCTCGACCTGGTCAGGGTCCGCCGCTTCTCACAGGCCTACCGGGCCTCCGGCGCCGCCACCGCCGAGCACCTGGCCGCCGCCGTCCACCGGGTCTGGTGGGAGCGGCTGAACGACTTCTGGATGCTGCAATGGCGCTACCAGCGGGCCGACCACCGGGCCGACCCGCTCTACTCCGCCTCCGCGGGCCAGCTGGCGTGGTGGTGCCAGGAGTACGAGCAGGTCCTGGACGCCTTCGCCAACTGACCGCGCCGGCCGACCGGCCGAAGCCGGTCGGCCCCGCCGGCCCATGGTCCTGCCGGCCGGCGCTTCCCACTGGCCGACAGGGTCCGGACGGGGCGCACCGGTCAGTCGGTCGGGGCCGACGGGTTCGTCTTGGGCGGCGGCGTGTTGTTGCCACCGCCACCGGACGCGGGCGGCGTGGTGCTGTTGCCACCGCCGCCGCCGGACGCGGGCGGCGTCGTCGCCCCGCCGGTCGAGGGCGCCGACGCGGTCCCCGTCGCCGAGTGGGTGGGCGTCGGGGTCGGCGTCGGGGTGCTCGTGTGCTTGCTCGAACTCGGCGACGGCGACATGTTGTTGCCGCTGTTGCCGGTGTTGGTGTTCCCGCTGTTGTTGCCGGTGTTGTTGCCCGGCTCGACCGGCTGCTGCGGCTTCTTGCTGCTGGAGGTCGGGGCCGACGACGTCGGCTGGCCGCTCTGGGTCGGCGTGGTCGGCTCCGCACTGGTGGCCGCCGGGGGCTGCGGCGGGGGCACCGTGGGGTCGTTCTTGACGCCGCCGCTGTCACCGCCGAGCGCGAACGCGATGCCCGCACCCGCCGCGACCAGCACGGCGACCGCGCCGGCCACCCAGGCCCACGGCCCGCGCCGCTTGCCGGGTCCTTCGCCGTCCTCGCCCGGGCCGCCACCGCCGTACGGGCCGCCGGCCGCCGGGTAGGGCGAGGAGGGGGTGTGCGGGCCGCCCGTCGGGTACGGCAGCACGGAGGTCTGGTCGCCCGGGCGCACCGCGCCGAAGGCCGCGGTGGCCGCGGTCTGGTCCGGCCGGAGCACCTGGGTCGCACCGGTGTCGCCGGCGGTCGCGCCGACCCAGCCGGTCCCGGCCGCGCCGTGCATCTCGCGCAGCGCGTGCTGGAGGTGGGCGCGGAACTCGTCGGCGTCCTGGAAGCGGTCGTCCGGGTTCTTGGCGAGCGAGCGCAGCACCAGCGGGTCGAGCCCGACCGGGACCCGGCCGTTGGCCTGCGAGGGCGGCATCGGCGGGTCCTGGACGTGCTGGTAGACCACCGAGAGCGGGGTGTCGCCGGTGAACGGCGGGCGCAGCGTGAGCAGCTCGTAGAGCATGCAGCCGGCCGCGTACAGGTCGGAGCGGTGGTCGACCGGCTTGCCGAGCGCCTGCTCGGGCGAGAGGTACTGCGGGGTGCCCATGACCATGCCGGTCTGGGTCATCGTGGTGGCCCCGCCGGTCAGCGCCCGGGCGATGCCGAAGTCCATCACCTTGACCGCGCCGGCGTTGGTGATGCTCACGTTGGCGGGCTTGATGTCGCGGTGGACGATGCCGCTGCGGTGGCTGTAGGCGAGCGCCTCCAGCACCCCGGCGATGATGATCAGCGCCTGGTCGACCGGCGGCGCCTCCTCGTCGGCCAGCAGCTCGCGGACGGTCCGGCCCTCGACCAGCTCCATCACGATGTACGGCGTGGACTCGTCCCCGGCGTACTCCTCGCCGGTGTCGTAGACCGAGACGATCGAGTGGTGGTTGAGCGCCGCGACGGCGTGTGCCTCGCGGGTGAAGCGCAGCCGGGCGACGTCGTCCTGGGCCAGTTCGCCGCGCAGCAGCTTGACCGCGACGGTACGGCCGAGCCGCACGTCCTCGGCGGCGAACACCTCGGCCATGCCGCCGCGCCCGAGCCGGTGGGTCAGCCGGTAGCGGCCGTCGCCGACGGTGCTCAGCGGCACGGCCGTGCCGCGGCCCGGGGTCGCCGGGCCGCCCGCGAACGGCGGCAGCAGCGAGGTCGCGGGCTCGCTGCCGGGCTCGGGGATCCTCGGGATCCCGCCGGTCCTGCCGGCCGCTCGGGCACCCGCGTCGTCGTCCGGCTGATGCGTCTGTGCCATCGCTCCTCGCCCCGGGCGTTCGCTCGGATCGCGGTGCCCTGTCGCTTACGTGTCCCCGAACGCTACCGCTTCCGGCGGACGGACGTGGTACCCCCGAACCGGTCGGAAACCGTCAGAGCAGGCCATACCGGTCGGCCGGGACGTCGGCGACCAGCACGGCGGCGGGACGCTCCGCGTGCCCGACCTTGCCGCCGTTCTTCTCGGTCGCCTTGTTGACCACGATCGCGATGATGATGCCCGCGAGCACCAGCACGCCGACGATGATCCCGATCACGACCACGGCCGTCGAGCAGCCGCCGCCGCTGCTGGGCGCCTTCGGCTGCTGGTACGGCGGCATCGGCTGCGGGGGCGGGGTGTGCGCCTGCGGCTGCCCTCCCTGCTGGAGGAACTGCGGGTGCGGCGTCTGCGGGGCCTGCGGCTGCGGCGTCTGGTAGGCGGGCGGCGGCGTCCGGTACTGCGGCTGCCCTCCCTGCTGGAGGAACTGCGGGTGCGGCGTCTGCGGGGCCTGCGGCTGCGGCGTCTGGTAGGCGGGCGGCGGCGTCCGGTACTGCGGCTGCCCCCCTTGCTGGAGGAACTGCGGGTGCGGCGTCTGCGGGGCCTGCGGCGCCTGCTGAGCGGCGTGCACCGAGCGCGGGCCCTCGTTGATCACCAGCGGGGTGCTGGCCTCCAGCTTGTGCCCGCTGGCGCCGCCCTTGGCGGCCGCGATCAGCCGCTCCGCCTCGTCGCGCATCGCCGCCGCGCTCTGGAACCGGTGCGCCGGGTCCTTGCGCAGCGCCTGGGCGACGAAGGCGTCCACCGCGGGGGTGATCGAGCGGTTGAGGCCGGACGGGGCCGGCGGCTCCTCCTGGACGTGCTTGTAGGCGATCGAGAACGCCGAGTCGCCGTCGAAGACCAGCTGCCCGGTGACCATCTCGAAGAGCATCACGCCGACCGAGTACAGGTCGGAGCGGGCGTCCACCGGCTTGCCGAGCGCCTGCTCGGGCGAGAGGTACTGCGGGGTGCCGACCACCATGCCGGTCTGGGTCATCGACGTGACGCCGGACTCCAGCGCCCGGGCGATGCCGAAGTCCATGACCTTGACGTTGCCCTTGCGGTCGAACATGACGTTGCCGGGCTTGATGTCGCGGTGCACCAGGCCCATGTCGTGCGAGGCCTCCAGCGCGTTCAGCACGCCGACGATGACCCGCAGGGCCTCCTCGGCGGGCATCGCGCCGTACTGGCCGATCGCCTCGTTGATCGCCTCGCGCAGGCCCTTGCCGTCGATCAGCTGCATGACGATGTACGGGGTGCTGGAGCCGTCCGGGGCGACGTCCTCGCCGCTGTCGTACACGGTGACGATGTTGGGGTGCTCCAGCCGGGCCACGGCCTGGGCCTCGCGGCGGAACCGTTCCTTGAACGAGTCGTCCCGGCCCAGCTCGCTGTGCATGCTCTTCAGCGCGACCTGCCGGTCCAGCACGCGGTCGTGGGCGAGGTGCACGGAGGCCATGCCGCCCTCGCCCAGCAGCCGCTGCAGCACATAGCGGCCGTTGCCCAGGGAGAAGCCTTCGACCGCCGCGTTGCCGTGCTCGCTCATGGTCCTCTGCTCCCCCTCGGCGCGGCCGTGCTTGCCGCAACCTGACGTTCGGTCTCGTCCGTGCGTGGTGCGCCCGGCCCGCTGGCCTGGCGGACCCCTGCCGCGGCGGTTCCACCGGCCTGCGACAGGGGTCAGGGTATCGGCTCGCGCCGACGGCGAGCGGTTCAGGGCCGCCGCCGGTCCCGGACCGGCGGCCCCCGCCGCCTGCGGCGCGTTCCGGGGCGGATCGTCGTGGTGCGTCCGGTCCGGCCGTGGGCCGGCCGGACCGGACGCACCTACCGGCGGGTACCGGCGGTGGCGGTCACCGGCCTACAGGTAGGGACCGGAGCGGATGCCGCGGCCCTGGCCGAGCTCGTCCTCGTCCGGCTCGCCGCCGTGCAGCCCGGGCGGCAGGGCCCGGCGCATCTGCTCCAGCTGGGCCCGCGCCGCCATCTGCTGCGCGAACAGGGCGGTCTGGATGCCGTGGAACAGGCCCTCCAGCCAGCCGACCAGCTGGGCCTGGGCGATCCGGAGCTCGGCCTCGGTCGGGATGGTGTCGTTGGTGAAGGGCAGCGACAGCCGCTCCAGCTCGGCGACCAGCTCCGGTGCCAGCCCCAGTTCGAGCTCCTTGATGGAGCTCGCGTGGATGTCCTTCAGCCGGGCCCGGCTCGCCTCGTCGAGAGGCGCCGCCCTGACCTCCTCCAGCAGCTGCTTGATCATGCTGCCGATGCGCATGACCTTGGCGGGCTGCTCGACCATCTCGGTCACCGGGAGCTCACGCGGCACGTCGCCCTCGTCGTCCCCGCCTCCCGCCGCGCCGGCGAACCCCTGGCCCACGGGCAGCCCGTCCGGTCCGACGATCAGCACCTTCTGGCCGTCGTGCGACTGCCCGCCGGCGGCCCGGAAGGGCTCCTGCGACGGGCGCTCGTTCATCGGATTCGTCATGAACAACATTCTCTCTCACTGGGGTTGGTCGGGCGGAAACCCCCGGTCGTCCCGCCGCCTGCGACACCCGTGACGAAGGTACGCCCCCTGACGCCGCACGGGTATCCGTACGGATACTCAGTTCCCGCACCCCGCCGACCGCCGGATGCCGCCCGCCCGGCGCCCGGCCGCCCGGCCCCGTCCCGGGCGTGCCGTACCCGGAACCTGCCCGGGACCGGCACCGGATCTCCGCACCGATCTCTCCGCAACGATCTCTCCGCACCGGGCCGGAGCCCCGCCGGGGCGGCCGCTCCGGTGCCTCAGCCCTTGCGCAGCCGCAGGCCGACCAGCCCCAGGCCGCAGCCGATCAGGCCCAGGCCGGCGCCCAGCGGGAGCTGGGTGGTGGAGGCGTCCCGCCAGCGGGCGGGGAAGATCGCGGGCACCGCGGCGGCGGCCGCGACGGGCTGTCCGACGACCGCCGAGGCGGTGTCCGGTGCGGCCCGGTCCGGTGCGGCGGCGTCGCCGGGGGCCCCGGCGTCCGCGGTGTCCCCGTCGGGCTCCTGCTGTTCGGCCTCGACGCCCTGTTCCCCGGCATGCTCCGACGCCCGGTCGGGGGCCTGCTCCACGGTCTGCTCGGGGGCCTGGTCGAAGGCCTGCTCCGGAACCTGGTCCGCGGCCTGGTCCACAGCCTGGTCCGAGGTCTGGTCCGGAGCCTGCTCCACGGCGGCGTCGGACTGTTCGGGCAACGAGGCCGGATGGTGCCGGTGGGCCCTCGGGAAGTCCTCGTCCGGGTGCGGATGCGGCGCCGGCCGCCGCGGCGGCGCGGGCCTCGGGGCCGCCGACGCCAGGGCGGGGCCGGCCTCGGCCACCGGTCCCGCACTCGCCCCCGCGGAAGGGAACGGCACCGGGATCGACGCCGGCGAGGGCATCGCCACCGCCGCCGAGGCGGCGGCCAGCGGGAGCGCGAGCCCCAGCGCGGCCGCCGCGAACAGCCGCCGGCCACGGCCGGGGAACGAGCGACGAGGGG
>NZ_MSJQ01000338.1 GCF_014596515.1 Streptomyces sp. CBMA156
GTGCGGGTCACCCAGCATGGCCACCGCCTCGGGCGCGCGCAGCAGCAGGTCGGGGGCGAGCCGGCCGGCCGACAGCACCCGGGCCAGCTGCTCGGCGGCGGCGCTCTCGTCCCGCAGCAGCCGCAGGTACCAGGGGGTGCGGCCGAGTCCGTCGGAGACCTGGCGGAAGTTGAGCAGCCCGGCGTCCGGGTCGGCCGAGTCGGCGAACCAGCCGAGCAGCACCGGCAGCAGGGTGCGCTGGATCGCGGCCTTGCGGCTCACCCCGGAGGCGAGCGCGCTGATGTGCCGCAGCGCGGCGGCCGGGTCCGCGTAGCCGAGCGCCTCCAGCCGGGCCCTGGCCGCGTCGGGGGTCAACCCGGTGGCGCCCGGCGGCAGTTCGGCGACGGCGTCGAGCAGCGGCCGGTAGAACAGCTTCTCGTGCAGCCGCCGGACCTCCATCGCGTGCCGCTTCCACTCGCGGTGCAGCGCGGCCACCGGGTCGGCCCGGGTGTCGTCGTTGATCAGGGCGGCCAGTGAGCGGGCAAGACGGCGCTGGTCCTCCGCCCCGGTGGGCATCAGGTGGGTACGGCGCAGCCGGTACAGCTGGATGCGGTGCTCCAGCGAGCGCAGGAAGCGGTACGCGGCATCCAGCGAGGCGGCGTCGGCCCGGCCCACGTAGCCGCCCCTGGAGAGCGCGGCCAGTGCCTCCAGGGTGTTGCCGCTGCGCAGGGCCGGGTCGGTGCGGCCGTGCACCAGCTGGAGCAGCTGGACGGAGAACTCGACGTCGCGCAGCCCGCCGGGGCCGAGCTTGAGCTGGCGGTCCAGTTCGGTGACCGGGATGGAGTCGATCACCCGGCGGCGCATCTGCTGCACGTCGGCGACGAAGTTCTCCCGGGTGGCGGCCTGCCAGACCATCGGGGCGAGCGCCTCGACGTACGCGGCGCCGAGTTCCGCGTCCCCGGCGACCGGGCGGGCCTTGAGCAGCGCCTGGAACTCCCAGGTCTTGGCCCAGCGCTGGTAGTAGGCGAGGTGGCTGGCCAGGGTGCGTACCAGCGGGCCGTTGCGGCCCTCGGGGCGCAGGTTGGCGTCCACCGGCCAGATGGTGCCCTCGCCGGTGGTGTCCGCGCACAGCCGGGTGAGGGCGGCGGCCAGCCGGGTGGCGGCCCCGATCGCCTCCTGCTCGTCCACGCCCTCGCGCGGCTCGGCGACGAAGACGACGTCCACGTCCGAGACGTAGTTGAGTTCGCGGCCGCCGCACTTGCCCATCCCGATCACCGCGAGCCGGCAGGCCGCAGCGGCCTCCGGGTCCTGTTCGGCGGCGAGGTCCAGGGCGGTGCCGAGGGTGGCGCCGGCCAGGTCGGCGAGTTCGGCGGCGGTCTGCGCGAGGTCGGTGGTGCCGGTGAGGTCGCGGGCGGCGATGGCGAGCAGGCAGCGGCGGTAGGCGACGCGCAGCGCGTCCGCCGGGCCGCGGTCGCCGGTGCGGACGCCCTCGGCGAGGGTCCGGCGGAAGTCCTCGGGGCCGGGGTGCATGTCGCGCAGTTCGAAGGTGACCAGCACGTGCCAGTCGTGCGGGTGCCTGGCCAGGTGGTCGCCGAGCGCGGTGGAGACGCCGAGCACGCCGAGCAGCCGGTCGCGCAGCGGCTTGGAGGTGGTGAGGGTGTCGCGCAGGGTGTGCCGGTCGGCCTCGTCCGCGGCCTCCAGCAGCCGGGCCAGGCCGAGCAGCGCGAGGTCGGGGTCGGCGGTGGCGCCGAGCGCGTCCAGCAGCAGGGGATCGTCGCCCAGGCCCTCGAACCCGGGGCCCTCCAGCAGCCGCACCGCCCGCGCCGGGTCGCCGAACCCGCGCCGGACCAGCCGGTTCTCCGGCCTGCTGACCCTGCTCCCGGCCCGCTGCTCCTCCACCGC
The DNA here is from genome assembly GCF_014596515.1 of Streptomyces sp. CBMA156. Classification (GTDB taxonomy): domain Bacteria; phylum Actinomycetota; class Actinomycetes; order Streptomycetales; family Streptomycetaceae; genus Kitasatospora. The sequence continues at coordinate 1,882 of NZ_MSJQ01000338.1, forward strand.
CATCGGCCCCTCCATCCGTCCGCCCCAGCAGGTTACGCGCCCCTGCGGCCCGCCGCCGGACGCGGCCGCCCTGCCGCACCTGCGGCTGGTCACGGCGGCGGTCGCGGACTGGGTGCCGGAGCGGTCCTACGACCTGATCACCTGTGTGCACGGGCTGCACTACCTCGGGGACCAGCTCGGCGTGATCGCCCGTGCCGCCTCCTGGCTGACCCCTGAGGGCCGGTTCGCCGCGCACTTCGACCCGGAGTCGGTGCGCCGGCCGGACGGCTCCGGTGCGGCCCGCGCGGTGGTGGCGGCGCTGCGGGCGGCCGGGTTCGAGTACCGGGCGCGGCGGCACCTGCTGATCCTGGACGGCGGACGACCGGTCGCACTGCCCTTCGAGTACGTCGGAGCCGACCCGGCGGCCGGGCCGAACTACACGGGGCAGCCGGCGGTCGGGTCGTACTACCGGTAGACGGCGTGCGCGCCGGGGTGCGAGGGCTTTCCGGGGGCTCGCCGGGGTCTCGCCGGGGCCTTCCGGGAGTTGGTTGAACGTTGAACTCAACGTCCGAATACCGCCGGAGGTTTGAAACGCCTCAGACCAGGATCGAGTCATGTCCGAGATCGGAACGAGGAGTTCTGGAGATATGACGATGAACGGTGCGGCAGTGCGCGACGGCTTCGAGGGCGTCGGCGGCCTGGACGGCAAGGTGGCCCTGGTGACCGGCGGCAGCCGGGGGATCGGGGCGGCGGTCGCCCTGCGGCTTGCCGAGGACGGCGCCGACGTGGTGGTGACCTACCAGGGCGGTGCGGAGCGGGCCGAGGAGGTCGCCGCGAAGATCACCGCGATGGGGCGGAAGGGCTGGGCCGTACAGGCGGACAGCGCCGACCCGCAGGCGGTGCGGGCCGCGGTCGAGGCCGTCGTCGAGCGGTTCGGGAAGCTGGACGTCCTGGTGAACAACGCGGGCGTCGGCGCTGTCGGCCCGATCGGCGACTACCCGCTGGAGGAGGTCGACCGGGTGCTGGAGGTGAACGTCCGGGCGCCCTTCTTGTACGCCCAGGCGGCCTCCGTCCACCTGGCGGAGGGCGGGCGGATCGTCAACGTCGGCAGCTGCATCGCCCAGCGCGTCGCCTTCCCCGGCGCCACCCTGTACGCGACCAGCAAGGCCGCGCTGATCGGCCTGACCAAGGCGCTGGCCAGGGAACTCGGGCCGCGCGGGATCACCGCCAACCTGGTCCACCCGGGGCCGATCGACACCGACATGAACCCGGCCGACGGCAGCTCGGCGGAGTTCCAGAGCGGGCTCACCGCGCTCGGCCGCTACGGCACCGGCGCGGAGGTCGCGGCCGCCGTCGCCTACCTGGCGGGTGCGGACGGCCGGTACGTGACCGGCGCCGAGCTGGCGGTGGACGGCGGCTTCGCCGCCTGACGGCCGGTGGCGGTGGGCCCGGTGTCGTGCCGGGCGGTGGTGGGCGCCCGCGCTTACGATCGCCCGGCACGACCCGTGCCCCCGCGCCGGGACCCAGGACCGAGAGGTGTGCCATGACCACAGCGGACGACCCGATCGAGCTGCTCGCCCGGGCCCTCGCCCAGACCGCCGGGCTGATCGACGGCACCGGCGTCGAACTGGCGGGCCACCCGACGCCCTGCCGCTCCTGGGACGTCGGCGACCTGGTCAGCCACCTCCTGCACGACCTGCGGCAGTTCACCGTACGGGCGGAGGGCGGGCAGCCGGACTGGTCGCAGCCCTTCGAACGGGTCGAGGAGGACTGGCTGCACGCCTTCGAGGCCGGAGCGGAGGGACTGGTCGGCGCCTGGCGCGCGGCCGGCGACCTCTCGGGAACCCTGGCGGTCCCCGGCGGCGGCAGCCTGCCGGCCCGTTTCCCCGTGGACCAGCAGATCGCCGAATTCGCCGTCCACGGCTGGGACCTGGCCCACGCCACCGGCCAGTCCACCGAGGGCCTGGACCACGAGGTCGCGCTCGCCGCCCTCGCCTGGGCGGCCGGCGCGCTCAAGCCCGAGTACCGCGGCGCGGAGGAGGAGCAGCACGCCTTCGGCCCCGCCGTCACCGTCCCCGAGGACGCCCCGGCGTACGACCGGCTCGCCGCCTTCTTCGGCCGCGACCCGCAGGCCGGCCCGGCGAGCCGGCGGGCTACGGGCTAGCCGGCTACGGGCGGCTCCAGCGGAACTCGATCTCGGGGTGGCGCGGTGACGGGCCGTCGAGGAGCGGGGCGGGGCGGTCGCGCAGGAAGCGGTCGGCGAAGGCCCGGACGTAGGTGCGGGTGAGCGCGGTGGCGCGGGCCGGGGCGATGGTGCCGAGGAGGGAGGCGTAGGCGTCGGCGGGGAGGTGGTCGGCGAGGTGGCCGGGGGCGGCGGTGTGCGGCAGGTCGGTGAAGCTGAGGTGGCCCGCGCCGAGGGTGCGCAGCTGGCGGCCCCAGGCGTGGTGGTGCTCGCGCCAGCGCTGCCAGGTGTCGTGGTCGTCGATCGAGGTGAGCAGCAGGAACGGCCGGTCCAGGCCGAGTTCGGGGACGGGGGAGCCGAACAGGCCGCCGTCGAGGTCGAGGCCGATCCGCAGGCGCGGGTCCTGGCGCAGCGCCTCGGCGGCCGCGGCGCCCCCCATGGAGTGGCCGAGCACGCCGATCCGGTCCGCGTCGACCCGGAACGGCAGCCGGCCGCCGGTCAGTTCGCCGGTGACGAAGCGCAGGTCGCCGACCCGTGCGGCGATCTCCTTCCGTTCGGCGGCGTCCCAGTCCGGCGGGTCCTCCGGCAGGACGCTGCGCACCAGCCGGCCGTCCGGGAACTCGACGGCGGCGGCGTCGTAGGTGTGGTCGACGGACGCGACGAGGTAGCCGTGCGCGGCCAACTCCTCGGCCAGCGCCGTGCAGTTGCTGCGACCGCCCCTGCGGCCGTGCCCGAGCAGCAGCAGGGGGAGCGGGCCCGGGTGGACGGGTGCGCCGGTGTGGGCGGTGGGGCGGACCCGGGCGAGGGTGCCGGGGTCCAGCGGCAGGTCCTGCTCGATCGCGGCCGCGACCCGGGGGGTGATGTACGGCGCGCGGGGCCGGCCGGCGGTGCCGCGCGCCGGGTACCAAAGCTGCACCATCAGTTCGCGCGGTGCCGGGACGGGCGCGAACGGGTCGGGGCGGTCGCGGTCGACCAGGTGCAGGGTCGTGGTGCCGACCGGGCGCCCGACGGTGGGTGCGGGCAGGTCGATGGTGCGCGGCGGGGCGGCGTGGACGGGACCGGCGGGCAGCAGGGCGGCGGCCCCGCCCAGGCCCGCGAGGGCGAGCAGTGAACGGCGCCTGATCATGCGTCATCCTCGCGCGGCTCGGCGACTGGGGTCCGGTCAGCCTAGGTGGTCCGGACCGGTGTGGCCAGGGTGTGGAGCGACGGAGTGGGGCCGGGCCCGGTCAGTGCGCCCGCCGGGCGGCGGCCTGCTTGATCGCCTCGCGGATGCGCGGGTAGCTGCCGCAGCGGCAGATGTTCTGGATCTGGTCGATGTCCGCGTCGGTCGGGTTCGGGGTGCGGCGCAGCAGGGCGACGGCGGTCATGATCTGGCCCGGCTGGCAGAAGCCGCACTGGGCGACGTCGCAGGAGAGCCAGGCCTCCTGGACCGGGTGCAGGACCTCGCCGTCGGCCAGGCCCTCGATGGTGGTGACGGTGCGGCCCGCGCAGTCCTTGACGGACCGGGTGCAGGGCTGGAACTCCTGACCGTCCAGGTGGCTGGTGCAGGCGCGGCAGACGCCCACCCCGCAGCCGTACTTGGGGCCGGTGACACCGAGCTTGTCGCGCAGCACCCAGAGCAGCGGCATGTCGTCCGGGGCCTCGACGGTGACGGGCTGCCCGTTGAGGACGAAGGTGTGGCTCGGCATGGGGAGTCGGGATTCCTCGGCTGGTGGTCGGAAGGCGGTCGGGAGTCGGAAGACGATGGGGACGGAAGGCGATCGGACGGTCAGAAGTTGATGGGGAAGGAGCGCGGGCTGGTCCCGGTCGCGCGGGCGTAGGCGTTGGCGACGGCGGCGGAGGCGGCCGGGACGCCGAGTTCGCCGGCGCCGCCCGGCGGTCCGCTCGGCGGCATCAGGTGGATCTCCACCACCGGCGGGGTGTGCCGCTGCCGGGCGTAGTGGAAGTCGCCGTAACTCCCTTCCCGGAAGGCGCCGTTGTCGAGGTGGTTGCCGGCCTGGAGGATCACCGAGATGCCGTCGACCAGGGCGCCGGTCAGCTGGGCCTCCAGGCCCTTGGGGTTGATCACCCGGCCGACGTCGGCGACGATGACGGCCTTGGTGACCCGGGGGTTGGCCCGGTCGGTGGCGTCGAGTTCGACCAGGTAGGCGGCGGTGGAGCTGTTCTCGTCGTGGTAGCCGATGCCCTGGGCCCGGCCGGGGGGCATCGGGCGGCCCCAGTCGCCCCTCCTGGCGAGTTCGTCGAGCACGGCCCGCCCGGCGGCGCTGCGCAGCCGGGCGCGGCGGAAGGCCAGTTCGTCCTGGCCCATCCGGCGGGCGACCTCGTCCACCATGATCTCGTCGGAGACCCGGACGGTGCCCGAGTAGACCGAGCGCCAGCTGCCGGTGTGCAGATCCAGCGGCAGCTCGGCGAGCAACTGGGTGGGCACGCCGACGTCGTACGGGATCCGCTCGGTGAGCAGGAAGAACAGTTCGGAGGCGGTGAGCCCGGCCAGCGGGAGGTTGTAGCCGGCCGCGGTGAGCATGTCGCCGAGGCCGTGTCCGAGGTCGGTCCTGACACTGGCCACGTGGTGCTCCCAGCTGAACACCCGGCCGAGGCCGTAGGTGGCCCGGACCAGGTGGTGGCTGGCCGGGCGCATCCGGCCGTGGCGCATGTCGTCGTTGCGGGTCCACATCAGCTTGACCGGGCGGCCCGCGGCCTTGGAGACCTGGGCGGCCTCCAGGGCGGCGTCGAAGAACAGCCGGCGGCCGAACGAGCCGCCGCCGCGCACCACGTGGACGGTGACGGCCTCCTCCGGCAGTCCGAGTTCGGCGGCGATGGTCCCCTGGGCGAGGATCGGGCTCTGCGAGGCGAACCACAGCTCGGCGCGGTTCGGCCGGACGTCGGCGACGGCGGTGAGCACCTCCATCGGGGCGTGGTTGACGAAGGCGAAGTCGAACTCCCCTTCCACGCGGTGGGAGAGCAGCGGTGGCGGCGGGGACGGCAGGTGGGCGGCGCGCAGCCGGGACCGTACGTCGGCGTCGGACAGGCCCGCGACCGGGCCCGGGTTCCAGGTGGTGCGCAGCGCGTCGCGGCCCTTGAGCGCCTGGTCGAACGTCTCGGCGAGGACGGCGACGCCGGTGGGGATCCGCACCACGCCGAGCACTCCGGGCATGGCGCGGGCGACGGAGGCGTCCAGTGACTTGAGGGTGCCGTTGACGGTGGGCGGTCGGGCGACCACGGTGGGCACGGCGCCCGGGATCCGGAGGTCCCCGGCGTACGTGGCGCGGCCGGTGACGATGTCGCGGGCGTCGATCCGGCCGGTCGGCCTGCCCACCAGGCGCAGCTGCTCGGGGGACTTGGGGAAGGAGGGGACGGCTGGTGTGGTGACGCCGGCCGCCCGGGTGGCGAGGCCGCCGTAGCCGAGCCGGCGGCCGTCGGGGGCGAGGACGGCGGAGTCGGCGGTGCGCAGGGTGGTCGCGGGAACGTTCCAGTCGCCGAGCCGGCGGCCGTCGGGGGCGAGGACGGCGGAGTCGGCGGTGCGCAGGGTGGTCGCGGGAACGTTCCAGCGCTCGGCGGCGGCGGTCACCAGCCGGGCCCGGGCGGCGGCGGCCGCGGCGCGCACCGGGTCGTACAGCGCGCGGATCGAGGTGGAGCCGCCGGTCAGCTGGTTGAAGCAGAGTTCGGGGCGGGAGTCGGAGAGCGGGACGTCGACGTCGGAGAGCCGGGCGTCCAGCTCCTCGGCGACGATCATGGCGATCGCGGTGGTGAGTCCCTGGCCGACCTCCAGCCGGGGCAGGTGCAGCACGGCGCGTCCGGCGGTGGTGACTTCGAGGACCAGCAGGTGGGAGGTGGGCAGCCCGGCGATGATCATCGCGTCGCCGAGGTCGACGATGTCCGGGATGCCGGGCAGGCCGATCAGCTGCTGGGGGAGGGCGGTCTCGCGGGCCGGTGCGGCGGCCCGGGCGGGGGACGGCACGGTCGCCCCGGCCGGGGTC
>NZ_MSJQ01000339.1 GCF_014596515.1 Streptomyces sp. CBMA156
GTCCACCTCGTCCGGCTCGCCCGCCTCGCCGCTCTCGCCGCCGTCGGCCGCGGCGGGGGCCAGCCGGTAGCCGGCGCCCTGGCGCAGCACGCGGTCGCGGCCGATCGCCCGGCGCAGCTGGGACACCTTGGCCTGGAGCGCGTTGGCCGGATTGCCGGGCGGTTCGTCGCCCCACAGCTCGTCGACCAGCAGGTCCGCGGAGGCCACCCGCCCCTCCCGGACGAGGAGCGCGGCCAGCAGCGTGCGGACCTTCGCCTCGGGGACCTTCACCGGATCGCCCGCGGCGTCCCACACCGCAAGCGGACCCAGCACCCCGAAACGCATGTCTGCACGCTACACGGCGTGTCCCGGAGCACCGGCAGGGGACCGTCAGCCGCTCCGGGGCACCGTCAGCGGATCGTCAGCCGACCCGAAGCGCTCCCGGCCAGAGTCGTTCCTGTCGAAAGCCAGCAGAACGGCAGAACGGCAGAACGACGCGACACGACACGACACGAGCGATCGGAGGGAGCGGACCATGCCGAAGTACACGGGCCGGAACGCGGTCGTCGTCGGTGGCACCACGGGGGTCGGCCTCGCGATCGCCAAGCGCCTCGTCGAAGGCGGCGCCCGCGTGCTGCTGACCGGCGGCGCGGCGCACGGATCGGCGGAGGCGGCGGCCGGGCTGGGTACGGCGGCGACCCTGGTCGCCTGCGACACGGGGGACGCAGGGGACACAGGGGGTGCCGGGGCGGCCGGGGACGCCGCCGAGGCGAACGCCGCGGCGCTCGCCTGGGCGGCGCGGAGCACCCTCGGCACCGTCGACATGCTGTTCGTCGCCGCCGAGCCCGGCACCGCGCAGCCGCAGCCGCAGCCGCAGCCGCAGCCGCCGCAGCAGCAGACGGAGACGGAGCCGCAGCCGGAGTCCGAAACACAGCGCTACGACCGGCAGTTCACCGCCGCCACGAAGGGCGCGTACCTCGCCGTCCGGGCGCTGGCACCGCTGGTCGCCGACGACGGCGCCATCGTCTTCACCACGGTGGCGGCGGACGCCTGCCGGCCCGGCATGCCGGACGCGGGCGTGCACGCCATGACGGCGTCGGCCGTGCACGCTTTCTCCCACGTGCTCGCGGTCGAACTCGCCGACCGCGGCGTGCGCGTCAACGCCGTCTCGCCGGGCGCCATCGGCACACCCGCCGACGGCGTTGCCCGGGGCCCCCGGCAAGACGCCGCACCGCCGCTCGGGCGCCGCGGATCCGTCGACGACGTGGCCCGCACCGCGCTCTTCCTGGCCGCCGACGCCACCTTCACCACCGGCACCGTGCTCGCCGTCGACGGCGGCCTCGGCTGCGCCACCGCCCGGCCGGGCTCCGCGCCCCGCCACTGAGCGGCACCCCCACCGCCGCACCACACCCCCGGCCACACCCACATCGGCACACCCACACCACACCCACGAACAGGACGACCCGTCATGCCCGCCACCGCACCCGCCGAATCACCCGGGACACCCCGCAAGACAGCGCCCCGCAAGGCGCCGCCCCCGGGCCCCGGCCGCCTCCCGCTGCCCGCACTGCTCGCCCTGGCCACCGCCGTCTTCATCACCAGCCTCACCGAGACGCTGCCCGCCGGACTCCTGCCCGCGATGAGCGCCGACCTGGGCGTCGGCGAGTCGGCGGCCGGGCAGACCGTGACCGTCTACGCCCTCGGCACCGCGCTCACCGCGATCCCGCTCGCCGTGGCCACCGCCCGCTGGTCGCGCAAGCGCCTGCTGCTCGTCTCGATGGCCGGGTTCGCCGCCGCCAACACCGTCACCGCCGTGTCGTCGGCGTACCCGCTGACCATGGCGGCCCGGTTCGTCGCGGGCGTCGCCGCCGGCCTCGCGTGGGCGCTGCTCGCCGGCTACGCCCGGCGGCTGGCACCGCCGCACCTGGAGGGCAGGGCCGTCGCGGTGGCGATGGCCGGCATCCCCCTCGCGCTGTCGCTCGGCGTCCCGGCCGGGACGTTCCTGGGAGACGCCGTGAACTGGCAGACCGCGTTCCTGGCCATGACCGGCCTGACCCTGCTGCTGCTCGCCTGGATCGCCGCCTTCGTGCCCGACCAGCCCGGCCGGGAGCACTCCGCCGGTACGCCCGTACGGGTCGCGCTGCGCAGGCCAGGGGTGCGGCCGGTGCTGACCGTCACCCTCCTGTTCGTCCTGGCGCACACCGTCCTCTACACCTACATCGCCACGCTCCTCGACGACCTCGGCCTCGGCGACTCCACCGGCACCGTGCTGCTGGTCTTCGGCGGCGCCTCGCTGCTCTCCATCTGGCTGGTGGGCGCGCTCATCCACCGCAGGCTGCGGGTCCTGACGGTGGCCGCCACGCTGCTCGTCGCCGTCGCCGCGACCGGCCTCGTGCTGGGGACCGACAGCACCCCCGCCGTCTACGCCGCGGCCGCGCTGTGGGGCCTGGGCTGGGGCGGCGTGCCGACCCTGCTCCAGACCGCCGCGGGCGACGTGGCCGGGGACGCGGCCGACGCCGTGCAGGCCGCGCTGGTCACCCTCTGGAACGCGGCGATGGCCTTCGGGGGACTGCTCGGCGGGCTGCTGTTCGACCTGTTCGGCGCGGGAGCGTTCGCCTGGAGCGCGCTCGTCCTGCTCGTCCCCGTCCTCGCCGTGGTGCTCGCGGCCCGCTCCCACGGCTTCCCGGCCGACCGGGGCACCGCGGCCTGAAGCCGCCTGAGGCCCCGCCCCGCCGCCCCCTCCGCCTCGCGAACTCCGAAGCCCCGTACCCGTCCCCGTGCCCGGAAGGGACCCTGTCATGACCGAGAACCCCGCCCCCGCCGCCCCCGCCGCCCCCGCCGCCCCCGCCGCCCGCGACCTGTTCGAGCCCGCCCGGCTCGGCCCGCTCGACCTGCCGAACCGCCTGGTGATGGCCCCCATGACCCGCAACCGGGCCGCCGCCGACGGCACCCCGCTGCCGGTCATGGCCGAGTACTACGCCCAGCGGGCCGGCGCCGGGCTGATCATCGCCGAGGCCACCACCCCGAACCGGGTCGGCGCGACGTACCCGAACATCCCGGCCATCCACCGGGACGCGCACGTCGAGGGCTGGCGGACGGTCACCGACACCGTGCGCGCCGCCGGCGGACGGATGTTCCTGCAACTCCAGCACGGCGGCCGGATCGGCCACCCGGAGACCAGCGGCCTGCACCCCGTCGCCCCCTCCCCGGTGCCGTTCCCCGGCCCGGTGCACACCCCGTCCGGTCCGCGTCCTGCGGTGGTGCCGCGCGAGATGACGGCCGACGACATCCGCGCCACCGTCGAGGACTTCGCGAACGCCGCCCGCAACGCGGTGGCCGCCGGCTTCGCCGGAGTCGAGGTGCACTCCGCGAACGGCTACCTGCTCCACCAGTTCCTCGGCCAGGACACCAACCGGCGCACCGACGCCTACGGCGGACCGGTCGCCCACCGCATCCGGTTCACCGGCGAGGTCGTGCGCGCCGTCGCCGACGCGATCGGCGCCGAGCGGGTCGGCGTCCGGATCGCCCCCGGCGTCACCGCGAACGCCATGGCCGAGGGCGACACCGAGGCGATCTACCCGGAACTGGTCGCCGCCCTCGCCGGGACCGGCCCGGCCTACCTGCACGTCGTGTTCGCCGACCCCGGCCAGGCGCTGTTCCGCGAGCTGCGCGCGGCCTGGCCCGGCACCCTCATCGCCAACCCGGTGCTGGGCTGGGGCGGCCCGCTGCCCGAGGACGGTGGCAGGGCCGCCGCCGAGGGGCTGCTCGCCGCGGGCGCCGACCTGATCGCGCTGGGCCGCCCGTTCCTCGCCAACCCGGACCTCGTCCACCGGCTGCGCACCGGCGCCCCGGTCAACCAGGTGCGCGACCGCGGCCTGATGTACACGGGCGGAGCCGACGGCTACACCGACTACCCGGCACTGCACACCCCGGCCACGGCACCCCGCCCCGCCCTCGCCCCCGCCCCGGCGGGCGGGTGACCCGCCGTCCGCCGAACGCGGGGCACCGGACGGTGCCGGGAAATACAGAGAGACCGCTCGGGCCACCAGGGCCGGGCGGTCTCTGCTGTTCGGGCGGACCCATGCGCCAACACGGCCCGCTGCCGATGTTCCCGAGTTGTTGGAGTGAACAGCGCCCCCGGGTTCCGGACCCGCGGGTCCGGATGAACGCCGCTCCAAATCGTCACATCCAGCCAGGACGGCTCACAAGGGCATGCTGCACAAAGGCGCATCAAAATTCGGTTTCAGTTCGTTGAACTGTGTGTTTCTGATAGGGCGTTCACAGAATTGCGGGCGGAGACCGGGACAGTGGCGCATCAATCTGCGCGATGTTCACCGAACCGATTGGGATTCACCCATACGCCTGACAGAGTGTGATGCCACCGGGCACACAGTGCGACGCCAACCGCACAAGTGCCCGTCAGTTGGAGTGGACAGTGATATGGAGGCCTCCTCGATGACGAGGAACCGGAAGAAGCGCATCCGCACCCGAACCCGCACCCGCTGCGCGACGGCGGACCCCGTACCGCTGCGCCCGTACCCGTACGGGCCGTTCGCGACCGGTGAGACGGCCGTGGTCGTCGTCGTGGTCGTGCTGGCCGCCGTCCTGGTGGCAACGGGCATGTCGGCCGGGGCGGCGATCGAACTGGCCACGGGCGGCTGCCTGTTGGCCGCGAGGCTGCGACGGGGGCAGGCCTAGGAAGAACGCCTGCCTGCGATGGGACGCCAAGAGAATCCGATCGAGGTGACCGAGCCGGCGCTCGCCCGGCTGGCCATCCTGCTGCGGAATCAGCGCGAGCAGGCCGGGTTGACGTACCGTCAGCTCGCCGCTCGGACCAACTACCACCCCACCACCCTGCAACGGGCCGCCGACGGCCGCTCCGTGCCGAGCTGGAAGGTCGTGGAGGCCGTCACCCGCGAATGCGGCGGCGACCTCAAGACCATCCGGCGCAAGTGGGCCCAGGCCAACTACTGGTCCCACGTCCCCCGCCCCTCGGGGAGCCGGCGGCTGCTGCGCGCACCCCGCCGGGTCGACCCCCAGCAGGTCGACTCCTTCGCCGACCTGCGCCGGGCGATGCACGAGATGCGCCGCAAGGCCGACTGGCCCTCCCTGAGGGAACTGGACCGCCGGGCCCGCGAGCGGGGCGAACGCCTGCCCTCCAGCACCCTGTCCCTGGTCCTCAAGGGCGAAGCCCCGCTGCGCAAGCCCGTGTTCCTCGCCTACATGGAGGTCTGCGGGGTCAAGGAGGCCCGCCGCGCCCAGTGGGCGGCGGCCTGGGAGCGGACGAACAACTCCCGCACCCCGGTCCCGGTCAACTCGCGTACGTACCAGAGCGAGTTCGCCCGGGCCATGCAGTCCTCCAGCGCGGGCGCCTCGACGGACATCCTGTTCCGCCTGTGGGTGACCCTGCGCAACAGCCGGGCCGCCGACCGGGACGAGAGCCCCGGCCATCCCGCCGCGGCGGGCCGCGACGGCACCGACGACAACCCGTCGGTCCTCGTGTGACCGGGTCCTCGGCCGGGGTGCGCGACCCGCGCCCCGGCCGCGGACCAGCACCCACCCGCGCCACCTCGGGACACCACCATGCCGACACCATCCCGCCGCCCGGCCGACCCCGGGCCCGCGCTGGGCCTGCGGGCGCTGCGCGACCTCCACCAGCGCCACTACCTGGACTACGCCGAACTGCTCCTGCCGCCCGCCGACGCCCGACTGGCCGTCCACGACGCCTTCGAGGAACTCGGCGGCCACTGGCTCGACGCCCTGTCCACCGCCAGCCCGACGGCCTGCGCCTGGCAGGCGGTGCGCCGCCGGGTCCGTATCCTGGCCGGGCCCCGGCCGTTCGGGCCGGTCGCCCACCTCACCGCCACCCAGCAGGACGTCCTGCTGCTGCACCTGGTCCTCGACCTGCCGGCCGCCGAGATCGCGGCGCTCACCGGCACCGAACCGGCCGCCGTCCACGTCCAGCTCCGCTCCCTGGCCGCCGCCCAGCGCTGACGGGCTTGGGCGGGGGCGAACGAGGGCAGCCGCCCGCTCCCCGGCGGGAGCGGACGGCTGTGTGGTGCAGAGCGGCTGATCAGGGGGGGAGGAGGGTCAGTTGGCGAGGGTGTTCAGGTGCATGTCGCCGTTGGGCATCCCGGTCGCGGCGATGGCGTTCACCTTGCCACCGGCGTCCGCCACGGCCGCGCCCTGCCAGGCGCCACTGGCGAAGCGGACGTTGTCGTACACGTTGCCGTTGCTCAGGGTGACCAGGTGCAGGTCGCCGTTGGGCATCGCGGTGATCGCGGCCTGGCCGACCGCGCCGCCGGCGTCGGCGAGGGCGGCGCCCTGCCAGTTGCCGTTGGCGAAGCGGACGTTGTCGTACACGTTGCGCTCGCCCACGGTCGCCAGGTGCATGTCGCCGTTCGGCATGCCGGCCACCGAGATCGAGGCCACCTTGCCGCCGGCGTCGGCGACCGCGGCGCCCTGCCAGGCGCCACTGGCGAAGCGGACGTTGTCGTACACGACACCGTTGGCCAGGGTGACCAGGTGCAGGTCGCCGTTGGGCATCGCGGCGACCCCCGCCTGGGTGATGGTGCCGGCGGCGTCGGCGAGGGCCGCGCCCTGCCAGGAACCGTTGGCGAAGCGGACGTTGTCGTACACGTTGCCGTTGACCACGGTCTCCAGGTGCATGTCGCCGTTGGGCATGCCGACGGCCGCGATCGAGGAGATGGTGCCGGCGCCGTCGGCGAGGGCGGCGCCCTGCCAGTTGCCGTTGGCGAAGCGGACGTTGTCGTACACCTTGCCGTTGCTGAGGGTGACGACGTGCAGGTCGCCGTTGGGCAGCGCCGCGGTGACGACCTGGGAGACGTCCGCACCGGCGTCGGCGAGGGCGGCGCCCTGCCAGTTTCCGTTGGCGAAGCGGACGTTGTCGTACACGTGGTTCGGCGCGGGCGGGGTCGGGGCGGGGGCGGCGGGGCTGCCGGAGTCGGTGCCGCCGATCGGCGACACGTAGCCGCTGAGGCGCTGGCCGCCCCAGCTGTAGCCGATGGCGGAGCTGTGGGTCACTTCCTTGACCCTGGAGGTGGCGGCCCAGTTGCCGCTGGTACCGCCCTCGTTGCCGCCGATGGTGGTGATCGTGCCGTTGCCGACGGCCGTCACGATCGCCACGTGCGCCGCGTAGCCGCCGCTGTAGTCGTACAGGACCGCGTCGCCGACCTGCGGAGTCTTGTGCAGCCCGCCGTTGTAGCGGCCGAAGTCGCCGGCCCACGGGCTCAGGCCGCGCACATCCACGCCGTTCTGCTTCCAGACCCACATGGCGAAGTCCGCGCACCAGTTCTCGGGGGTGCCGCCGACGGCGCCGGTGCAGCTGCTGTAGAAGTAGTTGCCGCCCGCGCTGTTGACCGAACAGGCGTTCTTGCCCACGTTGGCCTTGGCGGTGGCGGCGATGGAGGTGCCGACGCTGGCGGAGGCAGTGGAGGCGCCCAGGGCGAGGCTGAGCGGCAGGACCGCGGCGGCGGTGGTCAGCGCGGCGGCACGGCGAAGACTGGTCTTGGACATGACATATCTCCCGAGGTGTCCGAGGGTGTGAGAAGTCGAGGGGGGCGACGGCGGGGCGTCATCGGCCGCGCGCCGTCAGCGGTGCGTCGTCGTGAAGCGTTCGGGGCGTCGCGGACCGAGGGGCCGGCGGTCCCGGAGCACCGTGAGCGGTGCGCGGCGGGACGGTCCGGCCGGGCCGGGCGGCTGCCCTGCAGGAGCAGCCGATCGGTGGGCGCCCGCGGCCCGGGGATCAGCCCCAGATCATGTTGTCGGACGGGCCGGGGGTGATCGTGGTGGCGACGGTGGCGACGGCCGGTTCGGCGGCCTCGGCCAGGACGACGCCCGCCGGCTGGGCGGGGGAGGCCTGGGCGGCGACGGCGGGGACCAGGGCGGCGAGGGCGAGGGCGGCGACCGCGGCGGCCTTGGCTGGGACGGAACGAAGCATGACGGTGTCTCCTTCTCGGATGTGACGGGCTCGGGGCTGTTCCGGTGTTCGCGTCCCGCGGTGACGCTCTCTCCGGTCTGTCGCCGGCGGTGTTCCCTGCCGACATCAACTAGCTTCGTCGCTGGTCACGGCCCGTGGAAGGGGATTCAGGTGGACGGAAGCGCCCCTGGACCGTTCCGGCCAGGGCCGGCGGAACCGGCCTCACGGGCGGGGTCGGCCGGGGCGGCGGAACCGTCCACACCGTCCACACCGGCCACACCGTCCACACCGGCCACACCGTCCACACCGGCCACACCATCCGCGCCGGCCACACCATCCGCGCCGGCCACACCGTCCGCGCCGGCGGTGCCGGACAGCAGCCGCTCGTAGAACGCCGCGACGAGCGGCACGCCCGACCCCGCCGCCCTCCAGCCCGCGAACCCGGGCACGGCCGCCAGCACCCGACCGCAGAACACGGCCGCCCGGCCCTCCGCCTCGGCGAGGGAGTCGGCGACGAGGTACACCCCGAGCACCGGATCCGGGAACGCCTCCGGATGGACGACCAGGTGCTCGACCCGGTCCCCGGGAAGGGCGGCGGCCAGCAGCAGCTCACGGGCGTCGGGGGGCAGCGCGAGGCCCGGCGAATCGGGGCGCAGCGCGGTGTGGACGAGGTACATGCAACGAGCTTGCCGCGCAAGGGCGTTCGGCACATAGGAAAGGGCGAGGACCGTACCGGCCCAGGCCTGAACCGTCCACCACGGCGATGGTCACGCCCGGAGGGTTGTGAAATGATCGCGCGCGGATCGAACACCGGTTCATCACGGGGGTGGGGAAATGCTGACGGCACTGGGGCTGGACAAGGTCTCGGAAACGGTCTACCGGACGATGCTCGCGCACCCGCAGGAGGGGGTGGCCGCTCTCGGCGTGCGCCTCGCCCTGCCGGAGCAGCAGGTCAGGCAGGCCCTGGACACGCTCAGCGAGCTGGCGCTGCTGCGCCCGTCCGCGGACCGCGCGGGCGAGCTGCGCGCCGTCTCCCCCGAGGTCGGGATGGAGATCCTGATGGCCCGCCAGCAGGCCGAACTCGCGGCCCAGCAGTCGCGCATCGAGGCCTCCAGGGCCGCCGCCGCCCAGCTCATCGCCGAGTACGCCGACCTGCGCCCGGCCTCCGACCAGCCCGGCGTCGAGCAGCTGACCGGCCTCGACCAGATCCGCGACCGGCTCACCACGCTCACCCGGGAGGTGCGCGAGGAGGTCATGACCTTCGCCCCGGACGGCGGCCAGAAGCCCGAGAACATCGAGGCGGCCAAGCCCCTCGACCTCGACCTGCTGGAACGCGGCATCCGGATGCGCACCGTCTACCTGGACAGCATCCGCAACAGCCCGCACACCGTGGAGTACGTGAACTGGCTCGTCTCCCACGGCGGCCAGGTCCGCACCGTGGCCGCACTGCCGACCCGCATGATCGTCGTCGACCGCGCCACCGCCGTCATCCCGATCCTCAGTGACAGCACCGCCACCGGCGCCGTCGTGCTCACCGGGCAGGGCATGCTGGCCGCGCTGTGCGCGCTGTTCGAGACCGTCTGGGCGGACGCGCAGCCGCTCGGCACCACCACCCGCCTCAACGAGCACGGGCTCAGCGCCCAGGAACAGGCCGCCATCACCCTGCTCGCGGACGGCCACACCGACGACGCCATCGCCAAGCGCCTGGGCGTCTCGCCCAGGACCGCCCGCCGCATCGCCACCGACCTGATGGAACGCCTCGACGCCCGCAGCCGCTTCCAGGCCGGGGTCCGGGCCGCCCAGGCGGGCTGGCTCACCGGCTGAGCCGGCGGCCGGGCGCGCCGGGTCGCGCGCCGGGCTCGCCGAGCGGCCGGCTCACCGGTTGAGCCGCGCGCCGGTGCGGGGCCGTAGACGTGGACGGGGCGCCCTCTGCCGGAGCGGGCGCCACGGCGTCAGGAGGCAGGCATGCTCAGGTTCCACGGCGCGTGGCGGATCACCGTGGTCGGCAGGAGCGCCGACTTCGACCAGCGGGTGGTCGTCCGCGGCGCGTACGGGCTGCGGGTGCTGCCCGGCCGGGTCGGCGCCGCGATCGACGTGGACGAGGAGAGCTGGACGCTGTCCCTGGAACACCACCTGTGGGGCCGCAGCTGGCAGCCGAACCTGCGCACCACCCCCGGGCCGGTCACCGAGCACGACGGCCTGCGCAGCCGGCTGCTCACCAGCAACGACTGCCACTGGCCGGGCAAGCCGCTGGACTACGTCAACTTCGTGCTGCGCCTGGACCAGGCCGTCGCCCCGGCCGCCGCGCCGGTGCGCGCGGCCCGGGTGAGCGAGGCGCCGGTCGGCGCGCCCGTCCAGGCCGTCCGCACCGTCTCCTCGGGCTGGCCC
>NZ_MSJQ01000034.1 GCF_014596515.1 Streptomyces sp. CBMA156
CCCGAGGTCGGCGGCCAGCCGCAGGTGGTCGGTCAGGGCGGCGACCGCTTCCAGCCGGTCGTCGTCGCCGGGCTCCGCGGCGACCCCGAGGTAGGAGGCGACGGCGAGCGGGGTGATCCCGTGGGCGGCGAACTCCCTTCGGGCGCTCCGCAGTTCGCCGGCCGTCATGGCGGGGTGCACGGGTTCGCCGGGCGCGCACCGCAGTTCGAGTCCCTGCCAGTGGTGCTCGGCCGCCAGCCGGAGCACCTCGGCGAGCGGGAGGCCCGGCAGGCCGAGGGTGGAGAGGGCGAGTCGCATGGTGGTCAGTCCTCCCGGTGGACGGTGACGGAGCCGGTGGCGAGCAGGGCGGTGTGCCGCCCGCCGTCCGGCCAGCGGACGTGGAGGCGGTGGCCCTCGGGCACCCGCTCGGTCCGGATCTCGACGGCCGTGAGGGGCGGGTGTGCCGTGCCCCGGGAGAGCCGCGCGGTGCTGACGAACAGCGTGGCCGTGCCGGTGGTCCGCCCGGTGACGCGGGGCACCGCGCCGACGGCGCCGAACGCGGTGCCCGAGGGCAGCGGGTCGGTGGCGGCCGTGGTGAAGCCGTCCGCGT
>NZ_MSJQ01000340.1 GCF_014596515.1 Streptomyces sp. CBMA156
GGCCGCGGCCGGCACCGCCGTCGGCGCCGCCCCGGCGGCGCGGCAGCTCGCGGCCGCCTGCGACGTCTCCGCGTTCACCGGCAAGTCCGGTGCCGCGCTGGTCCAGCAGGTCAAGTCCGCCGGCCTCGACTGCATCGACACGCTGTTCCAGCTGAAGGGCAACGAC
The DNA here is from genome assembly GCF_014596515.1 of Streptomyces sp. CBMA156. Taxonomy (GTDB): domain Bacteria; phylum Actinomycetota; class Actinomycetes; order Streptomycetales; family Streptomycetaceae; genus Kitasatospora. Next base: position 167 of record NZ_MSJQ01000340.1, read on the forward strand.
GCCAAGGGCGCCTTCAACGAGGCCCAGATGGTCACCGTCGCCAACGCGCTGCGGGACGTCTCCGCCGCCTACCCGGGCGACAACTCCACTTCGGCCGGCCAGCTGGTGGGCTTCCTGCGGGCCGGCTACTACGTGCAGTGGTACAACGCGGACGCCGTGGGCCCGTACGGCGACAGCCTGAAGACCGCCATCCGCGGCGCGCTGGACGCCTTCTACGCCGCCCCGCACAGCAAGGACGTCACCGCCGCCAACGGCGCCACCCTCGCCGAGGCCGTCACCCTGATCGACAGCGCCCAGGAGAACGCCCGCTACACCGGCGTCGTCAAGCGGCTGCTGAACGACTACACCGGCAGCTGGCCCGCCGCGATGACCAGCGCCGTCGCCAACACCGAGACCGTCATCGAGCGCGGCTTCGACCTGCCGGAGTTCACCGCGGCCCTCCAGGCCGACCCGTCCTTCGCCACCACCGTGTCGTCCTTCGTCACCCGCAACAGCGGCCTGATCGACGGCGGCGACGTGGTCACCAAGATCGGCATCCAGCTGGGCAACTTCGTCGCCAACGACGCGCTGCGCGCCCAGGGCCGGCCGATCCTCAAGGACCTGATCAACCGCTACCCGCTGGTCGGCAACACCGGTCCGCTCACCATGAACCTGCTCTGGTTCACGGAGAAGAAGGACGCCGGCAACTGCTCGTACTACGGCACCTGTGACGTGCCCGCCAAGCTCGTCCCGCAGGTGCTCACCATCGACCACACCTGCAACGCCAACCTGCGCATCCGCGCGCAGGAGATGACCGCGCAGCAGCTCGCCGACACCTGCACCAGCCTGGTCAACCAGGACGCCTACTTCCACAAGATCGTCAAGGACGGCGGCCCGGTCCCGAACGACAACAACACCAACCTCGAGGTCGTCGTCTTCGACGACTACTACAACTACAGCCTGTACGCCTGGGAGATGTACAAGATCGAGGTCGACAACGGCGGCATGTACGAGGAGGGCAACCCGGCCACGGTCGGCAACCAGGCCCGCTTCATCGCCCACGAGGCCTCCTGGCTGCGCCCCGAGTTCCAGATCTGGAACCTCAACCACGAGTACACCCACTACCTCGACGGCCGCTACGACATGTTCGGCGACTTCGAGGCCGGCATGACCACCCCGACCATCTGGTGGGTCGAGGGCCTCGCCGAGTACGTCTCCTACGGCTACCGCAAGGAGCACTACGACGCCGCGGTCGCCCAGGCCGGCAAGGGCACCTACAGCCTGAGCACCCTGTTCGACACCACGTACGACAACGCGGACTCCACCCGCATCTACAACTGGGGCTACCTGGCCGTCCGCTACATGCTCCAGTCGCACCCCCAGGACGTCGACGCGCTGCTCACCAAGTACCGCGCCGGCGACTGGAACGGCGCCCGCACCCTGCTGAAGACCACCATCGGCACCAAGTACGACGCCGACTTCGCCGCCTGGCTCAAGGAGTGCGGCGCCGACAACTGCGGCTCGCTGCCCACCGAGCAGCCCAAGGCCCCGCTGTGCACCACCGCCGACACCCGGCAGTTCGACAAGAACTGCCGCCGGGACGGCGTCGCCGCCACCACCGGGAACTACAGCTACAGCTTCCTGTACCTGCCGGCCGGCGTGCAGCAGCTGACCATCACCACCAGCGGCGGCACCGGCAACGCCGACCTCTACTACAACGGCAACGCCTGGGCCACCACCGGCTCGTACAAGGCCAAGTCCACCAACGGCGACAACGGCGAGACCCTGACCATCGCCAACCCGCCGTCCGGCTGGGTGTACTTCAGCCTCTACGGGCAGCAGGGCTTCGGTGGCGTGACCGTCACCACGACCTACAACTGACCCGCTACGCGGTTCGCACCGCACGCACCGAAGGGCCCCGCGGCTTCGCGGGGCCCTTCCGCGTTCCCCGCCAGGGCCCCGGCGGGACTCCGCCGGGGCATTCCGCGGGTTATAACGATTCGACCATCGAATAGACCGTTAACACCGCGCAGAGATCGCATACTTTTCTGCCGAAGGGGTGTCCGGGAGGCGAAGTTTCGATTAGTGTCCATGAACAGATCAACCCGTTCGGCTCCCGGCGACGGAATGCCGAATACCTCTGACGGCTCGGGTGCGGCGGTGCCGCCGCACCCGCGATCCCAGGAATGGAGATTAGTCATGAAGATGATCAAGTCGCTTGTCAGGAAGTTCAAGAAGGACGAGGACCTCGCGAACCACGCGTGGGTGCTGCACGTCATCTGACGTGGTCAGACGTCGGCGGGGGCCTGGGTCGGCCGGCGCCCCCGCCGGCGCCTCGGCACGTTCGGAATCACTCCGCGGGCCGCCCCGGATTCGTTCCCGGGCCACTCCGGAACGCATGTCCCGGCCATTTCGAAATGGAGGCTCGATTACCGTGGAAGAAATGGCGACGGCGACCACCCGAAGCCGTTCCGTCGTGTACGCCCCGAGAATTCGGGAACTGCTGGACAGGGATGAGAAGGTGTTCCGGATCGACCCGTCCAAGGTCGGCGTCTCGGACTCCCGGCTGATGGCCGAAGTCGTCGCGGCACGCCCCGTTCTTTCCACCGAGCGCTCGGTCTACAAACCCGCCGCCGGCGCCGACATCCCCCACGACAGCGCGACCAGGACCATCCGCGCCCTGGGACAGGACGCCATGGCGGGCGTCCGGAAACCCCCGCCCCCGGCACGCGGGCTGTCCGGCCCCTGGCCCTACGCGGGCACCTCCTACCTGCGCCGCTGGCTGTTCGCCGCCGACCCGCTGCCGGTCTCCCTGCTGTCGAAGCGCGGCATCACCCGCTCCGACACCCTCTCCCGTCTCGTCGACCGCACCGTCACCGTCTGGCCCGGCTCCGCCGGCCACGAGGGCCGCACCGAACTGGCCACACTGATCCGCGGCGCCGACGACCCGCTGGAGCGCAGGCAGGCCGTCGCGATGTACCGGCGGGCGACGGCCACCCTCTGCGACGGCGTGGCCGCGCTGACCGGCAACGCCCTGTGGCTGCTGGGCCCCGGGCGGGCCCGGCCGGAGGACCGCGCGAACCTCACCACCGTCCTCTGGGAGACCCTGCGCCTGCTCCCGCCCGCCTGGATGCTGTACCGCAACGGCGGCGAGGCGTACACCGGGCTGCACCCCGAGATCCGCCCCGGGGACGACGTCGCGCTCTTCCCGCTGCTGATGCACCGCCACCCCGACTACTGGCCGGACCCGCTGGACTTCCGCCCCGAGCGCTGGGACGGCGTCGCGGACCCGGAGAAGACGCCCGCGTTCATGCCCTTCGGCTTCGACGGCGCCCGCTGCTGGGCCAAGCACCTCATCGTGCCGCTGGCCGAGCGCCTGCTGACCGTCGCCCTGGACAACCGCCTGACCGTCCACAGCCCGCAGCAGCAGGCCCACGTGCCGCTGCGCTCCCTGCTCTCCGTACGGTTCGAGGCGCGGGTCGGAGCCTGACCCGCCGGGCGCCGAGCACCGAGCACCGAGCACCGAGCACCGAGCACCCCGGAACGACCTGACACCACGGAACACCCCTGACACCACGGGACACACCATGGAATCGCCCACGCTCGCCGCCTGGGTCGGCGACGTCGAGAGTTTCACCGGCCGCCGGTGGCAGCGCGAGCCCGCGCTCTTCACCCCGGAGGCGCTCGCCCCGCCCTTCGACCTCGACGAGCTGGACGCCGCCTTCGACAGCGGGCTGCTGCGCACCCCGTACCTGGAGATGGTCCGCTCCGACAAGGTCACCATCCCGTCCGAGGCCTTCACCGCCTCCCGCGTGGTCAACGGCACGGCGCACCACGGCTTCGCCGACCGCGCGAAGGTGCTCGCCCTGCTGCGCCGCGGGTCGACGCTGCTGCTGCGCTGCGTCGACCAGTGGCACCGCCCGACCGGCGAGCTGGTGGCCCGGCTCTCCGAGGAGCTCGACCGGCGGATCGAGGCGTTCTTCTTCGTCACCCCCGCCGGCGGCCAGGGCCTCGCGGTGCACCGCGACGACGCCGACGTGTTCGTCCTCCAGGCCGCCGGACGGAAGACCTGGTACGTCCACGACGCGCCGGCGACGGCGGACTGGCGGCTCGGCGAACTCCCGGACGACGAGCGCTCCCCGCTGCGTCTGCGCGGCGTCCTCGAACCCGGCGGTGTGCTCTACGTCCCGCGCGGCTTCGCGCACCGCGCGGTCGGCGCCGGGGGCCTGTCCGCCCACCTGTCGCTGACCGTCCGCGACCTCTCCGTCCAGGACCTGCGCACCGCCCTGGAACGCGGGCTGGCCGACGGCCTCGGTCTCCCTGCGCGCCCGCTCGGCGAGGCCGCGATCACCGACGCCGGCGCCGCGCTGCTCGACCACGCCAGGGCCCGGCTCGACGCCCTCGGCCCCGCCGGCCTCCTGCACGCCGCCCGGGTCCGCCCACCGGTCACCCCGGCGCCCGCGGAGAGCCTCGCCGAGGCCGCCCGGACCTGGGAGTCCGGTGCGCCCGCCGCCGGGCGCACCGGACTGGCCACCGTCAGCCGTACCTGGCGCAAGCTGCGCGGCTCCGCAGCCGCCAGGGGCTGACCGCTCAGCCGGCCTCCCGTACGCCCAGGCCGGGGGTTTCGGCCCGGTCCCGGGGTGTGCTCCTCCCCTTGCTCCGGACGACCGCGAGGACGGTGAGCGTCACGGCGCAGAGCACGAGACCAGCCAGCACCGGGTTGACGTACCAGGGAACTATCACGGGGACCGTGCGGCCGTCGGAGCCGACATCGGCCACCCACCCGCGGCGTTCGCTTCCGGAAGCGGCCGGCGGCAGACTACGTGACATGCGATCAGATGATCAGAAGGACGTTCTGCCCGAGCCCGGGGTTCCGAACATCGCCGAGGCCCGCGCGGTCGGTCCCGAGGCGGCGGTGGAGGCCCGCTGGGAGATCCTCACCCTGAGGTGGGAGCAGGTCCGGCGGGAGGTCGGACACGGCCCGGACAGCGAGAACGCCGGTCTGGTACGGCTGCTGCGGGCCGCCCGCGCCGAGCCCCGGCTGGCCCGGTTCTTCCCCTTCACCAGCCACTACAACCTGTGGTTCAGCCTGGCGACCTCGCCCCCGTACGTGGTCGCGGGCATGCCGTACGCCGAACCGCTGTACCCCGGCGGCTACCACGTCCGCCGTCCGGGCGGCGGGGAGGTCATCGGCACGCCCGCCACCGCGGAGGAGGCGGTCGCCCTGCTGGTCGAGCACCTGCCGCCGGACCTCGGGCCGGTCTTCAACCACCCTGAGGACGGGCCGCGCTGAGCTGCACCGGGGTGGCAGCGGCGTGCGCCGAGGGTCACGATGGAAGCCCGGCCACCGCCGGCCCCCGCCCGATCGGAGCGCCATGAGCGACCAGCACAACGTCGTCCTGCTGACCTTCCCCGACGCCGGTGCCTGGCGCCCGGCCTTCGACGAGGCGCAGCGCCTGCCGGGCCTGCGGATGGTGGCGGCGATGGAGCGCAGCGCCGACGGCCTGCTGGAGGTCAAGGACACCTTCACCCGGGGCGCGGGCATGGCCACCGTCGGATCGGGCGTGCTGGGCGGCCTGATCGGGCTGCTCGGCGGGCCGGTCGGCGTGCTGCTGGGCTTCGCGGCGGGCGCGGCGCTCGGCAACGCGGCCGAGGAGCACCAGGCGGCCGAGGGCGGCGCCGGGCTGATCGTGCTCTCGCCCCGGGTGCCGGACGGCGGCGCGCTGCTCGCCCTGGAGATCAGGGAGTCCGCGCCGGACCCGGCCGACGAGCTGGCCGCCCGGCACGGGGCCGCGGTCGAGCGGATCGACGCGCACGACTTCACCGAGCGGATCCGGGCGGCCGAGAAGCGGGCGGAGGAGGAGACGGCGGAGGAGAGCGCGGGGGAGACCGCGGACGGGGGCCCGTCCGTCCAGGGTTCCTGAGCCCACGCGGAGGGCGGGCGGGCACCGGGCGCCCACCCGGTCCCCGCCCGCCGCCCGTCCGCCGTCACCGCTCCGTCACTCCGCCCGCAGCGCGTCCACCGTCCGCGCCCGCGCCGCCCGCACGGCCGGGATCAGCGCCCCGAGCAGCGCGATCAGCACCCCGCCCAGCCCGAGCAGGACCAGCACCGGGGTCCCGAAGACGTCCAGCGCGGCGGCCGGGAAGTTCAGCCCGGCGCTGTGGCCCATCGCGGGCACGGTCACCCCGTGCAGCAGCAGGCCCGCCGGCAGGCCGATCGCGCCGCCGACGGCCCCGACCAGGAGCACCGAGGCGAGCACCACGCCCACGGTCTGCGCCGGGGTCATGCCGAGCGCCTTGGCGACACCCGTGTCCCGGGTGCGCTCCCGGATCTCCAGCACGACGGTGTTGAACACCCCGAGCCCGGCGACCACCAGCAGCAGCAGCGTCAGGGTCGCGGTGAGCGAGTCCAGCGCGGCGATCGCGTCGCTGGAACCGTACGCTCCGCCCGCCTCGGCGGTCATCCGTGCCGGGGCGAGCGCGGCGCCGACGGCGGTGGCGTAGGCGGCGCGGTCGGCGCCCGGCTTCACCCTGACGAACCAGGAGTCCGGCCGCGGGGCCGTCCCCGGCGGGTAGCCGGCGGCGTCGGTGAAGAGCTCGTTGGTCTGCGTGTGCGGGTCGAAGACCTCGCCGACGATCCGGACGGTGAGGGCCCGGCCGTGGGTCGTGAAGGTCACCTGGTCGCCGATCCTGACCGAGGCCTCGGTCAGGAAGGTGGCGGGCGCGACGGCCTCGCCAGGGCCCCGGTACCAGCGCCCGGAGACCATCCGGAAGCCCGCCCAGGAGGCGTCACCGTCGAAGGCGGTCACCGTGGTGCTGCCGGCCACCCCCGGGACGGTGACGTCCTCGGTGCCGCTGCCGAAGTACGCGGCCGTGTCCGGCCGGGTGTCCAGCGCGGCGGTGACGACGGCCCGGTCGGGCAGGCCGGGCACGGCAGCGGCGGCCGAACCGGGCGGGCCGACCGGCCGCATCGGGTGCACCACGACGTCCGCGGTGTCGCGCGTCTTCGCCTCCTGCACCCAGCCCATCGTCCCGCCGATGCCCACCGCGAAGACGGCGGCCGCCGTGCCGAACAGCACCGCGGCGAGCATCCCGGCGGCCCTCGCCG
>NZ_MSJQ01000341.1 GCF_014596515.1 Streptomyces sp. CBMA156
GGTGACGGCCGCTGAGCGGCCCTGCCCCTCCGCGGCGGTGCCGCCCGGCCCACCGCATCAGCCCACCGCTTCAGCCCACCGAAGCCGTGGCCGGCCGCGACGACGGCTCGGCACCGGCACCGGCACCGGCGGCCATCGCGTCCAGTGCCGCCAGCCGCCCCAGGCTGGCCCGGCGCTGGAGCGCGCCGAGCCCGACGGCCGCCGCGCCGAGCCCCACCCAGCCGACCGGCCCGGCCGCCATCACCACCCCGGTCAGCAGCAGCGGCCCCACCGACTTCTGCACCGACTGGGACATCCCGGCGACCCCCAGGTACGAGGCCCGGGCACCCGGCGGCGCCAGCACGACCGCCAGCTCCCAGGAGCTCACCGAGCGCATCAGCTCCGCCACCGTGACCAGCACCGCCGCGGCCAGCAGCGCGACCGAGGCCGCGACCGGCCCGGCGCCGGTGGCGAGCACGATCAGCAGGCAGCTGCCCAGCACCGCGACCCCGTACCAACGCACCGCCGTGGCCGCCCCGCGCGGGCCCTCCGCCCAGGCCGAGACGCGCAGTTGCAGCAGCACCACGAGCACCGTGTTGAGTACCAGGAAGGCCGGGACGACGGCGTGCGGCGCGCCGGTGTGGTGCACCAGCCAGAGCGGCAGGCCGACGCCCAGGATCGAGTCGTCCAGGTTCAGCGGGATGTCCAGCAGGACGAACCGCAGGTAGCCGCGGTCGCGCCAGGGGCTGGGCGCGGCGGACGGCTCCCCGGCCCGCCCCTCCGCGCCTTCGGCCCCGCCTCCCGCTCCGCCCTTCGCCGCGACCAGGCCGTGCCCGGACGGTTCCCGGGCGCGCCAGACCAGCACGGCCGCCAGCACGTACGACAGCCCGTTGGCCAGGATCAGCACCCGGTAGGCGGTCGTGCTCCCGACCGCGAGACCGATCGCCGCGACGCCCGCGCCGAGAGCGACCCCGGCGTTGGCCACACTGCGGAACAGCGCCTGGTAGGTGGTCCGCCGCTCGCCCGCCACCCTGGTCGCGAACAGCATCTCCAGCGTCTTGGCGGCCCGTTCGGCCAGGCAGATCAGGGCCACCACGGGCAGCAGCGCGGCGAAGTCGTCGACCACCAGCAGCAGGACCATCGCCCCCAGCCGCAGCAGGTGGCAGCCGATCAGCAGCAGGCGCACCGGTACCCGTTCCGCCAGCCGCCCGGCCAGCGGCGAGCCGGCGATCCCGGCCACCGCGCCCACCCCGAGCAGCAGTCCGAGCTGCCGCGCGTCCATCCCGCACACGTACGTGAAGTAGAGCACCGAGGCCGCCGACCACACCCCCGTGCCGGTCCGGTCGACGCCCTGCGCCAGCAGCATGATCCGCGCGTCCCGCCCGCCGGGCGGCCGCCGCAGCTGCGCTATCAGTCCGTTCCCCCGCATGGCAGGCCCCCGTCGCATGAGTCGTATGAGTCGCACGGTCGCGATCAATCTCGACATCAAGATACTTCACATCAAGAGACCTGGGGAACCCTCGAGCCGCCCCGCCCGGCGCGGCACCGCAACCCTCGACGCACGGCGGGCCGTACGCCACACTCTCCCCAGCAGCACCCGCGCTCCCAACGCACCGGCACGACGCCATGACCACCGCACAACGGAGAGCCGATCGGTGACCACTCGCCAACTGCTGGAGATCGCCTTCTCGTCCGGACGGACCGAGTCCGGACCGGCCACCTGGGGCCAACGGGCCATCTGGGACAACGTACGAAAGCTGCCGCCGGCCGACGCGCCGCGCTACAACATCGCCACCGCGGCGCCGCTGGACCCAGGACTCCCGGTGCCCGTCCTGCTCGCCGCACTGGAGCGGCTGCTGCACCTGCACGACTCGCTGCACACCCGGCTGCTCCCCGACGAGGACGGCGGCCTGCGCCAAGTCGTCGACGGCGAAGGAACCCTGGGCGTCCACCTGCTGCCCGCCGCGACGAACGAGGACCCGGCCGAACTCGGCGCCCGGCTGCACGAGGAGCTGGCGGCGCGCGCCTTCGACACCGCGACCCAGTGGCCGGTCCGGATCGGCGCGGTGACGGCGGACGGGCTGATCCGGCACATCAGCCTGGTGCTCTCGCACACCGCGGTGGACGGCTCCGGGATGAGCCGCCTGGTCGCCGACCTGTCCGCGCTCTGCCTCGGCAGCTCGCCCGAGGAACTGGCCGAGCTGCGCACACCCGCCCGACAGCCGCTGGAGGAGGCCGAGTTCCAGACCTCCGAGCGGGGGCTGCGGCGGGACGCGGGGGCCCGCAAGCAGTTCGTGCGCAAGCTCCGGCTGGGCCCGGCCAGGCTCTTCCCGCCGGCCGCCGGACAGCCCGCCCGCTTCCCGAACGCGGTGCTCCGCTCCCCCGCCCTGCCCAGGGCCGTGGAACGGGTGGCCGCCAGGCACCGGGTCAGCACCGGCTCGGTCCTGCTCGCCGCGGCGGCCACGATGACCGCCAGGCTCGCCGGCTCCTCCGAGGCCGTGCTGAACGTCGTGGTCAACAACCGCTTCCTGCCCGAGCTGGCCAACGCGGTGAGCGTGGTCGCGGGCGACGGACTGTTCCATCTCCCGGACGCCACCGCCGAGTTCGGCGACGTCGTACGGCGCACCCACGCGGCGGCGATCGGCACCTACCGCCACGCGTACTACGACAAGCTGGCGCTGGCCGCCGAGGTCGCCGCACTGACCGCCGAAGGAGTCGAACCGGCCGACCGCTCCTGCGTGTTCAACGACACCCGCGAACTGCTCCCGGCCGTCGCCGACCCCGGCGACGACCGGACCACCCTCAGCTGGCCGGTGGAGTTCGAGCCGCGCCCGGGCCTCACCTACGCCCTGGACGCCCTCCAGTCGGCCGAGGCACTGAGCCTGGCCATGACGGCGGACCCGTCCGTACTCCCGAGGCCCGCGATGGAGCGGTTCCTGCGCGGCATCGAGGAGTTGATCCTCACCGAGGCCGACACGGCGACCGACACCGCGACCGACGCACGAGCGGACGCACCGACGGACGCGCCGGACGACGCACGGACCGCCGTCGGCGCTTGAACCTGACACCGGTGTCAGCTTCTACCGTACCGGCATGACCACGACCACCACCGCATCCCTGCTCACCCCGTACCGCCTCGGCCGGCTCGACCTGCCGAACCGCGTCGTCATGGCCCCGATGACGCGGTACCGGGCCGCCGAGGACGGTACGCCCCTGCCCGTCGTCGCCGAGCACTACGCCCAGCGCGCGAGCGCCGGCCTGATCGTCACCGAGGGCATCTGGCCCAGTCGGCAGGGCCAGTCCGGCTGGCGCCTGCCCGGTCTGGAGACGCCCGCGCACCTGGCCGGCTGGCGCGCGGTGACCGGGGCGGTGCACGCCGCCGGCGGGCGGATCGCCGCCCAGCTGATGCACGGCGGACGCCAGGGCCACCCGTTCAACCGGCTGCTCGGCGACGTCCCCGCGGGCCCCTCCGCCGTCCCCGCCCCCGGCCCGGTGCACATCAGGGACGGCGGCAAGGCGGAGGCCGTCACCCCGCGCGCCATGACCCGCGAGGAGATCCACCGCACCATCGCCGACCACGTCGACTCCGCCCGCCGCGCCCTCGCCGCCGGCTTCGACGCCGTCGAACTGCACGGCGCCAACTCCTACCTGATCCACCAGTTCCTGGCCGACAACACCAACCTGCGCACCGACGAGTACGGCCCCCGCACCCTCCCCGACCGGCTGCGCTTCGCGATCGAGCTGGTCACCGCCGTCGCCGGGGCCGTCGGCCCCGACCGCCTCGGCCTGCGGCTGTCCCCCGGCAACCCGCAGTTCGGCATGCACGAGGCCGACCCGGCACCGGTCTACCGCGCGCTGCTCGCCGAACTCGACGGCCTCGGCCTGGCCTACCTCCACCTCACAGACAACGACGACTACCCGGCCCTGGCCGACCTGCGCCCGCGCTGGTCGGGCCCGCTGATCGCCAACGTCGGCGAGAACCGCGCCGCCACCGACCGCGAGCGGGGCGAGGCGGTGCTCACCGCGGGCCTGGCCGACCTGGTCTCCTACGGCCGCGCCTTCATCGCCAACCCGGACCTGCCGGAGCGGTTCGCCGCGAACGCGCCGCTCGCCCCCGTCGACCCGGTCCACCTCTACGGCCAGGAGGCGGCCGGCTACACCGACTACCCGCGACTGCGGCCCGCCGGCCGTCCCTGATCCGGCGGAGGGCACCCGTCCTGACCGCTTGTCAGTGCCACCCGCTATGGTCGGCCCCGAACGGTCCCAGTACGAACAGCACCACCGCCACCAGGGGGCACCACCATAACCGCACCGGGCAGCACCGGCCCGCTCACCACCGCCGACCTCGTCGAGGGCTGGCACCGGGTGGGCGTGCGCGAGGGCATGGCGCTGATCGTGCACTCCTCGCTCTCCAGCCTCGGCCGGGTCGAGGGCGGCGCGGCGGCCGTGGCGGCCTCCCTGCGCGAGGCGGTCGGGCCCGGCGGCACCGTCGCCGCGCCCACCTTCACCTCCGACACGGTCCGCGACCCGGCCCCCGGGCACCCGGGCCCGCCCACCCCCGGGATCGCCGAACAGCGGGCCGCCGTCCCGCTGTTCCACCCCGGGCTCCCCTGTTCCACCGGCGCGGTGGCGGAGGCGCTGCGCGCGCTGCCGGAGAGCCACCGCAGCACCCATCCCCAGGTCTCGGTGGCCGCCGTCGGCACGCACGCCAGGGAGGTCACCGCCCGCCGGTCGCTCGGCTTCGCCGTCGGCCGGGAGTCGCCGTTCGGCGCGCTGCACGACCTCGGCGGCCACGTGCTGCTGGTCGGCGTCGGGCACGACCGCAACACCTTCCTGCACTACGCCGAGACCTTCGCACCCAACCGCCGGCTCAAGCTCCGCCGCTTCCCGATGGCGATCCAGGGCGAGCGGGTCTGGATCGAGGCACCGGACGTGGCGGACGACAACGGCACCCACTTCCCGGTCGTGGGCCGGGAGTTCGAGGAGCGGGCGGGCATCCGTGAGGCCTTCGTCGGCAGCGCGCCCTGCCGGCTGCTCCCGGTCCGCGACCTCATACCCTTCGCCGTCCGCCGCCTCACCGAACTGCTGGCGGCCGACGGCCCCGGAGCGGCGTAGGCCGAGCCGGCGGTTCGCGTCGCACGCGCGGCCCGCCGGCCCGATCCGTCACGCCGTCAGTCGCGCGCCTCGTGCACCGAGCCCGCCTCCTGGATCTTCTTCCAGGACTTCGGCTCGGCCGGCAGCTGCCCCCGCGCCCGGTCCGCACCCGCGCCCAGGGTCGGCGAGGCCGCCACCGCGGCACCCGGCGGCACCGGCCCGACGGCCGGCTTGCTCGGGGTGAACAGCCAGGTGTTCAGCAGGTCGCCCAGCTTCTTGCCGGAGACCTTCTCCGCGTACGCCTGGAACTCCGGAATGGTGACGTTCCCGTAGCGGTGCTCGGTGGGCCAGCCCTTGAGGATCCGGAAGAACGCGTCGTCCCCGACGGCGTTGCGCAGCGCCTGGATGGCCACCGCGCCGCGGTAGTACACCGCGAGGGCGAACTGGTTCTCCTCTCCCGGGTCGCCCGGCTTGACGCTCCAGAACGGGTCGTCGGCCGGGAACAAGGCGTAGACGTAGTCGGCCAGTTCCTGCGCGGTGCCCTCGTTCTCGTGCTCGGACCAGAGGAACTGCGCGTACTGGGCGAAGCCCTCGTTCAGCCAGATGCCGTTCCAGTCCGAGAGCGAGACGCTGTCGCCGTACCACTGGTGGGCCAGCTCGTGCACGACCACCGAGGCGTTGGAACCCCGGGCGAACAACCGGGGGCCGTAGGTGACCCGGGTCTGGGTCTCCAGGGCGCCACTGGACTGGGTGTTGGGGACGTAGCCGCCGACCGAACTGAACGGGTAGGCGCCGAAGTAGCCACTCAGCCAGTCGACCAGCTCACCGGTGCGCTCGACACTCGCCTTGGCCGCCGGGGCGTTCTCGCCGAGGTCCTTGCTGTACGCGTTGTAGACCGGCAGCCCGCTCGCCGTGGTGTCCGTGGTGATGTCGAACCTGCCGATCGCGAGGGTCGCCAGGTACGTCGCCTGCGGCTTGTCCTCGCGCCAGCTGTACCTGGTCCAGCCCGCCTGGGAGGACGTGCCGGTCAGGACGCCGTTGCTGATCACCTGGCTGCCGTTCGGCACCTGCACCGAGACGTCGAAGGTCGCCTTGTCGCTCGGGTGGTCGTTGCTCGGGAACCACCACCCGGCCGACACGGGCTCGCCCGCCACTACGGCACCGTCCGGGGTGCGGTGCCAGGCGGTGAAGCCGCCGTACTTCGTCACGGTCGACGGCACGTCCTTGTAGCGGACCACCACGGTGGCCTGGCTGCCCTTGGCCAGCGGCCGGGCCGGGGTGATCTCCAGCTCCTGGTCCCCGCTGGTCGCGAAGGTCGCGAGCCGCCCGTTGACCCGGACCTCCGTGACGTTCAGCGCGAAGTCGAGGTTGAACCGGGAGAGGTCCTGGGTCGCCGTGGCGAGGATGGTCGTGGTGCCCTCCAGCTCGTCCGTGGCGGGCTGGTACTTCAGCCGGATGTCGTAGTGCGAGACGCGGTAGCCGCCGTTGCCGAGGGTCGGGTAGTAGCTGTCACCGAGTCCGTCCGCGCCCGGCTGGAAGCCGGAGGCCGAGGCGGGGACGGCCAGGAACAGGCTCAGGGCACTGGCAGCGGAGACGATCAATCTCTTGCGCACGTGGTCCTCCTGGGATCACCAGAGTGATTGGGCTGAATCGATCCTTGTCCTGACTGCCCCTCACCCACCACCCGATCGCGAGATCTCCATGGAAAGAAACACGCCGAAATGACGGCTTCGCAGTGGTGCGGCGAAGCCGTCATCCCGGCGCGTACGCGAACCGCCGGCCCGATACGTCGGACCGTCAGTTGTGCGCCTCGTGCAGCGAGTTGCTCTCCTGGATCTTCTTCCAGGACTTCGGCTCGGCCGGCAGCTGCCCCTGCGTCTGGTCCGCACCCGCGCCCAGGGCCGGCGAGGCCGCGACCACGGCACCGGCACCGGCCGGCACCGGCCCGACGGCCGGCTTGCTCGCGGTGAACAGCCAGGTGTTCAGCACGTCACCGAGCTTCTTGCCGGAGACCTTCTCCGCATACGCCTGGAACTGCGCGATGGTGGCGTTCCCGTAGCGGCGCTCCGTGGGCCAGCCCTTGAGGATCCGGAAGAACGCGTCCTCCCCGACGGCGTTGCGCAGCGCCTGGACGGCGACCGCACCCCGGTCGTACACGGCGCCCGCGAACTGGTTGTCGGGGCCGGGGTCGCCCGGCTTGACGGTCCAGAACGGGTCGTCGGCCGGATGCGAGGCGTAGACGTAGTCGGCCAGCTCCTGCGCGGTGCCCTCGTTCTCGTGCTCGGACCAGAGGAACTGCGAGTAGCGGGCGAAGCCCTCGTTCAGCCAGATGTCGCTCCACTGCGAGAGCGAGACGCTGTCGCCGTACCACTGGTGGGCCAGCTCGTGCACGACCACCGAGGTGTTGGAACCCCGGGCGAACTGTCGGGGGCTGTAGAAGATCCGGGTCTGGGTCTCCAGCGCGAAGCCGGTCGGCACGTTGGGGACGTAGCCGCCGACCGAGCTGAACGGGTACTCGCCGAAGTAGCCGCTCAGCCAGTCGACCAGCTCACCGGTGCGCTCGACGCTCGCCTTGGCCGCGTCCGCGTTGTCGCCGAGATCCTTGCTGTACGCGTTGTAGACCGGCAGGCCCTTCGGCGTGGTGTCCGTGGTGACGTCGAACTTGCCGACCGCGAGCGTGGCCAGATAGGTCGCCTGGGGCTTGGTCTCGCGCCAGCTGTACCTGGTCCAGCCCGCCTGCGAGGAGGTACCGGTCAGGATGCCGTTGCTGATCACCTGGTTGCCGTCCGGTACCAGCACCGAGACGTCGAAGGTGGCCTTGTCGCTCGGGTGGTCGTTGCTCGGGAACCACCACCACGCCGACTCGGGCTCGCCGGCCGCCACCGCGCCGTCCGGGGTGCGGAGCCAGGCCGTGAAGCCGTACTTCTTCACGCTGGACGGCACGCCCTTGTACCGCACGACCACGGTGGCCTGGCTGCCCTTGGCCAGCGGCCGGGCCGGGGTGATCTCCAGCTCCTGCTCGCCGCTGGTGGTGAAGGCCGCAGGCCGCCCGTTGACCCGGACCTCCGAGACGTTCAGCGCGAAGTCGAGGTTGAACCGGGAGAGGTCCTGGGTCGCCGTGGCGAGGATGGTCGTGGTGCCTTCGAGTTCGTCGGTGGCGGGCTGGTACTTCAGCCGGATGTCGTAGTGCGAGACCTGGTAGCCGCCGTTGCCGTAGGTCGGGTAGTACCGGTCACCGACCCCGGCCGCGCCGGCCTGGAAGTCGGATGCCGAGGCGGGAACGGCCAGGAACAGGCTCAGGGCACTGGCAGCGGAGACGATCAGCCTCTTGCGCACGTGGTCCTCCAGGATCACCGGAACGATTGGGTTGAATCGATCCTTGTCCCGGAGGCGCCTCGTCCACTCCCCCATCGTGAGATGTTCATGAAAAGAAACGCGCCGAAATGACGGCTTCGCAGCGGTGCCGCGACGTCGTCACACCGCCCCGCCCGTCACTCGCGCTCCATCCCCCACTCGCGCTCCGCCCGTCACTCGCACACCACCCGCCACTCACGCCCCGAGCACCACGGGCGCCCGGACCAGCGAGCCGTACTCCGTCCACGAGCCGTCGTAGTTCTTGACGTGCGGGTAGCCGAGCAGCTCGGTGAGCGCGAACCAGGTGTGCGCGGACCGCTCACCGATCCGGCAGTACGCGATCACCTCGCGCTCCGACCCCACACCCTTCCCGCCGTACAGCTCCCGCAGCTCCTCCGCCGAGCGGAACGACCCGTCGTCGTTGGCCGCCTGCGACCAGGGGATGTTGACCGCGCCGGGGATGTGCCCCGGCACCTGGGCCTGCTCCTGCGGCAGGTGCGGCGGTGCGATCAGCTCGCCCCTGAACTCGGCCGGGGAGCGGACGTCCACCAGCACCGCGTCCGCCCCCGGCTTGGCGAACACCTCGGCCTTGGCCAGCACCTCGTCCCGCATCGCCCGCAGCCCCGGCCGCTCGGGCCCGCTCAGCCGGTAGCCGGTGTGCTGGTAGTCCATCACCTCCGGGGTGAGCTCCCGCCCCTCCAGCTCCCACTTCTTGCGCCCGCCGTCCAGCAGCCGCACCGGCCCGAAGCCGCGCAGCCGCAACAGCCAGTAGGCGTAGGCGGCGAACCAGTTGTTGTTGCCGCCGTACAGCACCACGGTGGTGTCGTCCTCGACCCCGGCCGCCCGCAGCAGGTGCTGGACGCCGTCGCGGTCGGCGTAGTCGCGGCCGACCTGGCTGTGCAGATCGGTGGTCCAGTTCCAGCCGACCGCGCCGGGGATGTGGTCCCGGTCGTAGGCCTCGGTGTCCTCGTCCACCTCGACGACCCTGACCGTCCCGTCGTCCAGGTGGTGGGCCAGCCATTCGGTGCGGACCAACGCCTCGGGGTGCGCATAGCCGTTGCCGGTCATCCCAGGCCCTCCTTCGCTCTGCCCAGGCTGCGGCGCCCGACCACGGACACAGCGGGCCGCACCACCACGACAGGGCGTACGGGCACGACGAGGCGCCGGCGACCGGGCCGGACAGTTCGAACCTACGCCGACCGCCCGGCCCGGGCCACCCCGGCGAGCCCCTGTGCGAGACGCCCGACCGCCCCGGCCCCCGGCGGCACGATCGCGTCCACCAGGGCCGGGTCGTACACCCGGGCGGTCTCCTCGGCCTGGAGCCTCCGGAAGCGCGGGTACGCCGAGTACGGCGCCCCGCCGCCGCGGAAGTGCGTCCGCGGCGACCGTCCGTTCAGGAGAAGAGGACGGAGCGCAGCTTCAGCCGGTCGCCGAGCTTCTTGCCCGGGGTCATGTCGTAGAACACGTCGCCCGCGCAGCCGGAGGCCAGGAAGACGGTGGCCGTGGAGCGGGTGAGGTTCTCCGGCGCGAAGCCCGGCGCCACCTCGGTGGTCCACGGCAGGTCGACGCACTCGCCGCTCTTCGGGTCGGCCAGGCCGGTGAGGACCCCGGGGCCGACCTTGTAGAGGAAGTCCCCCTCGGCGGCGTTGGCGGAGAACGGGACGGCGAGGACGAGGGCGATGGCGCTGGCGGCGGCGAGCACGGCGTTGCGGAGACGCATGAGTGAGGGCCTTTCAGGTGGTACTCGGCGGTACCCGGTTAATCGGTGCGAGATCACCCTAGAGGCCCAAAATCCGCAGAAACGGTTCTCCCTCCTCACCTTTTCGAGTGGTTCAAGGATTGAAGCCGCCACCCCGAATTCACTCGAAATGCTCTCAGTTCGGCGGTGCCGTGAAGTAGTACCCCGAGTCGACGAGCACCGGCAGGTACGCCTTCAGGGCCGCCACCGTCTGCGACCGGTCCCCGCCGCCGTCGTGGTTGAGCACGATCGACCCGGGCCGGACGCCCTTGAGGACGCGGTCGGTGATCGCCGAGGTCCCCGGCCTGGCCCAGTCCCGCGGGTCCACCGACCACGCCATGTTCCGCATCCCGAGGTCGGCGGCCACCTGGAGCGACTCCGCGGACCAGTCCCCGCCCGGCGCGCGGAACCAGGTGGGCAGCCGGCCGGTGGTCCGGTGCAGCAGGTCGGAGGTGCGTTCCAGCTCGTCCCGCACCTTGGCCCCGGACAGGTGCCGCAGGTCCGGGTGGGTCCAGGTGTGGTTGGCGATGTGGTGGCTGCGGTCCGCGATCTCCCGCACCAGCGCCGGGTGCTCGACCGCGTTCTCGCCGATCAGGAAGAACGTCGCCCTGATCCCGTACTGCTCGAGCAGCGCCAGCACGGTCGGCGTGTACCGGGGGTCGGGACCGTCGTCGATGGTGAGCGCCACCACCCGCTGCGCCGGGTCCAGGTCGTACACCGGCTTGCTCTCCGCCTCGGTGAGCACCCGGCGCACGGGCACCGCGCTCGGCACGGCGGACGGGGGTGGGGCGGACGAGGGCGCGGCCCCCGAGGGCGCGGCGGACGGCGGCACCGGCGAGGGCACCGCGGAGG
>NZ_MSJQ01000342.1 GCF_014596515.1 Streptomyces sp. CBMA156
GCCCGCCGCCCCGGCGGACCCCCGCCGGTCCCGCGACCTGCGCCTCGCCGCCGACCGGCACGCCGACTGGGCGGTCCGCCGCGGCCTGCTCACCCCGTCGGAGCTGCCCCGCTACCGGGCCTACGCGCTGCACGAGCTGATCGGCCACGCGTTCCCCCGCGTCCGGGGCGCCGAACTCGACCTCCTGGTCGACGTGCTGGGCTGGTTCACCATCCTGGACGACCGTTTCGACGGCTCGCCCGGGCGCCACCCCGCCGAGGCCCACGCCCTGGTCGACCCGCTGATCGCGGTCCTCGACGGAGCCCGCGGCGGGAGTCCGTCCGATGGCCGACTGCTCGACTCCTGGCGGGAGTTGTGGCACCGGCAGACCGCCTCGATGTCCCCCGAGTGGCGCGCCAGGGCGGCCCGGGAGTGGCGCGCCTGCCTGGCCACCTTCCCCGCCGAGGCCGACCACCGCGCCCGCGGCACCGTCCCCGCCCTCGGCCTCGACCTGACGGACACCATGCGGCTGCGCCGGCACGGCAGTTGCCTCTACCCGTTCATGAACATAATGGAACGGGTCCACGGCGCCGACGCCCCGGCCGCCCTGCACGCGGAGCCCGCGCTGCACCGGCTGCGGGCCAACACCGCCGACGCCGCCACACTGATCAACGACCTCTATTCGCTGGAGCGCGAGGAACGGCAGACCACGGCCGCGTTCAACACCGTGCTCACCCTCCAGCGGACCCACGGCTGCACCCGGGGCCGGGCCGTCCACGCGGTGCGCGTCCAGGTGGCACGGCTGCGGCAGGAGAGCGAGGAACTGCGCCTCGAGCTGCTGCGCCGCCATCCGGCCGGACGCTGGTACCTGGAGGGCACCCGGCAGCTGGTCGCCGGCGTGCAGGCGTGGACCAGCACCAGCGACCGCTACCTGGTACCGGACGGCGGGCGGCACCGGTGAGCCGCCCGCCCCCCGGGGGCTACTTCCGGTCGCCGAGCGCGAACAGCAGCAGCACGAAACCGGCGAACAGGTGCGTGGCGAAGATGTAGATGCCCGCGCGGATCAGCATCGCCTTGCGGCGCCGCTTCTCCTCGCTCGTACCGTCGCCCGCACTCTCGCCGGTGCTGTCGTTCATGGTGGTGCTTCTCCTCGGATCGGGCGGACGGGCCGGGCGCGGCTCAGCGGGGCCGGCCACCGGTGGCGCGCAGCTCGGTGAGCAGCGCGCCCTGGTCGGTGATCAGCTCGGTCAGGATCCGACGGGCCGCGCGCAGCAGCTCGGCGACGTCCGGGGTGCTGAGCGCGTACACCACCGTGTTGCCCTCACGGGTCGCGGTGACCAGCTGGGTGCGGCGCAGCACCGCGAGCTGCTGGGAGAGGTTGGACGGCTCGACCTCGATCTCCGCCAGCAGCTCGCGGACCGGCCGGGGGCCGTCCTGGAGCAGCTCCAGGACCCGGATCCGCACGGGGTGGCCGAGGGTGCGGAAGAACTCCGCCTTGGCCTGGTACAGCGGGACCGGCATCGTCCGCTCTCTCCCTCGGGTCCGGCTCGGTGGTCGTCCGGCCGGGCGGGGGTCGATGCCGCGGCCGGTAGGCATCATCGCGACAGATGAAGATTTCTTCAAGTCGTCACTGCGCGCCGGCTCCCCGCAGGCCGCGGCCGGACGGCCCTTCGCGCGGCCGCGACCAGGGCCGCGACCGGGGCCGGACATCCGAAAGCCGAGCCCGGGATGCTGCCAACTCCCGGGCTCGGCCTTCACGGTGACGATACGTCAGTCGTCAGCAGACTACAGGCACGTCCACCGTGGCCGGCACCTGGCCGCTCCAGAACCCGTCGACACCGAAGGACACGTGCACGGTCGACCCGCAGGCCACCGTGGCCGCGATGCCGTCGACCCGCACGGTGGACACCTGGAACACGGTGCGGCCGTTCACCGTACCGAGCGAGGCTCCGCCGGCCACGTCGGCCGACAGGTGGGTCACCAGCTCCTTCGGCGCCGGCGGCCACGGGGTGCCCGGGGACGGCGGACCGGCCAGGCCGATCTTCCCGTAGATCGCGACGCTGTCGCCGGTCACGTCGGCGCAGGCGTAGGTGGCCAGGCCGGCCTGGAGGCTGGAGTAGCCGCAGGTGGTGACGGTGGCGGTGGTGGTGGCGGCAGTCGGGGTCGCGGCGAGCGCCGGGACGGGCGCCGCGAGCAGGGTGACGGCGCCGGCGGCGATCCAGGTGGCGCGACTCATGCGGTTCATCGGTGCCTCCTCCTTCGGAGGGTATGAGGACGGACTAGGGCAGGTGATGTGGGACATGTGATATTTCATAGGCCCACGACGGGAACTCTCCCATGCGATTCCTGTGCCCCGACGCCGATTTACCCTTCGAACCGAACCCTCGACCGAAACCAGACCTTCGATGGCGCAATCACCCTCGGACGGCCCAACCGGCACCACCATCCAGACGACGCCCGCGTGGAGCCCCGGTGAACCACGTCCGAACCGCCGCCGGGCCCGCCCCGGCGGCCACCGCGCCGTCGGCCCGCGCACCCGATCGGCGGGTGACAGGACCTACCGGAACGGCGCCGCCGGGCGGGGCCCGCGGCGCATCCGCTCACCCGCCGCCGCCGGCTCAGTCCAGCGAGGCGCGCAGCTCGTCGACCCTGGCCACGGCCTCGGTGAAGGCGTGCCGGTCCAGGCGGCCGTCGTCCAGCGCGGCGGCCAGGGCCTCGGTGGCCTCCTCGGCCTGCCCGGGGTCGCGGGCGGAGCAGAGCATCAGGTCCATCCCGGCCCCGGCGGCGGCCAGCGCGCGGTCTCCGGCACCGCCGTACGGGGCGAGTGCCTTGGCTTCCATGGCGTCGGTGACGGTCACACCGTCGAAGCCGAGCCGGCCGCGGAGCTCGCCCTGGATGATCGTGGACGAGAAGCCGGCCGGGTGGTCCGGATCCAGCGCCGGGTAGACCGCCCAGGAGGCCATCACCAGCCGCACGCCCGCCGCGATGGCGGTCCGGTACGGGGCCTCACCCCGGGAGCGGAGCTGTGACAGCGGGACGTTCAGGGTGACCTGGCCCTCGTCGGTGTTCGCGCCCCGGGGCGCGGCGCCGAGGCCGGGAAAGTGCTTGGCGGTCGCGGCCACCCCGAGGCCCTGCTGGGCGGTGAGGAAGGCGGTGCCCAACTCCGCCACCGCGCCCGGGTCCTGGCCGTAGGAGCGCTCGTAGTGGTCGATGAAGTTGTCCGGCTTGTCGTAGACGTCGAGCACCGGGGCGAGGTTGAGGTTCAGCCCGGCATCGGCGAGCGTCCGGGCGGCACCGGACCCGGACTCCGCCGCCGCGGCGACCGGGTCCGCGGCCGAACCGACACTCCGGGCGGAGAGCTCGGGCGCACCGGGCAGTCGGCGGACCCTGCCGCCCTCCTGATCGGTCATCAGCAGCAGGGTGCGCGGGTGCGGGGCCTCGGCCGCTGCCTGCTTCAAGTCGGCGACGGCCCTGGCGAGTTGTTCCGGGCTGGTGACGTTCTCGCCGAACAGGATCACGCCGGCGGCCCGGCCCTCCCTGAGCGTCCGGAGCACCCCGGCCGGCGGCGTCGGGCCGGAGTACGACAGCACGATCCGCCGCCCGGCGAGCACCCGGGAGTCCTCCTGCTCCTGGACGGCCATCGCCGCACTCCTCTCACCGGCCGCATCCGGAGCGCCGGGGGCGCCAGGCGCGCCGGTGCTCCCCGGCGGCCGGGTGGGCGAGCCGAGCGGGACCGGCCCGAGCGCGGCCCCCATGACGGCAAGCACCACCCCGAACTGGGCGACACTGCGGAACGGGACCATCACGCCTCCCGGATCGGATGTTGACTTCAGCATGTCAACCTACCCAGGGAGGCGGACCACCACGCTCCAGCCGCGTCGGATTCATCCGACAATCCGATACTTCCGGTGCGATCGCGCCACCCGGCCCCAGGCCCGGCACCCGGGCCCACACACCGGAAGACCGAGGTGAGGGCACCCGGACACCTCGCGGCCGGAGCTCCCGACGTGGCGTCAGCACGGGGCGCGGGACGGGGCGGCCTACACCCCGGTAACCGATGGCAGGATGCGCACACGTCCCGCTAGACTCCGCCAGCTCGCTCACATGTACGACCTTTCCGTGCACGACCTGCCCACAACGGGGGGATGAGATGAACGTGCTGCCGATCGGCAGACGAGTACGACGAAGGCGGGGTGGGGGCGGCCGCTCAGCCGCCTCCGGAGCCCTGCTGCTGGCCGTCCTGGCCTCGCTGGTGAGCCAGGCCGCACCGGCCCAGGCCGTGGGGGCGGCGCCGACCGCGGCCGTCGCGCCGCAGGCGGGCGCACCGGCCGACCCGAACGCGAACCCGGCCGCCGACCCGGACCCGGCCGCCGACCCGGACCCGGCCGCCGGGCCGGCCGCGGCCCCGAACGCGGCCCCGAGCCCTGCCGCGTCCGCCGCGTCCGGCGCACCCGGCCGGGAGGCCGACCGCAAGGCCGACCAGCAGGCCCTCGCCCAGGAGCTGCGCCAGGCCGACCCGAGCGGCCCGTGCCCGGCGGCGCTGCAGCCCGGCACGGTGGCGAGCTGCGCCGCCGACCCGAGCGGGACCAGCGTCTTCAGCCTCGACCTGCCGCAGCAGAAGGACCTGCTGCTCCTGCAGATCGTCCCCACCCAGGGCTCGATCACCCCGACCGTCGTCGCGCCCGACGGCACCGCCGTGACCTGCGACGACCCGGTCGGCCCGAGCTGGGACGGCAACAGGGCGCTGCGCTGCGCCACCACCCGGGCAGGCACGTACACGCTGAAGGTGGAGACCTACTCCGCTACGCCGACCGGCCTCGCACTCTCCTACCTGCCGCTGCTGTCCACCACGGCCTGCCGGACGCTCGGCGCCGCCGACCTCGCACTCGGCGCCCCGACCGACGTCCAGGGCTCGCTGGCCCTCGGCTCGGCCGGTGACTGCTACCGGGTGGACGGCCTCGCCGCCGGCGACGTGCTCCGCACCGGTTCCACCGGCCAGCGCGGCAGCGTCGTCGTCTACGACGGCACGGGCGCCGAGGTCTGCGGCAAGTCGACCTATCCCGACTGCCGGCTCACCGGCTCCGCGCCGTACCGCTTCACCGTCCAGCGCTACAACGGCGCGGCCCTCGCGTACGACGTCTTCGCGGCGCGGTTCTCCCACCCGGAGGGCTGCACGCTCGTCGAGCCCCAGGCGTTCGGCGTCTCCCCCGACCTGACCGCCACCACGCGCTGCCGGACGCTGCGCGTCCCGGAGTCGACGCGGTACGGCTTCGGCCCGCTCGTCACGAACGACGGCTCCGTCCCCGGCGCGCTGTTCGCCGCCGACGGCACCGCCCAGGGGGAGCCCTGCTTCCAGGGCGCCTGCGACCTGACGCCGGGTGACTACACCTGGGCCGTCGACGCCTACGCGCCGCCCTCGGTCGGTGCGTACGGCATGGCCTTCCACTCGGCCAGGGAGACCCGGGGCTGCGTCGCGGCCAACGACACCGGTCTGACGGCCGGTCCGGCCACGGGCACCTTCGGCGGCCTCGGCCAGCAGCTCTGCCTGGCCCTGCCGACGGCCTCGGGCAAGGGCGTGTACCTGCTCAACCGGCCGCCCGCCGACGGCGCGACGGTCGATGCCCAGGTCTTCGACGCCTCGGGTGCCAAGCAGTGCGAGATCACCCGCGGCGCGTCCGTCGCCTGCAAGCTCACCGGCACCGCCCCGTTCCGCGCGGTGCTGACCGGCACGCCGTCCAAGGCCTACGGGCTGGTGGTCCACCGGAGCGAGGCGACCGGCGGCTGCACCGCCTGGCCGCAGAGCGGGTTCGACGGCAGCTGGGGCGCCGAGGTCCCGGTGACCGCGGCCGCTCCGCAGGCCTGCCTGAGCCTGCCCGCGGACCGGCACTCCGTCACCGAGCTGACCGACTACACCAACACCACGAACCAGCTCAACGCCGACGTGACGGTGTTCGACGCGTCCGGCGCCCCGGTCTGCACGGCGGTCGCGGTCGGAAACTCGGCCAAGTCCTGCCGGCTGGCCACCGGCGTGGCCTACACCGCGCTGCTGACCGGCTGGGGCGGGGCCGACACCTACCGGCTAGCCCGGCACGACATCTCGCCGGGCGCGAACTGCCTGACCCCGTCCTCGACCAGGGTCGGCGGCCCCGGCATCTCCTTCGACCTGACCTCCGCGCTGGACGCCCGGTGCGTCCGGGTCACCGCCGCAAGCGGCGACAGGTACACCCTGGGCGTCCGGACCTCGGACGGCGCGTACGGCAAGAACGCGCTGCTCACCGTGCTCGACACCGAGGGCAAGCAGGTCTGCACCCAGTTCGGCGTCTCCTGCCGGCTCACCGGTGCGGGCTCGTACACCGCGGTCGTGCTCGCCTCCGGGTACGCGGGCAGGACGATCCACGCCGGTGTGGACGCCTGGAAGGTCGGGACGGCCGCGGGCTGGGCGCCCGAGTGCGCCGCGAACCCGATCAGCGTCGAGGGCTTCCCGCAGCGCGGCGGGGTCCTCACCGACGACTCGACCGCCTACTGCGCCGTCGTCGACATGAAGGCCAACCAGTCCTTCAACGTGGTCGGCACCACCAGCGCCACCCGGCAGGACGACTTCCCGCTGCTGCGCCTGCTCCGGGGCTCCCGCTGGAACGACGAGTACGGCTACCAGTGCTCCTCCAGCTACGGGGCCTTCGGCGGCCGGTGCTCGTCCGACTCGCAGCCCGAGCAGGCCGTGCTGATCCTCAGCCACGCCACCGCGGGCACGCCGGTCGAGTACAGCATGCAGGGCGTCTGCGACTTCTCCTCCTGCCCTGGACCGCAGCCGCAGCCGGCCCTGGCCTCGGTCAGCCCGTCCACCGGCGCCGCCGGGACGAGGATCCAGGCCGTGATCCGGGGCAAGGGGCTCCACCTCGGCAACAAGGCCAAGCTGGTGGGCAACGGCGCCCCCACCTACCCGGTGACGACGACCCTGTCCGCCGGCCCCGACGGCACCTCGCTCGACGTGCTGCTCGACACCAACGGCCTGGCACCCGGCAGTTACGACATCGCGCTCGACGGCGTCTACGGGGTCTCGCTCCCCGGCGCCTTCACCGTCACCGCCGCCACCACCGCGACCAGGAGCCGGTTCGTCCCGATCGACCCGGCCCGTTTCCTGGACACCAGGAACGGCACCGGCGCCCCCGCCCAACGGGTCGGCGAGGGCGGCGTGGTCGCTCTCCAGGTGGCCGGCGTCAAGGGCGTCCCGGCGACCGGCGTCACCGCCGTCGTCATGAACGTCACCGCCGTCGACCCGACCCAGCCCGGCCACGTCACCGTCTACCCCGACGGCCGGCCCCGCCCGGACGTCTCCAACCTCAACTTCGAGGCCGGCAAGGTCGTCCCGAACCTGGTGACGGTCCCGGTGCTGAACGGGAAGGTCGACCTGCGCAACAACACGGGCTCCGTCGACCTGATCGCCGACGTCACCGGCTACTACACCGACGGGGCCACCGGTTCCGCGCTCACCCCGATCACTCCGGCCCGTTTCCTGGACACCAGGAACGGCACCGGCGCCCCCGCCCAACGGGTCGGCGAGGGCGGCGTGGTCGGCCTCCAGGTGGCCGGCGTCAAGGGCGTCCCGGCGACCGGCGTCACCGCCGTCGTCATGAACGTCACCGCCGTCGACCCGACCCAGCCCGGCCACGTCACCGTCTACCCCGACGGCCGGCCCCGCCCGGACGTCTCCAACCTCAACTTCGAGGCCGGTCAGATCGTCGCCAACCTGGTGACGGTCCCGGTGGTCAACGGGAAGGTCGACCTGCGCAACAACACGGGCTCCGTCGACCTGATCGCCGACGTCACCGGCTACTACGGGGACTCCGGTTCGGTCTTCTCGCCGACCACCCCGGTCCGGCTGCTGGACACCCGCAGCGGTGCCGGCGCCCGTGCCGGGGCGGTGGGCGGCGGCGGCATCGTCAGCGTGCCGGTGACCGCGCTCCAGGGCGTGCCGTCCACCGGCGTGACCGCCGTGGTCCTGAACGTCACGGTCACCGGACCGACGGCGGACAGCCACCTGATCGTCTACCCGCACGGCACCGCCCGCCCGGGCGTGTCGAACCTCAACTTCACCGCCGGACAGACCAGGGCCAACCTGGTCGTCGTCCCGGTGGTGGACGGCCGGGTGACGCTCTTCAACAACTGGGGTGACGCCCACGTGATCGCCGACCTGAACGGCTACTTCGCGGCCTGACCCCCGCACCGCACCGATCGCCGCCGTGCCGCCCGCTCTCCGGGCGGCACGGCGGCGCCGTTGTGCCGGGCCCGTCCGTCACGAACCGGGCCCCCTGGGCGCCAGGCCGGCCAGCCGCCCCAGGACGGCGACGCCCTCCGCGATCTCGGCCGCCGAACCCGCCGCGTAGCCGAGGACGAGGCCGGACGGGTACGGCAGCCGGGCGTGCCAGGACAGCGGCTGCACCTTGACCCCCGCGGCCAGTGCGGCGGCGGCCAACTCGGTGTCCGCGCAGCCGAGTTCCTCCGGAAGGGTCAGCATCAGATGGAGGCCGGCCGCCGCGCCGTGCACGACGGCGCCCGGCAGGTGGGTGCGGATGGCGGCGATCATGGCGTCCCGCCGGCGCCGGTGGCGGCGGCGCAGCAGCCGCAGGTGGCGGTCGAGTTCGCCGGATTCCATCAGCCGGGCGAGCACCAGCTGGGGCAGCACCGGATTGCCGAGGTCGGCGAAGCGCTTGGCGTCCAGGACGGCGTCCCGCAGCCGGGCCGGGACCAGCAGCCAGCCGGTGCGCAGCGCGGGGGCGAGCAGCTTGGAGATGCTGCCCGCGTAGCAGACCCGGTCCGGCAGGACAGCCCGCAGGGCCGGGACGGGCGGGCGGTCGTAGCGGTGTTCGGCGTCGTAGTCGTCCTCGATGACCAGACCGCCCTGGCCCGCCCAGCGCAGCAGTTCGCGCCTCCGGTCGCCGCCGAGGACCACGCCGGTCGGGTACTGGTGGGCGGGGGTGAGCAGGACGGCCGGGGCGCCGGTGGCGCGCAGCGCGTCGACCCGGACGCCCTCGGCGTCGACCGGGACGGGCGGGGTGGCGGCGAGCCAGTGGGCGAGGTGCTGCCGGGCGCCGAGCGAGCCCGGGTCCTCGACCGCGACCTCGGTGACGCCCGTCCGACCGAGGGCGCGGCCGAGCAGCGCGAG
>NZ_MSJQ01000343.1 GCF_014596515.1 Streptomyces sp. CBMA156
ACGGCAGCGGCCCGGTGGGGCCGGTCCCGGCGTCCGGGGCCGGCACCGGGGCGGCCTGCGGCGCGCTCTCGACGATCATGTGGGCGTTGGTGCCGCTGATGCCGAAGGAGGACACCGCCGCCCGGCGCGGACGGTCGCGCTCCGGCCAGTCCCTGGCCTCGGTGAGCAGCCGGACGGCGCCGGCGCTCCAGTCCACCCGGCCGGAGGGGGTGTCGGCGTGCAGGGTGCGCGGCAGGGTGCCGTGCCGCATCGCCTGCACCATCTTGATGATCCCGGCGACGCCCGCGGCGGCCTGGGTGTGCCCGAGGTTGGTCTTCACCGAGCCGAGCCAGAGCGGGTCCTCGGCGGGGCGGCCCTGCCCGTAGGTGGCCAGCAGGGCGCCCGCCTCGATCGGGTCGCCGAGGGCGGTGCCGGTGCCGTGCGCCTCGACGGCGTCCACGTCGGCGGCGGTCAGCCCGGCGCCGGCCAGCGCCTGCCGGATCACCCGCTCCTGGGAGGGGCCGTTGGGCGCGGACAGGCCGTTGGAGGCGCCGTCCTGGTTGATCGCGCTGCCCCGGATCACGGCGAGCACCGGGTGGCCCAGCCGCTCGGCGTCGGAGAGCCGCTCCAGGGCGAGCAGGCCGACGCCCTCGCCCCAGCCGGTGCCGTCGGCGCCGTCGGCGAAGGCCTTGCAGCGGCCGTCGGCCGACAGGCCCTGCTGCTTGCTGAACTCGATGAACATGCCGGGCGTGGCCAGCACGGTGGCGCCGCCGGCCAGGGCCAGGGCGCACTCGCCGAGGCGCAGCGACTGGGCGGCCAGGTGCAGGGCGACCAGCGAGGAGGAGCAGGCCGTGTCGACGGTGACGGCCGGGCCCTCCAGGCCGAGCACGTAGGCGATCCGGCCGGAGGCGACGCTCGCGGTGTTGCCGGTCAGCAGGTGGCCTTCCAGGTCGGCCGGGGCCTCGTGCAGCCGGGGGCCGTAGTCCTGGGCGGTGGCGCCGACGAACACGCCGGTACGGCTGCCGCGCAGTTCGGCGGGGTGGACGCCGAGGCGCTCGACGGCCTCCCAGGCCGTCTCCAGCAGCAGCCGCTGCTGCGGGTCCATGGCGAGGGCCTCGCGCGGGGAGATGCCGAAGAACGCCGCGTCGAAACGGGTCGCGTCGGTCAGGAACGCCCCGGCGGGGGTGAGCGTGCCGGTCGGGTTGCGGCCCTCGTCGGCGTAGACGCCCGCGATGTCCCAGCCGCGGTCCTCGGGGAAGCCGGTGACCAGGTCGCGGCCCTCGAAGACGGCCTGCCACAGGGCCTCGGGGGTGTCGATGCCGCCCGCGTAGCGGCAGCTCATGGCGACGATCGCGATCGGCTCGTCGCTCGCGGCGCCGGGGGCGGGGGTGCCGGGCGTGACGGTGGCGGGCTCGCCGTAGAGCAGGCCGGAGAGGTGGCCGGCCAGGCGCAGCGGGGTCGGGTGGTCGTAGACCAGGGAGTCCGGCAGCCGCAGCCGGGTGGCGGCGGCGAGGCGGTCGCGCAGTTCGACGGCGGTGAGCGAGTCGAGGCCGAGGTCGCGGAAGGTGAGCCGGGCGTCGACGTCGCCGGGGCTCTGGTAGTCGAGGACGGCGGCGACCTGGGCGCGGATCTGGTGCAGCAGCGCCCGCTCGTCCCGCTGCTCGCCCTGCCGCCCGGCGAGAGGCTCGGCGACGGGCTCGGCCGGTGTGCCGGCCGGGGCCTGCGCGGCGGGAACGGGCCCGGCGGCCGGACGGGCGGGGGCGTCCAGCCAGAAGCGGCGGCGCTGGAAGGCGTAGGTGGGCAGGTCGACCGGCCGGGGGTCGTGGCCGGCGAAGACGGCGTCCCAGTCGGGCGCCACCCCGGCGGTGTGCAACACGGCCACGGCGCCGAGCAGGGTCTGCGCGTCGTCGCGGTCCTTGCGCAGGGCCGGGGCGAGCGCGCCCTCGGCGCCGGCCTGCCTGGCCATCGCGCACAGCACGCCGTCCGGGCCGAGTTCGAGGAAGCGGGTGACGCCCTGGCCGTTGAGCGTCTCGACGCCGTCGGCGAAGCGGACGGCCTCGCGGACCTGGCGGACCCAGTAGTCGGGGGTGGTGAGCAGCCCGGGTTCGGCGATCGCGCCGGTCAGATTGGAGACGACCGGGATGCGCGGCTCGGCGAAGGTCAACTCCTCCAGGACGGCGGCGAATTCGGCGAGCATCGGCTCCATCAGCGCCGAGTGGAACGCATGGGAGACGGTCAGCCGGCTGGTCTTGCGCCCCTCGGCCTTCCAGCGGGCGCCGAACTCGTCCACCACCTCGGCGGGGCCCGAAACCACCACCGAGGTAGGCCCGTTGACGGCCGCGACGTCCAGCCGCTCGCCGATCGCCTCGCGCACCTCGGCCTCGGTCGCCTGCACGGCGAGCATCGCGCCGCCCTCGGGCAGCGCCTGCATCAGCCGCCCACGCGCCGCCACCAGCGCACACGCGTCGGCCAGCGAGAACACCCCGGCGACCTGCGCCGCCGCGATCTCCCCGATCGAGTGCCCGAGCAGGAACTCCGGTGCCACACCCCAGGATTCGAGCAGCCGGTACGAGGCGACCTCGACCGCGAACAGCCCGGCCTGGGTCCACACCGTACGGTCCAGGTCCTCCGCGCCCTCGAAGACGACCTCGCGCACCGGCCGGTCGAGGTGGAGCCCCAGCTCCGTGCAGACCGCGTCGAAGGCCTCGGCGTAGACCGGGAACGCCTCGTACAGCCCGCGCCCCATCCCGGCCCGCTGCGAGCCCTGACCGGTGAACAGGAAGGCCGTCCGGCCCTCGTCGGTCTCGCCGGAGACCACTCCGCGCACGGGCTCGCCGGCGGCCAGCGAGCCGAGGCCGCGCAGCAGTTCGTCCCGGGACCGGCCGACCACGACGGCCCGGCGGGCGAAGGCGGCGCGGGTGGTGGCCAGGGAGTGGCCGATGTCGGCCGGGTCGGCGGCCGGGGCGGCCTCCAGGTGGGCGCGCAGCCTGGCGGCCTGCTCGCGCACCGCGTCCTCGGTGCGGCCGGACAGCGGCCAGAGCACCGGTGCGTCGTCGGCGGCGGTCCGCTCGCGCGGGGCCTCGGCCTGGCCCGGCCACTCGGCGAGCACGACATGGCAGTTGGTGCCACCCATGCCGAAGGAGCTGACGCCCGCGATCCGCGGGCCCTCGGGCCAGGGTTCGAGGGCGGTCTGCACCCGCAGGCCGAGTTCGTCCAGCGGGATTCGCGGGTTGGGGCGCTCGAAGTTGAGGCTGGGCGGGAGCTGCCGGTGGGCCACCGACAGGACGGCCTTGAGCAGGCCGGCGGCGCCGGCGGCGCCTTCCAGGTGGCCGATGTTGGTCTTGGCGGAGCCCACCCGCAGCGCGGTGCCCGGGGTGCGTCCCGCGCCGAGCACGGCGCCGAGGGCCGCCGCCTCGATCGGGTCGCCCACGGCGGTGCCGGTGCCGTGCAGTTCGACGTAGCGGACCGCGTCGGGGGCGATGCCGGCCCGGCGGTAGGCGGCGCTCAGCACGTCGGCCTGGGCGTCGCGGCTCGGGGTGGTGAGGCTGTCGCCGCCGCCGTCGTTGTTGACGGCGCTGCCGCGGATGACGGCGTAGATCCGGTCGCCGTCGGCGACGGCCCTGGCGACGGTCTTGAGCGCGACGACGACGCCGCCCTCGCCGCGGACGTAGCCGTTGGCGCGCTCGTCGAAGGTGTGGCAGCGGCCGTCCGGGGAGAGCGCGCCGAAGCGGGCCGCGCCGACGGTGCTCTCCGGGGCCGCGATCAGGTGCACGCCGCCCGCCAGGGCGAGGGTGGCCTCGCCGCGCCGCAGGCTGTCGGCGGCCACGTGCACCGCGACCAGCGAGGAGGACTGTCCGGCGTCGACGGTCATGCTGGGGCCGCGCAGCCCGACGGCGTAGGAGACCCGGTTGGCGATCAGGCCGCGTTGCAGGCCGGCCAGCGAGTGGGGGCCGATGGCCGCGGCGCCGCCGCGCTGGGCGAGGGTGGCGTAGTCGGAGGCCATCACGCCGACGAAGACGCCGGTGCGGCTGCCGCGCAGGGCGTCCGGGACGATCCGGGCGTCCTCCAGCGCCTCCCAGCTCAGCTCCAGCATCAGCCGCTGCTGGGGGTCCATGGCGGTGGCCTCGCGCGGCGAGATGCCGAAGAAGCCGGGGTCGAACCCGTCGATCCGGTCGAGGAATCCGCCCTGGCGCGGCACGCCCTCGGCCGGCAGGTCGCCGCGGTCGAGGGGGAACTCGCCGATCGCGTCCACGCCGTCGCACAGCAGTTCCCAGAAGGCCCGCGGTGTCGTGGCGCCCGGCAGTCGGCAGGCGAGTCCTACGACGGCGATGGCAGCGTCATCGGCAGGGAACTCAGGCATGGCCACCTCAACACTTGATGCGCCGGAAATTGCCGTACGAAATGCACGGGTGGACGTTCGTCCACCGCGTCGACCTGGCGGATTCGGTGCTTCACACAGGGCCACCGCGGCTGTCCGGGAGGAGTTCCCGTCCGACCCGGTGGCGCATCCTCCGCGAGCTTAGGGAGCGAACCCACCGGCACCAACCCCTAAGCGGGGCGGGCGCCGTCCCCGGATCCCGGCCCCACAGTTAGGGGTTCGGTCCGGGGCGTTTCCCGCAGGACCGGGGCCCTGTCCTGCGGGTTCCCGCCGGAATGCCGCCCGGCGACCTGCCTGGCCCTTGCCGGTCCCCGGGCCCCGGTGCGCGCGGCCCTGGACGGGGCCGCGCGCCGACGCCGGGATCAGCCGGCCGACAGGGGGAACTCCTGGAGCCCCCGGATGATGAAGGAGCCGCGCCTGCGCACGGGTCCGGCCTGCCGCAGGTCGGGCAGCCGGGTGATCAGGGTCTGGTACGCCACCTCGGCCTCGAACTTGGCCAGCGGCGCGCCGAGGCAGTAGTGGATGCCCGCCGAGA
This sequence comes from Streptomyces sp. CBMA156, assembly GCF_014596515.1. Taxonomy (GTDB): domain Bacteria; phylum Actinomycetota; class Actinomycetes; order Streptomycetales; family Streptomycetaceae; genus Kitasatospora. The sequence goes on from NZ_MSJQ01000343.1 coordinate 4,893, forward strand.
ACGCCAGGGTGTCGTTGCGGCTGGACCGGGTGATGTCGAAGCGCTCCGGGTCGGGGAAGACCTTCGGGTCCCGGTTGGCCCCGGCGGCCACGATCGCCAGTTCGTCGTCGACCGCCAGCGTGACGCCGGCCAGCTCGACCGGCTCGTGCGCGATCCGCCGGTAGGTCTGCACCGGCGGGTCGTAGCGCAGCGTCTCGTTCACCGCGCCCTGGGCCAGCTCCGGGTCCTCGGCCACCATCCGCCACTGCTCGGGGTGGCGCAGCAGCGCCAGGATGCCGTTGCCGATCAGGTTGACGGTGGTCTCGGTGCCGGCCAGCGGCAGGAACATGCACAGCGGCAGCAGCTCCGCCATGGTCAGGCTGCCCTCGTCGACCAGCGGCAGCATCCGGCTGATCATGTCCTCGCGCGGATCGGCCCTGCGCTGCTCGACGATCCGGCCGAACAGCTCGGCCATCCCGTCGAGCGCCGCGTGCACGCTCACCGACTTCTCGTAGGTGACCACGCCGTCCAGCAGGGGGGTGATCTCGCGGCTGAGCAGGTGGAACTGCTCCCGGTCCTCCTCGGGGATGCCGACCAGGTCGCCGATCACCGCCGTCGGCAGGTGGTGGGCGAAGGAGGTCATCAGGTCGAACCGGCCGCCCTTGGCCAGGATGTCGTCGATCAGCCGGTGGCAGATCGCCTCCGCCCGGCCCCGCCAGCGCTCGACGATGCGCGGGTTGAAGGTCGGCACGGTCATCCGGCGCAGCCGGGTGTGGTCCGGCGGGTCGAGGCCGAGCATGGAGTTGTCGAAGTTCATGAACTCCGGCACCTTGTCGCCGTTCGCCATGCGTACGCCGAAGCGCTTGTCCCGCAGCACCTGGTTGGCGAGCTCGTGGTCGGCGGTGACCCAGGTGTTGAGCGGGCTGTGGTACAGCACGCCGCGCGCCCGGATCGCCTCGTACGCCGGGTAGGGGTTGTCCGGCGCGCTCAGCACCTTGGCGTATGGATCGCCGTCGGCGGCGAGCTTGCGCACCAGGTCGTGGAAGAAGCGCATCTGCGCCCGGAGTTGCCGCTCACTCGACTCCATCGGTCCCGTGCCCCTTCAGCCTCCGCGAATTGGGGCCGAGCGTAGGCACGGGCGCCCTGCGCCGGACACCCCTAACCGCCGCCCGGGGAGGGGAAATAGGGGCCCCCGGAGCGCGTCGCGACGACTGGGGGGCGGGCGGAGCACTCCGGGTGTCAACCATTCGATCGCGGGAAGTTCCACCGTACGGATATCGCCGGGTCGATCCGCGCGAAACGGTGCGAGCCGGACACTGGTGGGACCTTAGAGGACGGAGGGCAGGACCGTGTCAGCGATCGTCGTGTCGAGCCTGCGGATGCAATACGGCCAGAAGGTCGTCGTGGACGGAATCTCGTTCGAAGTGCAGGAGGGGGAGATCTTCGGGATCCTCGGCCCCAACGGGGCCGGGAAGAGCACGACGGTCGAGAGCATCGCCGGGCTGCGCAAGCCGACCGGCGGCACCATCTCGGTGTACGGCCTGGACCCGCAGCGCGACGCCTCCAAGCTGCACCAGATCCTGGGCATGCAGCTCCAGAAGAGCGAGATGCCGGACAAGCTCCGGGTCGCCGAGGCGATGCAGCTGTACGCCTCCTTCTACGACGACAGCGCCGACTGGCGGGAGCTGCTCGCCGAGCTGAACCTGCTGGACAAGCTGGACAGCCCGTTCGCCAGCCTCTCCGGCGGTCAGAAGCAGCGGCTGTCGATCGCCCTGGCCCTGGTCGGCAACCCGAAGGTGGCCGTGCTGGACGAGCTGACCACCGGCCTGGACCCGGCGGCCCGCCGGGACACCTGGGAGCTGATCGAGCAGGTCAGGTCGCGCGGCATCACCGTCCTCCTGGTCACCCACTTCATGGAGGAGGCCGAGCGGCTCTGCGACCGGCTGGCCCTGATCGACGGCGGCAAGATCGTCGCCCTGGACACCCCGGCCGGGCTGGTGGCCGGCGTCGGCGCCGAGCAGAAGGTGCGCTTCCGCCCGACCTCCCACCTCGACGACTGGATCCTCACCTCGCTGCCCGAGGTGACGTCGGTCGAGCGGCACGGCGCCCAGGTCGTCGTCACCGGCACCGGCAACCTGGTGTACGCGGTCACCTCCGCGCTGGCCCGCAACCAGATCGTCGCCGCCGACCTGCGGGCCGAACTGGCCAGCCTGGAGGACGCGTTCCTCGCCCTGACCGGCCGCAGGTTCGACCACCCCTCGCGCTGACTCCCCGCCCCCGGACCAAGACCAGACCCCCTGTAAGGAGACCCCCGTGCGGGCGATGAACCGACTCACGGCCGTGGAGTTCAAGCTCTTCCTGCGAGACCCGGCCGCCTACTTCTGGACGCTGCTCTTCCCGGTCGCCCTGGTGGTGATCATCGGCAGCATCCCTTCCTCCCGGGAGATCAACCCGGACCTCGGCCAGCGCAGCATCGACTACTTCACCCCCGTCCTGGTGGTGCTGGCCTTCGCGCTGACCGGTCTCTTCATCACCCCGACCTACCTGGTCGGCTACCGGGAGAAGGGCATCCTGCGCCGGCTCTCGACCACTCCGGTGGGCCCGGCCCGGGTGCTGATCGCCCAACTCGTGGTCCAGGCCACCGTCTCCACCGCCACCACCATCCTGGTGCTGGCCACCTCCCGGCTGCTGTGGGACGTCAAACTCCCGGAGAAGCCCGCCGCCTTCGCACTCGCGTTCTTCCTCTCGGTCGCGGCGGTCCTGTGCATCGGGCTCTTCCTGGCGTCCGTGATGAAGACCACCAAGGCCGCGACGGGAGCGGGCAGCATGCTCTTCTTCCCCCTGATGTTCTTCGCGGGCCTCTACGTGCCGCGCCAGCAGATGCCCGAAGCCGTCAACAAGATCGGCGACTACACCCCGCTGGGCGCTTCCGTGCAGGCCTTCGGGGACGTGGCCAAGGGTCACATGCCCGGAGCCACACCGCTGTTGGTGCTCGCCGCCTACTGCCTGGTCTTCGGCGTGCTGGCGGCGCGGCTCTTCCGCTGGGAGTAGGAATAGTCTGGATCATCCGCGGCCGGGGCGTCCGGCCGCGGCACCGCGGGGGCCGAGGAGCAGCATGAAGAGCGACGAGCCGATCGGCTACCGCCGGTTCCTCACCCCCCTGCCCGTCGCGCTGCTGAGCCTGGCCACGGTGCTGGCCGCCCTGGCGCCCGAGGAGGGCGCGGTCCACTCCCACCTCACCCTCCTCCCGCTGGTCGCGGTCACCGCCGCCTGGACGCTGGCGATGTACACCCTGCGGTCCGGGAAGTGGCGGAGCCGCACCGGCCCGATGCTGACCTACGTGGCGGGCCAGCAGGTGCTGGCCGCCCTGCTGATGACGCAGCACCCGATCTTCTTCGTGTTCGCCGTGATCGGGTTCGTCCAGGCCTACGACCTGCTCCCGCCGCAGTGGGCCCTGGTCAGCGTCGGCGCCACCTCACTGATCATCAACCTGGTCCCCAGCGGGGTGCCGGACAACTCCAAGCGGATCGCCATCGCGGCCGCCTCGGTCTCCCTCCAGACCTGCCTGATCGGCGTGTTCGGCAACCTGGCGCACCGCTTCAACCAGCGCAGCGAGGAACGCCGCCGGCTGGTCGCCGAGCTGAAGGCGGCGATCGCGGAGAACAACGGCCTGCACGCCCAACTGCTGATCCAGGCCCGGGAGGCGGGCATCCAGGACGAGCGGCAGCGGATGGCCCACGAGATCCACGACACCATCGCGCAGGGGCTGGCCGGCATCATCACCCAGCTCCAGGCCGCCGACCGGACCAGGCCGCAGCCCGAGCAGCGCGAGTGGCACCTCGAACAGGCCCGGATGCTCGCCAGGGAGAGCCTCACCGCGGCCCGGCGCTCGGTGGCCGCGCTGCGCCCGGCGGAGCTGGAGGAGGCCGCGCACCTGCCGAGCGCCATCCAGGACCTCGCGCGGCGCTGGTCGGCCCGCGAGGACGTCCCGGCCTCGGTGGAGGCCACCGGCGACCCGGTCCCGCTGCTGACGGAGATCGAGATCGCGCTGTTCCGGGTCGCCCAGGAGACCCTCGCCAACATCGCGAAGCACGCCCGTGCCAGTAAGGTCAGGTTGACTATTTCCTACCTGGAGGACACGGTCATGCTGGACGTTCACGACAACGGTGTCGGCTTCACCGTGACCGACCTGGACGGGCCGCCGCCCGCCGACGGCGACAGCGGGTACGGGCTGGACGGCCTGCGCCGACGGCTCGACCGGGTGCTCGGGACCCTGACCGTGGAGAGCACGCCGGGCACCGGAACCGCCGTCAACGCGAGCGTGCCCGCGATCCGCCGGGGCACCGGGTCATGAGCGAACAGCCTGTCCCCGTCCGGCTGCTGATCGTGGACGACCACCCGATCGTCCGGGACGGCCTGCGCGGCGCGTTCACCAACAGCCCCGAGTTCGAGGTGGTCGGCGAGGCCGGAAACGGCGCCGAGGCACTGGACCTGGTCGCCGAGCTGAAGCCCGACCTGGTGCTGATGGACCTGCGCATGCCGGTGATGGACGGCGTCACCGCGATCCACCGGCTCGGCGAGACCGCGCCCGAGGTGCGGGTGCTGGTGCTGACCACCTTCGACACCGACAACGACGTGCTGCCCGCGATCGAGGCGGGCGCCACCAGCTACCTGCTCAAGGACGCGCCCACCGAGGAGCTGCTCCGGGCGGCCCGGGTGGCGGCGCGGGGCGAGGCGATGCTCTCCCCCACCATCACCAAGCGTCTGATGGACCGGGTGCGGCGGCCCAGCAACGGCATGCTGAGCGCGCGCGAGCTGGAGGTGATGCGGCTGGTCGCCCACGGCTCCTCCAACAAGGAGGTCGCCAGCCGGCTGTTCATCACCGAGGCCAGCGTCAAGACCCACCTGCTGCGGATCTACGACAAGCTCGGGGTGCGCGACCGGGCGGGCGCGGTCGGCGAGGCGTTCCGGCGCGGCCTGGTGACCTGAGCCCCCGGTCCGGCCTCTGAGCCCGGACCCCGGCCGCAACGCCCGGTGCCCAGGCCCGCCGTGACGGCGGGTCCGGGCACCGGGCGTTCGGGTCAGCTCCCCAGCTCGTCGTCGATCAGCGCGAAGATGTCCTCCGCCGTCGCGGACTCCAGGTCGCTGTCGTCCTGCGCCTCCAACGGCCCGTCGTTGTCGCGCAGCCGGTCCAGCAGCAGTTCGAGCCGGGCGCGGACCCCGGCCCGCTCCGCCCCGGCCAGCGCGGCCAGGTCGGCCTCCATCCCGGCCAGCCTGGCCAGCAGGTCCTCGGCCGGGTCGGCCTCGGGCAGCAGGCTCTCCCGCAGGTGGCGGGCGAGCGCGGCCGGGGTCGGGTGGTCGAAGACCAGGGTCGGGGGCAGCCGCAGGCCCGTGGCGGTGTTCAGCCGGTTGCGCAGCTCGACCGAGGTCAGCGAGTCGAAGCCGAGGTCCTTGAACGGCCGGTCGGCCGCGACGGCGTCTGTCGAACCGTGCCCGAGGACCACCGCGGCGTTCCCGGTGACGAGGTCCAGCAGGGTCGCGTCGCGCTGCGCGTCGGCCATCACGGCCAGCCGCTCGGCCAGCGCGGGGCCGTCCGCGCCCCGGTTGTCGGCGGCCCGGCGGACCGTCCCCTGCACCAGCGCGCGCAGCAGGGCGGGCACCGGGTGGGCGGCGGCGCGCAGGACGCCCAGGTCGATCTCGACCGGCACCAGGTGGGACCGGCCCACGCCGCGCGCCCGGTCGAACAGCGCGAGCGCCCTGGCGGTGGACAGCGGCGCGCTGAGACCGCCGGCCCTGGCCTGGTCGGCCTTCCCGAGGTGGCCGGTGAGTTCGCTGGCCTGCTCCCACAGGCCCCAGGCCAGCGACTGGCCGGCCAGGCCCTCGGCCGTCCGCCGGGCGGCCAGGGCGTCCAGGAAGGCGTTCGCCGCGGCGTAGTTGGCCTGCCCTCCGGAGCCGAAGGTGCCCGACACCGAGGAGTACAGGACGAACATCGCCAAGTCGTGACGGACCGTCAGCTCGTGCAGGTTGAGCGCGGCGTCCACCTTCGGACGCAGCACCGTGGCCAGCCGCTCCGGCGTCATCGCGCCGAACACCCCGTCGTCCAGGACACCGGCCGCGTGCACCACTCCGGTCAGCGGACGGGCGAGGCCGCCGAGCGCCGTGGCCAGTGCCGTCCGGTCGGCCGCGTCGCAGGCGACCACCTCGGCCTCGGCGCCCGACTCGGCCAGTGCGGCGACCAGTTCGCGGGCGTCCGGGCTGTCCGCACCGCGCCGGCTCAGCAGCGTCAGGTGCCGCACCCCGTGCTCGGCGACCAGGTGACGGGCCAGCAGCCCGCCCAGCGTCCCGGTGCCGCCGGTGATCAGCACGGTGCCCTCGGGGTCGAGCGGCGCGGGCACGGTGAGCACGTTCTTGCCGACGTGCCGGGCCTGGCTGACGTGCCGGAAGGCGCCGACGGCGTCCCGGACGTCCCAGGCGGTGATCGGCAGCATCCGCAGCGCACCGGCCTCGAACAGCTCGATGACCTCGTGCAGGATGCCGCCCATCCTGGCCGGCCCCGCCTCGCCCAGGTCGAAGGCCCGGTACCGGACGCCGTCGGGCTGCCGGATGTCGGTCTTGCCCATCTCCAGGAAGCGCCCGCCCTCGGCGAGCAGCCGCAGCGAGGCATCGGTGAACTCGCCGGCCAGCGAGTTCAGTACGAGGTCCACCCCGCGCCCGCCGGTCGCGGCGCGGAACCGCTCCTCGAAGGCGAGGTCGCGCGAGGAGGCGATGTGCTCCTCGTCCAGCCCCAGCTCCCGCAGGGTGCGCCACTTGCCCGCGCTCGCGGTACCGAAGACCTCCAGGCCGAAGTGGCGGGCCAGTTGGACGGCCGCCATGCCGACACCGCCGGCCGCCGCGTGCACCAGCACCGACTCACCCGGCCTGGCTTCGCCCAGGTCACGCAGCCCGTAGTAGGCGGTCGCGAACACCAGGGGCACGGACGAGGCCTGGGCGAACGACCAGCCCTCCGGCATCCTGGCCAGCAGCCGCCGGTCGGTGACGGCCCGGTCGGCCGCGCCGCCCGCGAAGAAGCCGAACACCCGCTCGCCGACGGCCAGGTCGGTCACCCCGGCGCCGACCTCCAGCACGAGGCCGGCGGCCTCGGAGCCCATCGCGGCCGTCCGGTCCGGGTACATGCCCAGGCCGATCAGCACGTCGCGGAAGTTGAGGCCCGCCGAGCGCACCGCGACCCGCACCTCGTCCGCCTTCAGCGGCGCGTCGGCGTCCGGCGCGGGCACCAGCGCCACGTCCTCCAGTCCGGCGCCGCGGCCCGCGATGCCGAGCCGCCAGGCGCCCGCCGTCTCCGGCGGGGTCAGCCGGGCGACGGTGGTCTCCAGGACCAGCCGCGGCACCCGTACGTCGCCACCGCGGACGGCGAGTTGGGGCTCCTCGCCGCCGACCAGCGCGGGCCAGCCGGCCCAGGGGTCGGCCTGGCCGCCCTCGGTCTCGACGTCCACCAGCACGATCCGGTCCGGGTTCTCGGTCTGCGCCGAGCGGACCAGGCCCCACACGGCGGCTCCGGCCGGGTCGCCGCCGGTTCCGGCCGCCGTCGCCCCGCGGGTCAGCACCACCAGCCGGGAGTCGGCGAACCGCTCCTCGGCCAGCCAGGCCCGCACCTCGCCGAGTACCCGGGCGGTCGCCCGGTGGACGGCGGTGGCGGCGGACTCCCCGCCGGTGTCCGCGGCCAGGACGGTCACGGGCGGTACGTCCGCTCCCCCGTCCAGGTCGGCGAGCAGTGCCGCCAGGTCGGCGTGGCGGTGGCCCGCCCCGCCCTCGGGGGCCGACCCGACCACCGCCCAGGCGGTCAGGTCGGGCTCCGCAGCACCGGCCGCCGGGGGAAGCGGCCGCCAGTCCACCGCGAACAGCGCGTCCGGTCCTGCGGGGGCGGTGGCGCCCAGCGCCTCCGGGGACACCTCGCGCATCACCAGCGAGCCGACCGTGGCCACCGGGCGCCCGGTGCCGTCGGCCAGGCGCAGCGCGACGCCGTCGGCGGTCCTGGTGATCCGGGCCCGCAGCACCGAGGCGCCCACCGCGTCCACCCGGACGCCGGTCCAGGCGAACGGCAGGGCGGTGCCCCCGGTCCCGGCCCCGCCCGCGAAGCCGACCGCGTGCAGCGCCGCGTCCAGCAGCGCCGGGTGCAGGCCGAAGCCGGCCGCGTCCTCGGCGGCCTCGTCGGGCAGCGCGACCTCGGCGTACACCGCGTCCTCGGCCCGCCAGGCGGCGCGCAGGCCCTGGAACACCGGGCCGTAGCCGTAGCCGCTGCCGGCCAGCGTGTCGTAGAAGCCGTCCAGCGGCACCGGCTCGGCGGCCGGCGGCGGCCAGGCCGTCAGGTCGAAGGGCTCGGCCTCGGCGGCCCCGGTCAGCAGGCCGGTGGCGTGGCAGGTCCAGGGGGCCCGGTCGCCGGTCCTGGCGTGGATCTCCACCCGGCAGTCGTCGCCTTCGCCGGGGGCGGCCACCCTGACCTGGACCTGCGCCTCGCCCCGCTCGGGGAGCGTCAGCGGCGACTGCACCACCAGCTCGTCGAGCACCGTCCGGCCGACCTGTTCGCCGGCCCGCAGCGCCAGCTCGACCAGCGCGGTGCCGGGCACGACCGTCCGGCCGAGCACGGTGTGGTCCGCCAGCCACGGGTGGCTCGCCGTGGACAGCCGTCCGGTCAGCACCGCGCCGCCGTCCCCGGCGCGGGCCGACGCCCCGGCGTGCAGCAGGCGGTCGTAGGCCTCGGCGAGTTCGGGGCCCGGGTCGATGCCGAGTTCCTCGGCCAGGGCCCGGCGGGTGCGGTGGAACCAGTCCAGGGCTTCCGAGCGGCGCCCGGCGCGGCCGAGCGCGTGGATGAGTCCGGCGATCAGGGGTTCGCGCAGCGGGTTGGCGGTGGCCTCGGCGTGCAGGAGGGTGGCGGCGGCGCCGTGGTCGCCGAGCCGGCCGTGGGCGCGGGCCAGTTCCTCGGTGGCGGCCAGGCGCAGTTCCTCCAGGGCCTGGGCGGCGTAGCGCAGGGGCAGTCCGGCGGTGCCGGCGAGGGCGGGGCCGCGCCACAGGGCGAGTGCCTCGCGCAGGACGGCGGCGGCCTGGTGAGCGTCGTCCAGGGTGCGGGCGCGGGCCACCAGCTGGTCGAACCTGACGGTGTCCACGGCCAGGTCGGGCGCCCGGAGCAGGTAGGCGCCGTTGTCGGTGACGAGTTCGACGCCGGCGGCGGGGGCGCCGTGGGTGGTGAGCAGGGCGCGCAGTCCGGAGACGTGGTTGTGGATGACGGTGCGCGAGTGGCGGGGCGGTTCCGTGTCCCAGAGGGTCTCGGTGAGCCGCTCGACGGTGACCGGTGCTCCGGGGTGGAGCAGCAGCATGGCCAGCAGGCTGCGGCGTTTGGCCGATCCGGCCGGAAGCTCCCGGCCGTCCGCGGCCAGCACGGCCACCGTGCCCAGCAGTCGGAACTCCACGCACCCCCCTTAGATGTATATGACAAGCATATGACGGCAGGCGATCCCCCGGTCGCGGAGCGTCCGCCGCGGACGGCGGGGCCGGGGCGCCGCCGCCCATGGGAACACAACGGAGGAACTACCAGGTGACGGCGTCGTCCATGTCCTGCTGCCAGTAGGTGACCTTGAGCGAGTCGTCGATGTAGAGACCCTTCGAGGGCAGCCCGGGGTTGCTTCCCGCGCCGACGCTCTCGTTGCCGGACGGGCCCTGGAAGTAGACGGCCAGCGTGGTCTCGGTGTGGCCGTGGGCGCCGCTGCCGTCGGCGGCGGACAGGTTCACCGAGGCGTAGCCGGACTCGCCGGGCTTGAGGGTGACGACGGCCTGCGGCTTGGAGTCCTCGATCACCGGCGGCACCGACTGGGCCTCGCCGAACCGGACGGCCGGGTAGCCGTAGAGGTAACAGGTGCCGGAGCCGGTGTTGGTGACGGTGAGCAGCAGGTGGTTGATCGGGCGGGTCAGCGGGGAGGCGATGGTCTTGGTGACGGCACCCTCGCAGGTGACGTCCTTGCCGTCCGCGGGAACCGGGGGCTTCGGGGCGGCGGCGGGGGCCTTCGCGGAGGGCTTGGCGGGGGCGGGGGCACCGGTGGTCGCGGCGGGGGCACCGGTCCGGGCCGGGGCGCCGGTCGTGGCGGGGGCGCCGGT
>NZ_MSJQ01000344.1 GCF_014596515.1 Streptomyces sp. CBMA156
CTGCCGTGGGCGGCCCGGGTGCGGCCGGCTCCGCCGCGGGCGGCCCCGCCGGTCCGGCGCGCGGTCCGCGGACCGATCCGGAGCAGACGCTGGGCGCGGTGTTCGCCGAGATCCTCGGCCTCCCCGGAGTCGGTGCGGACGACGACTTCTTCACCCTCGGCGGCGACAGCATCCGCGCCATCGAGGTGGTCGGCGCGGCACGCCGCGCGGGCCTGGTGCTCAGCACCCGCGACGTCTTCACGGGGCGTACGGTCCGCGTCCTCGCCGGGATCGCCCGGCCGGCCACCGGGCGGGCCGGGCAGGATGACGGGCAGGTCGACCCGGTGGGCGTCCTCGACCTCACCCCCATCGCCGCCCGCCTCCAGGAGGACACCGGCTCGACGACCGGCTCCGCCGCCGGCTTCAGCCAGCACATCGCCGTCCGGGTCCCCGCCGATCTGGACGCCGGACGGCTGGCCACCGCACTGCGGGCCCTGATCGACCATCACGACGCCCTCAGGACCCGGCTGACCGAGCCGGCCCCCGGCCTGTGGCAGACGGAGGTGCTCCCGCGCGGCGCGGTGCCCGCCGACGACGGCCTGGTCCTCGCGCTGCCGGACGAGCGGCCGTCCCCGGACCGGCAGGAGCTGCTCCGGCTGATCGACCGGCAGGCCACCGCCGCCGGCCGCCGGCTCGACCCGGCGGCGGCCCGGATGATCCGCACCGTCCTGCTCCCCGCCCCCGCGGCGGAGCCTGGGGAGCGGATCCTGCTCCTGGTCGCGCACCACCTGGTGGTCGACGGGGTGTCCTGGCGGATCCTGCTGACCGACCTGGCGGCCGCCTGCGCCGCCCTCGCGGAGGGCCGCGCACCCGAGCCCCAGCCGGTCGGCACCTCCTTCCGGGCCTGGACCAGGCTGCTGACCGAACGGGCCCGCACCGAGTCGCGCGGACCCGAACTTGCGCTGTGGCAAAGGATCCTGACCGGATCCGACCCGCTGCTCGGCCCCCGCCGGCTGGACCCGGCGCGGGACGTCAGGGCCACCGCCGACACCCTGCGCACCGAACTCCCGCCCGAGGTCACCGGACTGCTGCTGAGCACCGTTCCCGCGGCCCTGCGGGCCGAGGTCAACGACGTGCTGCTGGCCGCCCTGGCGGTCGCCGTCGCGCAGTGGCGGCAGCGGCGCCGCGGCGACGGGACGAGCGGAACGCTGATCGAACTGGAGGGCCACGGCCGCGAGGAGATCGCGGACGGCCTGGACCTGTCCCGCACCGTCGGGTGGTTCACCAGCATCCACCCGGTGCGGATCGATCCGGGCCCCCGGCCCCACGAGGCACTCGGCCGGGCGGTCAAGCTGGTCAAGGAGCAGGTGCGGGAGGTGCCCGAGCACGGAATCGGCCACGGCCTGCTGCGCCACCTCAACCCGCAGGCCGCGCGGCTGCTCGCCGGGTACCCCCGGCCGCAGCTCGGCTTCAACTACATGGGCCGGTTCGACGCCAGGGAGGACGTGCTCTGGTCACCGGTCACCGGTGGCGGCATCGTCGGCACCGGCACGCAGCCGGCGATGCCGCTGGAGCACGTCCTCGCGCTCACCCCGGCGACCGAGGACCGGGCCGACGGCCCGCACCTGGTCGCCAACTGGACCTTCGCCGGCGGGATCCTCGACCGGGAGTCCGTCGCCGAACTGGCCGACGACTGGTTCCGGGCGCTGCGCGCCCTGGCCGAGTACGCCATGGCGCCGGGCGCGGGCGGCGCCACCCCGTCCGACTTCCCGCTGGTCGCCCTGGAGCAGGAGGAGATCGAGCGGTACGAGGCCGAACTGGCCGGGGTGAGCCCCGCGCTCGCTCCGGGGCAGGCGCTCTCGGACGTGCTGCCGCTCACGCCGCTGCAGCGGGGACTGCTGTTCCACCACGAGGCCGAGCGGGACGGGGTCGACGTCTACACCCTGCAGATCGCCGCGGACCTGGAGGGCGAGCTGGATCCCGCCGCACTGCGGGCCGCGGGGCAGACGCTGCTGCGGCGCCACCCGGCGCTGCGGGCCTGCTTCCTTCACCGCGCCTCCGGCGACCCCGTCCAGCTGATCCCGTCCGATGCCGAACTCCCCTGGCGGGAAGTCAATCTGACGCACCTTCCGGAGTCCGAGCGGGCGGCCGAGGCCGAGCGCCTGACCGACGAGGAGCGCACCCGCAGGTTCGACCTGGCCGCACCGCCGCTGCTGCGCTTCACCCTGCTGAAGACTGGGCCGCGGCACTACCGGTTCCTGTGGACCAGCCACCACCTGCTGGTCGACGGCTGGTCGATGCCGATCCTGGTCGGGGAACTGCTCGCGCTGCTCGCCGAGTACACCGAGGGCGCCGAGCGCACCAAGGGCACCGAGCACACCGGCGGCGGCGCGGCCGGAACGCCCGTCGAGCTGCCGGCGCCCGCCCCGCACCGCTCCTACTACGCCTGGCTCGCCGCGCGTGACCGCGATGCGGCCCGTGAGGCCTGGCGGCGGGCGCTCGCCGAGCTGCCCGGCCCGACCCTGGTCGCCCCGGCCGCGACCGGAGCGACGGTGTCCCTCCCGGAGTCGCTGCACCTCGACCTCGACCAGGAGCTCACCGACCGGCTCCTCGCCGCCTCCCGCGGCGCCGGCCTCACCGTCAACACCGTGGTGCAGGGATGCTGGGCACTGCTGCTCGGTGAACTGACCGGATCCCAGGACGTGGTGTTCGGCGCGATCACGGCCGGCCGGCCCGCGGAGGTGCCCGGGATCGAGTCGATGGTGGGCATGTTCCTCACCACGGTGCCGGTGCGCGTCCGGCTGCACCCCGACGCCACGCTCGGCGGCCTGCTGCGCACCCTCCAGGACGAGCGCGCCGAACTCCTGCCGCACGAGCACCTCGGACTGGCCGAGATCCACCGGGCCGCCGGACTCGTCGGAGAGGCCTTCGACACCGTGCTGCTGTTCGAGAACTTCCCGATCGGATCCGGCGCGACGGCGGGCGCCGACGGCGGGGCCGGCGCGGAACCGGTGCGGGTGGTGCGCGCCGAGGCCCGCGACGCCCGGCACCACCCCCTGAGCATGGCGGTACTGCCGGACGGCGACCGGCTGCGACTGCGACTGGACTACCTGCCCGCCGCCTTCCGGCGCGACCGGGTGGCCGCGATCACCGAACGGTTCACCGCGCTGCTGCACGTCGCCGCCACCGCCCCCGACACCACGCTGGCCCGGATGGGCTCGCCGCTGCGGCCGAAGACCGGCGCGGCACCGGCCCCCACAGCGGCCCCGGGCACCCCGAACGTGCCCTCCGCCGCGCCGCGCGCGCCCCGGACCGAGCGCGAGGAGACCCTGTGCGCGGTCTTCGCCGAGGTGCTGGGCGTGGAGCGGGTGAGTGCGACCGACGACTTCTTCGCCCTCGGGGGCGACAGCATCCGGGCCATCCAGGTGGTCAGCCGGGCGCATCTCGAAGGGCTGGCGCTCGAAGTGCGGGACGTCTTCACCGGCCGGACCGTCGCGGCCCTGGCCGAGGTCGCCGACGCGCCCCGGCCGGACCGGGCCGGCGCCGCGGAGGAGCCCCTGCTGGCCCTGGACGAGGACGAACTGGCGTTTATGGAGATCGACTTGAGCGAGGACATGCTGTGACCGGGACGCCGAGGATCGTCGAAGCGCTGCCGCTCTCCCCGCTCCAGCAGGGGCTGCACTACCTCGCCGCCGAGGGAAGCGGCCCCGACCCCTACATCCTCCAGCTGTCGGTGCGGGTCGAGGGGGAGCTGCCCACCGACCGCCTCCGGGCGGCGGCGGCGGAGCTGCTGGGCCGCCACCCGCACCTGCGGAGCTGCTTCCGGCCCCGCCGCAACGGCGAGACGGTGCAGGTGGTCCTGGACCAGGAATCGGTCCGGGTGCCCTGGCGCGAGGCCGATCTGACGGACCTTCCGTACCGGCGGCGCCGGGCCGCGTCCGACCGGATCGCCGACGAGGACCGGCTACAGCGCTTCGACCCGTCCCGGCCCCCGCTGATGCGCTTCACCGCGATCCGTCTCGGCAGGCGCCGCTACCGGCTGCTGTGGTCGGTGCACCACCTGCTGCTGGACGGCTGGTCGATGCCGCTCGCCGCCCGGGAACTGCTCACCCTGGCGGGCCTCGCCGGGCCCGAGGCGCCGCCCGGGCCGCTGCCCGAGCCCGTCCCGTACCGGACGTACCTGCGCTGGCTGGCCGGGCAGGACCAGGAGGCCGCCCGCACCGCCTGGGCCGGGACCCTGGCCGGGCTTGAGGGCCCGCTGCGCCTCGCGCCGCACTCCGTCGGACAGGACGACGGCGCACTGCCCGAGGTCCGATCGGCCTCCCTCTCCCCCGAGCTGACCCGGGCGCTCTCGTCCTGGTGCGCGGCCGAGGGCGTCACCCTCAACTCGGCCGTGCAGGCCTGCTGGGCGGTGGCGCTCGGATACCTGTCCGGCCGCCAGGACGTGGTCTTCGGTACGGTGACCTCCGGCCGGCCGGCCGGACTGCCGGGCGTCGAGACGATGATCGGACTGTTCGCCAACACGGTGCCGGTGCGTGCCGAGGTGCGCCCCGACCACACCGTCGCCGAGCTGATCCGGGCCCTGGCCCGGCAGCAGGTGGACCTGCTGCCGCACACCCATCTGCCGCTCGCCGAGGTCCAGGCCGCGGCCGGCCTGCGCGGCGAACTGTTCGACACCGCGATCGCCTTCCAGAGCTATCCCATGGCCGCGGCCGTGCCGTCCGCCGACGGCGGCGGCCTCGTACTCACCGACCTCCGGGTGCGCACCGCCACGCACTTCGCGCTGGGCCTGACCGTGACGCCGGGCGACGGGCTCGACTTCTCCCTCGCCCACGCGCCCAGCGCGTTCGACGGCGACGGCGCCCGCACGGCCGCCCGGGTGCTGGACCTGCTCGTCGAAACCCTGGAGCGGACGGCCGCGGCCCCCGACACCCTGCTGGCCAGGATCGGCGGGAGCGGTGAGGCCCCGGAGGGGTCCGGCGCCGCCGCCGACCTGCGCGACGACCGCACCCGCGGCACCACCCTGCACGAGCTGTTCCGGTGGCACGCGGACCGGGCCCCGCGGGCGCCCGCCCTGATCGTCCCGGACGAGGACCGGCCGGAGGACCCGGCCGCGGCGCGGACCCTGGACTACCGGCAGCTCGACACCGCGTCGGACCGGCTGGCCGGACAGCTGGCGGCGTCCGGCGCGGGGCCCGGCACCTTCGTGGCCCTGGCCCTGCCGCGCGGCGCCGACATGATCGTCGCGCTGCTCGCGGTGCTCAAGACCGGGGCCGCGTACCTGCCCGTCGACCTGGCCTATCCGCCCGAGCGGATCGCCTACATGCTCGACGACGCCGCCCCCGCCCTGGTGGTCACCACCTCCGCGACCCGGCTGCCGGACGGCTGCGCCGCGCCGCGGGTCGACCTCGACCTGCTGGACTCCCGGCTGCCTCAGGGCCCGGAGATCCCCGTGCACCCGCCCGTCGCGGTCCCCGGCAGCCCCGCCTACGTCGTCTACACCTCCGGATCGACCGGCCGGCCCAAGGGCGTCGTGGTCCCGCACGAGGGCGCCGTCAACCTGGCCGCCCACCACGCCGCACGGCTGGGTGCGGGGCCCGGAGCCAGGGCCCTGCAGTTCGCGTCGTTCAGCTTCGACGCCACGGTGTGGGAGCTGTGCGCCTCGCTCTACACCGGCGGTGCCCTGGTGCTGGCCACGGCGGAGAGCCGGATGTCGGGCGAGGCGCTGGCCCGCCTGGTCGTCGCCCACCGGATCAACCACGCGGTGCTGCCGCCCGCCGTCCTGGCCGGCCTGCCCGAGGACGCCGGACTCCCTTCCGACCTGCGCCTGTCGACGGCCGGCGAGGCGCTGCCGTCGGCGCTGGCCGAACGCTGGTCGGCCCGCGTCGAACTGCGCAACGCCTACGGGCCGAGCGAGACCTCGGTCTGCGCGAGCGTCAGCGAGCCGCTGCACGGCGCGGGCAGGCCGCCGATCGGCACACCGGTCTCGGCCTTCCGGCTGTTCGTCCTCGACTCGGCCCTGCGGCCGGTGCCGGCCGGTGTGGCCGGCGAGCTGTACGTGGCCGGCCCCGGGCTGGCCCGCGGCTACCACGACCGTCCCGGCCTGACCGCCGCCCGGTTCACCGCCTGCCCGTTCGGGCCGCCCGGCACCCGGATGTACCGCACCGGCGACGTGGTGCGCCGGCTGGAGGACGGCGCCCTGGACTACGTCGGTCGCGCCGACCAGCAGGTCAAGCTGCGGGGCTTCCGCATCGAGCCGGGCGAGATCGAGGCCGTGCTCGGGAGCCACCCGTCCGTCGCACAGATCGCGGTGACGGTCCGGGAGGACCGGCCAGGGGACCGCCGCCTGGTCGGCTACGTGGTGCCGCGCGGCGACACCGTCCTCGACCCGGACGCGCTGCGGGCGCACGCCACCGCGGCCCTGCCGGCCCACATGGTGCCCGCCGCCCTGGTCGTGCTCGCGACGCTGCCGGTCACCCCGAACGGCAAGGTGGACGTCCGGGCGCTGCCCGCCCCCGAGCACACCGCCGCCGGACGGCTGCCGGAGACCGCCGAGGAGCGGGAGCTGTGCGCGATCCTCGGCGAGGTGCTCGGCCTCGACCGGGTCGGCGCCGACGACGACTTCTTCGCCCTGGGCGGGCACTCGCTGCTGGCCGCGCGGGCGGCCAACCTGGTGCGGGCCAGGCTCGGCGGCGCGCTGTCGGTGCGGGAGGTGTTCGAGGCCCCCAGCGCCGCCGCCCTGGCCGCCCTGCTCGCCGCCCGCCAGGACCCGTCCGGCGAGGAACTCCGGAAGCTTCCCGAACTCGCCGCGCTGGAGCGGCCGGCCTCGATCCCGCTCTCCCACGCCCAGGAGCGGTTGTGGTTCCTGGAGCGGCTCGGGGTGCCCGACGGGCTGTACTCCATCCCGTTCGCGGTGCGGATGCGCGGGGCACTGGACACCGACGCGCTGCACGCGGCGCTGCGCGACCTGGTCACCCGCCACGAGTCCCTGCGCACCGTCTTCCCGGCCGTCGGCGGCGACGGCACCGGCGCCGAGCAGGTCGTGCTCACCCCGGAGGCGGCCGATCCGCCGCTGTCCCTGGTGGACTGCGCCGAGAAGGAACTGCCGGACGCGCTCGCCGCCGAGGCCGCCCGCGGCTTCGACCTCGCCGCCCGGCCGCCGCTGCGGGCCACGCTGTTCGCCCTGGCCCCGGACGACCACGTGTTCGTCCTGGTGCTGCACCACATCGCGGCCGACGGCTGGTCCCTCGGGCCGCTGTCGAGCGACCTGGCCGAGGCGTACCGGTCCCGGCTCACCGGGCAGACGCCCGCCTTCGCCCCGCTGCCGGTCCAGTACCCCGACTTCACCCTGTGGCAGCGCCGGCTGCTCGGCTCGGAGCAGGACCCGCACAGCGAGCTGTCCCGCCAACTCGCGTACTGGAGCCGGGCACTGGACGACCTGCCGGTCGAGATCGAGCTGCCCTTCGACCGGCCCCGGCGGGCCCTCGCCAGCCACCGGGGCGGCACCGTGCACCTGCCCGTCCCCGCCCCGCTGGTCCGCGCGCTGCGGGCCCTCGCCCGCGACTCCGGGGCCAGCCTCTTCATGGTGGCGCAGGCCGGGCTCGCGGCCCTGCTCACCCGCTACGGCGCCGGCACCGACATCCCCGTCGGCAGCCCCGTGGCGGGACGCGGCGACGCCCGGCTGCACGGCCTGGTCGGCATGTTCGTCAACACCCTGGTGCTGCGCACCGACACCTCCGGCGATCCCTCGTTCTCCGAACTCGTCTCCAGGGTGCGGGAGTTCGACCTGGCCGCCTACGAGAACCAGGACCTGCCGTTCGAGCGCCTGGTGGAGGCCCTCAAGCCGGAAAGGTCGCTGTCCCGCAACCCGCTGTTCCAGGTGATCCTGGACTGCCGGGACGCCGACCCGGTCCCCGACACCGGCACCGAACTGGCGATGGAGCCGCTGCCGGCCGCGGGCGGCACCGCCAAGTGGGACCTCTTCGTCCAGCTGACCGCGGACCCGGCGGCCGACCGGATCGACCTGGCGGTCGAGTACGCGAGCGACCTGTTCGAGGAACGCACCGTGCGGCGCCTCGCCTCCGCGCTGCTGGAACTGCTGGTCTCGGCCACCGACGCGCCCACCCGCCCGCTCTCCCGCCTGGAGGTCCTCACCCCCGGGACCCGGCGCGACCTGCGCGACCTGGGCGAAGGCCCGGTGGAACCGCCCCGCACCACGGTCACCGCCCTGTTCGACGCGCACCTGGCCGCCGCGCCCGAGGCGATCGCCCTGCGGTTCGCCGCCGGAGCCGGGGCCCGCCTCGACGGCGCGCTGACCTACCGCCAGCTCGGCGCCGCGGCCAACCGGACCGCCCGCCATCTCGCCGCCCACGGCGTCGGCCGGGGTGACGTCGTGGCACTGTGCCTGGAACGCGGGCGGGACGCGGTCGTCGCGATGCTGGCGACGGCCCGGCTCGGTGCCGCCTACCTGCCGCTCGACCCGGCCTACCCGGCCGCCCGGCTGCGGCACATGGTCACCGACAGCGGCGCCCGGGTGCTGCTCACCCAGCGGTCCCTGGCCGGGGCGGCGGCGGGCGCGGACCCGGACGGCGGCTGCGCGGCCGTCTGCCTGGACGACCCGCGGACCCGCCGGGAGATCGACGCCCGCCCCGAGGTCACGCCGGACGGCGGGCCCGACCCGGACGACCTGCTCTACGTCATCTACACGTCCGGCTCGACCGGCACCCCCAAGGGCGTCGCCGTCTCCCACCGGGCCGTCGCCCGGCTGGTGCACGGCATGCCCGACCTGGGCTTCGCCCGCACGGACACGTTCCTGTGGAACGCCTCGCCGGCCTTCGACGCCTCGGTGTTCGAGGTGTGGACCCCCCTCGCGCACGGCGCGCGACTGGCGGTGAACCCGCCGGGGCCGGCCGACCCCGAACGGCTCGGCACGCTGCTGCGGGACAACGGCGTCACCGTCGCCCTGCTCACCCCCCGGCTGGTCAACGTCATCACGGACCTCGACCCGGCCTGCCTCGCCCCGCTGCGGCTGCTGCTCACCGGCGGCGAGGCCGTCTCCGCGGAGCACGTGCGCAGACTCCGCCGGGCGCTGCCGGGGACGGCGGTGGTGGACGCCTACGGGCCGACCGAGGCCGCCGTCGTCGCCACCGTCCACCAGGTGCACACCCTTCCGCCGGACGCCGGGTCCGTCCCCATCGGGCGGCCGATCGGCGGCACCGCCGTGTACGTCCTGGACGAGGCGCTGCGGCCGGTTCCGTACGGCGCCGTCGGTGAACTCCACGTGGCCGGTCCCGGACTGGCCCGCGGCTACCTCGGCCGCCCCGGGCTGACCGCCGGACACTTCGTCGCGGACCCGTTCGGTCCGCCCGGAACCCGGATGTACCGCACCGGCGATCTGGTGCGCTGGGACGTGGACGGCCGCCTGGAGTTCACCGGCCGCAGCGACCACCAGGTGAAGGTCCGCGGCTACCGCATCGAGACCGGTGAGGTCGAACGGGCCCTGGCCGCGCACCCGTCGGTCGCCCGGGCCGCGGTCACCGCCAGGGACGACGGCTCCGGGGACCGGCTGCTGGTCGCCTACCTGGTGCCGGCCCCCGACGGCGCCCGTCCGGAACCGGCGGACCTCCGGCGGGACCTGGGCCGGACGCTGCCCGCGCACGCGGTACCCGGCGCGTTCGTGCTGCTCACGGAGCTGCCGCTGACCCCCAACGGAAAGCTGGACACCGCGGCGCTGCCCGCCCCGGTGTCGGCGGGCGCGGCCCCCGCGCTGCCCCGTACACCGGCCGAGCGGGTGATCTGCGCGGCGGCGGCCGAGGTGCTGGGCCGCGCGGCGGTCGGCCCCGACGACGGGTTCTTCGCGCTCGGCGGCGACAGCCTCAAGGCCATCCGCCTGGTGAACGCCGCCGGACAGGCCGGGCTGCGGCTGGACCTGGCCGCCGTCTTCCAGTACCGCACCCTGGCGGAACTGGCCGTGGCGGGTCGCCCCGACGGGTCCGGCGGCCCCGGTGAGTCCGCTCACCCCGGTGCGTCCGGCCGGCCGGACGCGGCCGACGGCCCGCTCGACCTGCTCGCCCCCCTGCTGCCGATCCGGTCCGGTGGAACCCGGGCACCGCTGTTCTGCGTGCACGGCGGCCTGGGCTTCGGCCTGCCCTTCGCCGAACTCGCCCGCCACCTCGACCCGGCGCAGCCGGTCCACGCCCTCCAGGCGCCCGGCCTCGCCCGCGAGCAGACCCCGCCGGCCGACCTGGCCGCGGTCGCCGAGGACTACGTCGCCCGGATCCGCACCGTCCGGCCCAGCGGCCCCTACCACCTGCTCGGCTGGTCCTACGGCGGCATCGTGGCGCAGGCGATGGCCGTCCGGCTGCGCGCCGAGGGCGAGGAGGTCGCGTTCCTCGCCAATCTCGACGCCTACCCGGACTCCGCCCCCGGGGAGCGGCCCACCGACGAGGACTTCCTCAGGGACTTCCTCACCGAGGCGGGCCTCGGCGCCGACGCGCTGCCCCGGCCGACCGTCACGGCCGTCGCGGCCCTGCTCGCCGGGACCGGCGGCCCGCTCGCGGCCTTCGACGAAGCCGCCCTGGCCCGGCTGCTCACGGTCATGCGCGGCAACGTCGACCTGTTCCGCGCCCACACCCCGGAGACCTTCGACGGCGGGATGACCCTGCTGGTCGCCACCGGATCCCTGGACGGGCAGGACATGCGGGTCCGCGCCAAGACCTGGGAGCAGTACGTGACCGGCGGTGTCGACGTCCTCCCGGTGCCCTGCGCCCACGCGGACATGCTGGGCCCCGGCCCGGCCGCCACGATCGGCCGGCTGGTCGAACACCGGCTGGCCGCCCTGCACTCCCCCACAGCCGCCCCCCGTACGACCTCCGACGACCTGGGAGACATGTCATGAGCAACCCCTTCGACAACCCCGAGGGCCGCTTCCTCGTACTGGTCAACGAGGAGGACCAGCACTCGCTGTGGCCGGCCTTCGCGGACCTGCCGGACGGCTGGACCGTCGCGCTCGCCGAGACCGACCGCACCTCCGCCGTCGACCACATCGAGCAGCACTGGACCGACATGCGGCCGCTGAGCCTGCGGAACCGGGGCTGACCGGTGGCCACCGAGAAGGCGATCCTCGCCGAGGGGCTGAGCAAGCGCTACGCCACCCACACCGCCCTGCACGGCATCGACCTGGAGGTGCCGGCCGGGTCGGTGCTGGGCGTGCTCGGCCCGAACGGCGCCGGCAAGACCACCACCGTCCGGATCCTCGCCACCCTCCTGCGACCGGACGGCGGCCGCGCCGTGGTGGCCGGCCACGACGTCTCCCGCGCCCCCCGCGAGGTGCGCCGCAGGATCGGCCTGGCCGGTCAGTACGCCGCCGTGGACGCGCTGCTGACCGGTCGGGAGAACCTGGTGCTGCTGGGCCGGCTGCTCCGGCTCGGGCGACGCGGCGCGGCGGCGCGCGCCCAGGAACTGCTGGACCGCTTCGGGCTGCTGGACGCCGCCGACCGGACGGTGGGCACCTACTCCGGCGGCATGCGCCGCCGTCTCGACCTGGCGGCCTGCGTCGTCGGAGAGCCCGAGGTGCTGTTCCTGGACGAGCCGACCACCGGCCTCGACCCGGTCAGCCGGAACGTGCTGTGGCAGGTGGTGCGCGACCTGGTCTCCGGCGGCGTCACCGTCCTGCTGACCACCCAGTACCTGGAGGAGGCGGACGAGCTGGCCGACCGCGTCGTGGTCATCGACGCCGGCCGGGTCGTCGCCGAGGGCAGCCCCGACGAGCTGAAGCGCAAGGTCGGCACCGACAGCCTGGAGGTGACCGTGGCCCAGCCGGGACAGCTGCAGGCCGCGGCGGCCGCGCTCGCCGCGCTCGGCGGCCGCGCCCCGACCACCCACGAGGACGGCTGCCGGGTCACCGTCCCGCTCGAACACGGGCTGGACGACGTCGCGCTGGCCGCCTCCGAACTGCGGAACCGCGGCATCACCGCCGCGGACTTCCAGGTCCGCAGGCCCTCGCTCGACGACGTGTTCTTCGCCCTCACCGGCGCCGCCGCCCCGACCGGGGCCCCCTCCACGGAAGGAACCGATCAGCCATGACGGCGCTGGGAGCCTACCTGGCCGACACCACGGTCCTGACCGGCCGCCACCTGCGCCACCTGCGCCGGTCGCCGGGCAGGCTGCTGCTGATCACCATGACCCCGGCCGTCATGCTGATCGCCATCGGCTACCTGTTCCGCGGCTCGATCGCCATTCCCGGGGTCTCCTCCTACGAGGACTACATCATGGCCGGGATCGCCGCCCAGGTCGCCCTGGCCGGCGTCGGGCCCACCGCCCTGGGCGTGGCCATCGACCTGCGCGACGGACTGGTCGACCGCTACCGCTCGCTGCCGATCTCGGCCAGCAGCGTGCTGGTCGGCCGCGCCCTGTCGGACATGGTCACCGCGGTGGTCGGGCTGGTGGCCGTCTCCGGCCTCGGTCTCCTGCTCGGCTGGCGCCCGCACGGGGGGCCGGGCCGGATCCTGGCCGGCTTCGCGGTCCTGCTCGCCTTCTCGTTCGTCATGCTGTGGGTCGGCATCCTGCTCGGCACCACCATGCGGAACGTGGAGGCGATCGACGGCACCGGGGCACTGATCCTGGTCGTGCTCTCCTTCCTGTCCAACGCCTACGTCGCGGTGGACGGGCTGCCGGGCTGGCTCCGTCCGGCGGCCGAGTGGAACCCCGTCAGTTCCGTCATCACCGTCTGCCGCGTCCTGTGGGGCAACCAGCCGACCGGGCCCACGGCCGCCGGATTCCCGGCGTCCCACCCCGGGATCGTGGTCGCCTGCTCCCTCGGGATCGTGCTGCTGGCCGTCGTACCCGCCGCGCTGCGCGGCTTCCGGCGGGCCGTCGAGCGGTGATCCCGCGCCGGTGGCGCACCGGAGCGCCGGTGGTGAACCGGCGCCGTCGGTGCTGAACCGGCGCCGTCGGTGCTGAACCGGCGCCGTCGGTGCTGAACCGGCGCCGTCGGTGCTGAACCGGCGCCGTCGGTGCTGAACCGGCGCCGTCGGTGAGCCCGCGTCGGAGGCGAACCAGCGTCAGCGGGATGTCAGTTGCCAATCATCGGTGCCCCCTAGGTTGGCGTCCGGAACCACCGGAGCCTGCACGTCGAGCCCGAAGTCGAGCCCGAAGGAGAACCATGTCCACCGTTACGCCAGAGCACTACGACCGGATCAGGGAAATCGTCGCGAAGCAGATCGGTGTCGAGTCCTCCGCCCTCGGCGACTCGACGCACCTGGTCGACGAACTGGGCGTGGACTCGCTGAAGCTCATCGACATCCTCAGCGCGATCGAGATGGAGTTCACCATCGTCATCGACATGGAGGAGCTGCCGGAGATGGTCAACGTCGGGGCGATCCACCGGGTCACCGCGCGCGCGGCGGGATGGTAGGGAGTCCCGTGTCCGTTGCTCCGCAGCCGGCGGCCCAGGCCCGCCGCACCGTCGTCGTCACCGGCATCGGCGTCATCACCAGCATCGGCACCGGTGCCGACGAGTACGCCGTGGCGCTGCGGGAGGGCCGCTCCGGAGCCCGCCCGCTCACCCGGATCGACACCACCGGATTCCTGCGGAAGAACGCCGCCGAGGTCGAGGACTTCGAGCCGGCCCGCTGGATCCGCAACATGCCGCTCGACTACACCGGCCGCGCCGGGCACTTCGCCGTCGCCGCGGCCCGCCAGGCCGTCGAGGACGCCGGGCTGACGGACGAGGAACTCGCGGACCGGCACGTGCTGATCAGCATCGGCACCACCGACGGCGAGTCCCACGACCTCGGCCTCCTGGTCGAGCAGGAGCTGGCGGACGGCGGCCCCGACGCGCTGGACCCGGTGCTGGCCCGGCGCCTGGGCTCGGGACGGCTGTCCACCGCCGTCGCCCGCGAACTGCGGCTCCGCGACGCGGAGGCGGTCACGCTCACCACCGCCTGCGCGGCCGGCAACTACTCCATCGGCTACGGCCTGGACGTCATCCGGTCTGGCGAGGCCGACCTCGCGCTGTGCGGGGGCGCCGACGCGGTGTGCCGCAAGACGTTCGCCACCTTCCAGCGGCTCGGCGCCATCACCCCCGACGTGGTGCGGCCGTTCGACGTGAACCGCAAGGGCATCCTCACCGGCGAGGGCGGCGGCGTCCTGGTGCTGGAGTCCCTGGAATCCGCCCTCGCCCGCGGCGCCCGCATCTACGCCGAGGTCCTGGGCTACGGCCTCTCCTGCGACGCCCAGCACCCCACCGCGCCCAGCCGGGACGGCGTCGCCCGCGCCATGGAACTCGCCCTGGCCGACGCGGGCGTCAAGAAGGACGAGGTGGACTACATCTCGGCGCACGCCACCGGCACCCGCGCCAACGACGCCGCCGAGGCCGGCGCCATCGTCGACGTCTACGGCGAACGCCCGCCCCGCACCGTCGGGTTGAAGTCGATGCTGGGCCACTCCATGGGCGCCGCGAGTGCGCTGGCCGCCGCCGCCTGCGCCCTGTCGATCCACAACGGGTTCATCCCGCCGACCATCAACCACCAGGAGACCGATCCGCAGTGCCCGGTGGACTGCGTCCCCAACCACGCGGTCACGGCTGACGTGCAGATCGTCCAGAACAACTCCAGCGCCTTCGGCGGCAACAACGCCGTCCTGATCCTCGGTTCCCTCAAGGAGCGTGTCTGATGTCCGCGCCCCCGGTAGCAGCCTCCCTGCCGGCCGACGGTCTCGTCATCACCGGCTGGTCGGCGGTCTCCGCGCACGGCCTCTCCCGGCGGGACTTCGCCGACGGCGTGCGCTCGGGGCTGGCCGCGGCCCGCACCGAGCCCGACGGCCCGAGGCTGCCCCGCCCCGACGCCTGTCTGGTGCCCGACCTCGACCGTCCCGGCCTGCTCGGCCGGGAGTACAGCTACACCCTCGACCGGCTGGCCGTCATGGCCCTGCTCGCCACGGACCAGTTGCTGGCCGACCCCGACCACGGGCCCGTGCCGCACACCGACGAGCGCACCGGCCTCGTCATGGGGACCACCATGGGCGGCAAGGAGACCATGGCCGCGGTCATCCGGGGCTCGCTGACCAACGCCAGGCCCTTCTACGTCGAGGTCGGCCTGATCCCCGGCTGCGTGATGAACCACTCCGCCGGGGCGGCCGCGATCCGGCACGACCTCCGCGGCCCCAACGCCACGGTCGGCGGCGGACGGGTGAGCGGCCTGCTCGCCCTCAACTACGCGCGCCGCCTGCTCGACCAGGGCCGCGCCGACAACTGCCTGGTCGGCTCCGCCGAGGAGTTCGCCCCCACCCAGGCCTGGCTGGAACAGGCCGCCGGCACTCCCGGAGAGCCCGCCCCGCTGCTCGGCGAGGGCTGTGGGCTGCTGCTGCTGGAACCGGCCGGAGCCGGTCAACTGCCGCCGCTCGCCGCGGTGCTGGCCGTCTCCACCGGCATCGACGTGGACGACGACCCGCAGGCCGCCGTCGCCTCCTGCGCCCGCCGCGCCCTCGACCGGGCGGGCGTCGCGCCGGAGGAGGTGTGGGCCGCCGTCCCCACGGCCGCGCCGACCCCCGAGGGCGAGGCGGAGCGCGCCGCGCTGGCCTCACTGGTGCCGTCGGAAGCACTGGACCGGGTCCCGTCGATGGCGCTGCTCGGTGACACCGGCGCCGCGTCCGCGACCCTCCAGATCGCGGCGCTGCTCGTGATCGCCGGGGCCGACCCGACCGCCGCCGGCCGGGTGGCCCTGGTCTCGGCGGTGGACCGGGACGGCACCGTCGCCGTCGCGGTACTGCGACTCTTCGAGGTGACGTCATGACCGCGATGGTGAGCGGTGGTTCGCGGGGCATCGGGCGGGCGGTCGTGCTGCGGCTGGCCCGGGACGGTCACGACGTGGCCTTCTGCTACCGGTCCGACGAGGCCGCGGCCGAGTCGCTGCTGAAGGAGACGGCGGATCTGGGCGTCCGGGTCCTCGCGACCCGCTGCGACGCCTCGGACGGTGCCGCCGTACGCGACTGGGTGCGCGAGACGGAACGCGAACTGGGGCCGGTGGACACCGTGGTGACCTCGGCCGGCATCACCCGGGACCGTCCGCTGGTGCTGATGCGCGACGAGGACTGGCAGCAGGTGCTGAGCGTCAACCTGGACGGGGTCTACCACCTGTGCCGGGCGGTGGCGCCCGGCATGGCCAAGCGCGGCCGCGGGTGCGTGGTCAACCTCTCCTCGGTCTCCGGGATCTCCGGCAACGCCGGGCAGGCCAACTACGCCGCCTCCAAGGCCGGGATCATCGCCTTCACCAAGAGCCTGGCGAAGGAACTCGGTCCGCGCGGCGTGCGGGCCAACGCCGTCGCGCCGGGCCTGATCGACACCGACATGGTGGGCGGTGCCTCCGAAGCCGCGATCGGACGGATCCTGCAGAACGTGCCGCTGCGCCGGCTGGGCCGTCCCGAGGAGGTCGCCGAACTGGTCGGCTTCCTGGCCTCCGACCGTGCGGCCTACATGACCGGCTCGGTGTTCGAGGTCCACGGCGGCCTCTCCCTCTGACACACCCGCTGACCCACCCGACCCTTAGCCCGTGGAGAAGTGACCATGTCCCGCATTCCGACGTTCGCCGTGATCTCCGGCGCCCAGGTGCACCAGGCCGTGGCCGGCCGGGAGCAGGCCGTCATCGCGGCGGTCGAGAAGGCGTACCGGCTGCACGGCGGCGGTGAGACCGTCAACCCCGACTCCTACTTCCTGCGCTTCCCCGACCGGCCGTCGTCCCGGATCATCGCCCTGCCGGCCTCGGTGGGCGGGGAGGTGGGCGTGCACGGCCTGAAGTGGATCGCCAGCTTCCCGGAGAACGTGGCCGCCGGCATACCGCGCGCCTCCGCGGTCCTGGTGCTCAACGACGCCGAGACCGGCTACCCGTTCGCCCTGCTGGAGAGTTCGATCATCAGCGCGGCCAGGACCGCCGCATCGGCCGCCCTGGCCGCTCGCGCGCTCGGCGAGGCACGCGGCACCACGCCGCGCCGTCTCGGGTTCGTCGGGGCCGGGCTCATCGCCCGCTACGTGCACACCTACCTCGCGGCGGCCGGGTTCGACTTCGACGAGATCGGCGTGCACGACCTGTCCTCCGAGCACGCCGCGGGTTTCTCCGACTACCTGCGCCGGTCGCAGTCCTCGGACGTCACGGTGCACGCCACGGCCGAGGACCTGATCCGGACCAGCGACCTGGTGGTCTTCGCCACCGTCGCGGGCGAGCCGCACGTGCACGAGCCGGCCTGGTTCGACCACAACCCCCTGGTGCTGCACCTGTCGCTGCGCGACCTGTCGACCGAGGTGATCCTCTCGGCCTGGAACGTGGTGGACGACGTCGAGCACTGCCTCAAGGCCGGCACCTCCCCGCACCTGGCCGAACAGGCCCTCGGCAACCGGGAGTTCGTCGCGGGCACGCTCGACGACGTGCTCGGCGGACGGATCGCGCCGCCCGCGGACCGACCCGTGGTGTTCTCCCCGTTCGGCCTCGGCGTGCTCGACCTCGTGGTCGCCAAGCACGTCTACGACGCGGTCGACGCCGCCGGAGAACTCCGGACCATGCCCGACTTCTTCCACGACACCGACCGCTACGGCCGGACACTCGCGGAGCCGGCGCCCACGGGTGGCCGGGGGTGATCCGGCCGCAGCGCGTCCGGAGCGCCGCCGTCGCCTCCGCCGTCGTGGTGGTCACCCTCGGCGGGCTGGCCGGCTGCGGGGTCGGCGACCTGGGCGGCGTCGGCGACGGGCCCGCCCACGTGGCGGAGTTCGACTTCGCCGAGCAGGTCACCGAACTGGTGGTGACCACCAACCACGGGAACATCGTCACCCGTCCCGCCGCCGGCGGCACCACCAAGGTCACCGAAACGGTGCGCTACCGGTCGAAGCAGCCGGCCGTCACCAGGAACCAGAACGGCGGCACGCTCACCCTGTCCGCCGGCGGCTGCGGCTCCGTCCTGGGCGCGAACACGACCTGCTCGGTGGACTACACCGTCGAGGTGCCCAAGGGCGCCAAGGTCACCCTCCGCGCCTCGGCCGGCGACGTCACCCTGACCGGAACGACGGGCGGCGGCGACCTGCACAGCGAGGCGGGCGACATCAAGGCCGACGGCGTCTCGGGCGCCCTGACGGCGAGCACGGACGGCGGCAACATCAACCTGTCCTTCGCCGCCGCGCCGGGCAACGTGAAGGCCACCAGCTCCGCGGGCGACGTCACCCTCCGCGTCCCGAACGGCCGCTACGCCGTGGACGCCTCCTCGGACGTCGGCGACCGCACCATCCGCGTCACCAACGACTCCTCCGCGACCAATCACCTGCGCCTGCACTCCGACGTCGGCAACGTCTCCGTCCTCCCCACCTCCTGACCACGCCCACCCGGCCACCACAACGAGAAAACCCCAGGCCGGATCCCCGACCTGGGGTTTCCCCATGGAGCCGCCCGCGGGATCCGAACCCGCGACCTGCGCGTCACGAGCCCGGCAGTGATCACGCCGGCTGCTGCCAGGACCGACCACTTGGTGATGAACCCGCAGGTCAGAACGTTGCGGTCCACAGCAGCACCGCCTCAGCGGTCATCGACGTCTCGGTGCCCCAGGCCGCCCGGCCGAGCCCGGCGGGAAAGGCGAGTTCGACTTCCAGGTGCTCGAAGGGGACCGCGAACACGAGGGTGGCCCGCGCGCGACGGCGGCGACGACGGATGCAGTAAAGGCAAAAGCCCCAGGTCACGGCGAGTGAGTCCTGGGGCTTTCACAGAGCCGCCTGCGGGATTCGAACCCGCGACCTACGCATTACGAGCCCGAGAGTGATCATGCTGGCTGCTGCCGACATCGATCACCTGGTGACGAACCCGCAGGTCAGAACGTTGCATCGTGACCCACCATCCCGTCCGAACCGGCACGCGCTGCGCCGTCCGCTCACGCATCGCTCACGCATGGTCCGGGAGACCCGTGGTCGGCAGACGGCCGACGGCAGGCTTCCACCCCGGGCGAGCGGATGCATCAGCCGCGAACGAGGCAGGTGGGCATGCGACAGGGGCGAAACATCGGGCGACCTGGTCTTCCCCGGAGCCACTGTTTCCCCACCTACTCGTCTGTAGGCTTCTCTGGTAGCCCCCCTCAGTACGCGCGGAACCACGCAACTGTTAGAGAAGCGAGCACCAGTGCCACCACGGAAGAAGAAGGACGCCAAGCCCAAGCCGATGAAGGCGATCCTCTGGGAGTCCGCCGACCAGCTGCGAGGAACTCTGGACGCGGCCGAGTACAAGCACTTCGTGCTCGGGCTCGTCTTCCTCAAGTACGTCTCCGTGGCGATGGCCGAGAAGCGCGCGCAGTTGGAAGAGGGTCTCAGGGACGGCAGCATGCTCGCCTCGCTCGGCCTCGAGGGCACCGCCTCGGAGGAGTTGATCTCCCAGACGGTTGAGGACCGCAGGCAGTACACGGGCGCCGGGCTCTTCTACGTACCGCCGACCGCCCGCTGGGAAGTGGTGATGGAACGGGCCAGAGGAACCCTGGAGGGCCAGTCCCTCGGCGAGGTCATCAATGACGCCATGGACTCCATCGAAAAGGTCAACCCGGCGCTCAAGGACACCCTCCCCCAGGAGTACAACAGCCCGCGAGTCAACGAGACGACGCTGGCCGGCCTGGTGAAGCTCCTCGACCGTCTCGAATTTCAGTCCCAGGTCGGCGAGGACGGTAAGCGAACCGGGGCCAGGGACCTGATGGGTGAGGTGTACGAGTACTTCCTCGCTCAGTTCGCGCTCGCCGAGGGACGCAAGGGCGGGGAGTTCTTTACACCCGAGTCCATCGTGCGGCTGCTCGTGGAGATGCTGGAACCGCAAGAGGGTGAGCGTGTCCTCGACCCTGCGTGTGGCTCGGGCGGCATGTTCGTCCAGGCCGAGAAGTTCATCGAGCTGCACGAGGGCAACCGCTTCAATGTCTCCGTGTACGGCCAGGAGCGCAACCTTACGACGTGGCGGCTGGCGAAGATGAACCTCGCCATCCATGGCATCGAAGCAAACCTTGGGGATGAGCCCGCCGACTCTTTCCACGAGGACCAGCACCCCGGGCTGAAAGCCGACGTGGTCCTCGCCAACCCGCCGTTCAACATCTCCAACTGGGGTGGTGAACGACTCAGTATGGACCCCCGCTGGACCTACGGCCTACCGCCGGTAGGCAACGCGAACTTCGCATGGATCCAGCTCATGGTCAACAAGCTACGGCCGGGCGGACGGGCGGGAATCGTCCTGGCTAACGGCTCGATGAGCGGCAAATCGGGGGGCGAGGGCGACATCCGGCGACGGATGGTCGAGGACGACCTTGTGGCGTGCATGGTGGCACTTCCGGGGCAGCTATTCCGGTCCACTCAGATTCCAGCATGCCTGTGGTTTCTCGCGGAGGGGAAAAGCAAGCGGCACGCGGATTGGGTCAAGGGGCGTGCCGGTGAAATTCTCTTCATCGATGCGAGCGGGCTTGGCACGATGGAAGAGCGCACGCTGCGAGAGCTCAAGGAGCCGGACATCGAGCGGGTCGCCTCAACCTTCCGTTCATGGCGCGGGCTCGAAGGTGCGGGGACATATACAGATGTTCCTGGCTTCTGCCGGAGCGCGACTCTGGAGGAAGTACGGAGCAACGGCTTCGTCCTGACACCCGGGCGGTATGTGGGGGTCGCCGAGGCGGAGCAGGATCCGGACGCGGAATCGGCGGAGGCGAAGGTAGAGCGGCTTACGAAGGAACTGTTCATGCACTTCGAGGAAGCTGGTCGCCTAGAGGCAGCAGTGCGGGAGCAGGTGGGGAGGCTGTGACGCAGAACCAGCGGCAGTGGACGCTAAAGGAACTGGCGCTGGCCGGCGAAATTGAATTTGGAGATGGATACCGCACCAAGCGCTCTGAACTAGGACCTTCGGGATTCCCAATCCTCCGAGTGGCAGAGGTGCTCGACGGGAAGATCTCCCCCGTCTACTCCGAGTTCGTCCGGTCGGAGTTTCGAGCCTCTATGAAACAGAAAGTTGCGCGCCCCGGCGACATCGTGCTCACAACCAAGGGCACAGTGGGTCGCGTAGCCGTGATCCCTAAAGAATCCGCCGAGTTCTCATACAGCCCGCAGGTTTGCTACTTCCGGATTACCGGCGAGAACGAGGTCATCTCTAAATACCTCTACTATTGGTTTCGCAGCGATGCGTTCCGCGTACAGGCCGCCCGCCTCAAGGGGCAGACGGATATGGCCGACTATCTGAATCTGGCAGATATCGGTTCACTCAAGGTCACACTTCCAGATCTTCAATCACAGCGAGCCATCACCGAAGTTCTGGGCGCGCTCGACAACAAGATCGCCGTCAACGAGCAGATCGCCGAGACCGCGTTCGCACTTGCCAAGGCACACATGGGGGTCGTGGAATACGCTGAACCCCTGTGCATCAGCGACGTAGCCGACGTCTTTGACGGTCCGCACGCCACACCGAAGAAGACCACCGAAGGGCCGTGGTTTCTCAGTATCAGCAGCCTCAAGGGTGGTGTCCTTGATCTGGCCGAATCTGCACATCTCGCAGAGGAGGATTTTCCCCGCTGGACTCGGCGTGTTCAGCCAAGTAAGGGCGACGTACTATTCTCCTACGAGACACGGCTGGGTGAAGCTGCGCTCATGCCCCCCGACGTGCGGGCGAGCCTCGGTCGGCGTATGGGCCTGCTGCGCCCCAAACCCGGAGCCGTCAGGGGCGCGCTGCTCCTCCATGCCTATCTGAGCCCACACTTCCAAGAGGAAATCCGGCGGCGCACCGTGCACGGGGCTACGGTCGACCGGATTCCGCTCAAGGAAATGCCAACCTGGCCGATTACGCTTCCTTCCATAGGTGTTCGGGAGCAGCTTTCCGACGTCCTCGAAACGCTGCACGCGTCCATCGAGCAAGCGGCATTCGAGAACCGTACACTTGCCAATCTTCGCGACACCTTGATCCCCCAGCTCATCACCGGAAAGATTCGCGTCAAGGACGCCGTGCGCGTCGTGGAGGATGTTGCGTCATGAGCGAGGAGAGTGCCGCCAGGGCAGGGGAGTTCGCGGCGCGGGCCTTCGGCAATTCCTCGGAGGCTCAGTGGGAGGTACTCGCTCTCGATCAGCTCGCCGAGTTCGGCTGGCAGCACTTTCCCGGTAAGGAGCTGAATCCGAACAGCGGGCACCGCAAGGGCTGGAGTGACCTGGTCCTGTACCCTCGCCTGCGTACCGCCATCGCCACTCGTCACCCTCAACTCCCCTCTCACGCGGTGGAGGAGGCGATCACCGAGCTACTGCGGCAGACGCCAGGCGGCGATGTCCGTAAGAACTGGGACTTCTATAAGAAACTCACCGGCGGCCTGAAAGTCAGCTATACGGACCCGCTCACCGACAAGAAGCGCAGTGTGACCGTCCGCCCCGTCGACTTCACCGACCCGCACGGCAACGATCTCGTGGCCTCCTCGCAGGTACGGATACGTGCGGCCAGCGAGCGCGCATTCGTCTTCGACATCATCCTGTACGTCAACGGACTCCCGCTCGCCGTCATCGAGTTGAAGAAGGCCAGCGGGCCAGATGACTCCCGCACGGCGTACGACCAGATCCAGAACTACCGGCGTGAGCTCAAGAGCGACGGGACCTTCCGGACGTTATTTCTCGCCGTCGCCACAGACGGGGTGACCGCCCGCCTCGGCACCCCGTTCACACCGTGGGAGCACATGGCGCCCTGGCATGCCGAGGACGGGGTCCTACTTAAGAAGAAGGAAGAGCGTGAGGACGGGCGGGCCCTAGAGCGGATGATCGCCGGGGCACTCGAACCCACCCACTTCCTCGGCCAAATCGCCAGTTTCCTGTCCTACTCCGCCGAAGGCACCGGCGGCAGCGTGGACACAGTGAAGCTCGCCAAGGCTCACCAGTACATCGCTGTCAACACAGCCCTCGCCGCCACCGCGTCCGCCGCGGCCACGGACGGCAGAGCGGGTGTCGTCTGGCACACGCAGGGTGCCGGCAAGAGCGAAGAAATGCTCTTCTACACCGGCAAGCTGGCTGGTCTGCCCGGTCTGCCCCTTCCGACAGTCGTTCTCGTCACTGACCGAGTCGACCTCGACACCCAACTTTTTGACACGTTCAACGCCAGCCACAGCCTTCATAGAGCCATCGGCGGCCAGCCTGAGAAGGCCCATAACAGTGACCAGTTGAAGGAACTTCTCGTCCGAGGCGAGGGCAGCGGCGGTGTCATCTTCACCACGCTCCAAAAGTTCCGGATCAGCAAGGCGGAGAAGGCAACGGGTGCCCGGCATCCACTGCTGTCAGACCGCCGGGACATCATCGTCATTGTCGACGAGGCGCATCGCAGCCACTACGACTTCGAGGACGGCTTCGCCCGCCATCTGCGGGACGCGCTCCCTCACGCCACGTTCATCGCCTTCACCGGCACCCCGATCGACAACCGGAGGGGCAACACCCTCGCGGTCTTCGGGCCGACGATTCACACCTACGACCACACCCAGGCGGTTAGCGACGGGGCCACCGTCCGTGTCTTCTATGAGCCAATCCTCCACAAGGTAAAACTCCCTGCCGACAAAGACCTGGATGAGATGGACGCCCAGGCCGAGGGGTTGGTCGAGGGACTGAGTCAGGCAGAACAAGCCCGTGCCCGTGCCCAGTTCGCCACGTTCGAGAGCGTGATCGGTGCGCCTGAGCGCATAGCGAAGCTCGCCGATACTCTCCTGTCCCACTGGGACAACCGCAGTAGGGAGATGATCAAGCTTACGGGCAGACCCGGCAAGGGGATGGTCGTCTGCTCCTCGCGCAGGATCGCGGCCCGGCTCTTCAATGCCCTCGCCGATCGCCGTCGCGACTGGGTCGGCGAGCCCGACAAGAAGACCGGGCTGCTGCCTGACGACACCGGGAAGATCCGGGTCGTTTACACCGGCAATGCGGGCAAGGACGACGACGAGATTGCTCCCTACGTCCGTTCACCCGAGAAGCTCAAAAGCATCCAGGGCAGGGCCACTGACCCTGACGACGAACTCGAACTCGTCATCGTTCAGTCTCTGTGGTTGACCGGCTTCGACTCGCCCCCGCTGCACACCCTCTACCTCGACCGTCGGATGCGCGGCGCCGCCCTTATGCAGGCCGTCGCGCGCGTCAATCGGACCTGGGGCGAGAAACCGTCTGGCCTGGTGGTGGATTTCCTGGGGGTCACTCGACATCTCACGGATGCCATCGCCGAGTACACCTCGGACATCGACCAGGACAAGGAGACCATCGGCGCACACATCTCCGAGGCCGTTACGGCCGTACGGGAGAAGCATCAATCGATCACCGAGTTGCTCCGTGATTGCCCGTGGCGGGAGACGCTCGCCTCGGCTGGCTATCAGGAAGCCTTGTACGCCGTCCTGGAGTTCCTTCGGGAGGCCGAGCCCGCTCTGGAGCCCGGGAAACCCACCCGCCTCCAGCGCTTCATGCACTTCGGCAAGCTGCTGTCCCAAGCCTTCTCGCTCTGCCCCACTCACGAGGGCGTCATGGACCTCCTCGACGACATTCGATTCTTCGCGTCCGTGCGCGCCTCGCGCGAGAAGCTCGACGCGGACGAACGGGCCGACCAGGGTCTCGCCACCGCCGCCGACCAGCTCCGCTACATCGAGCAGCTCAACGCCGCAGCGGTTGTCGCGGACGGGGTGGTGGACATCTACAACGCGGCCGGTCTCACCAAGCCCGACCTCTCGCATCTGGACGAGGAGTTCGTCGCGCAGCTAAAGGAGAGCCGGCACCCCAACCTGGCCCTCGAAGCCCTGCGCCGCTCCCTGATGAAGGAGATCCGCGACTCTCACCCAGGCAACATCACCCGGCAGCACGCTTTCACCAAGCGCATGCAGGAGACGATGAACCGGTATCACAACGGACTGATCACCTCCGCCCAGACTATGGACATCCTCGTCGAGTTCGCCCGCGAGGTGTCCGCCGACCGGGTCCGGGCCGCCGAACTCGGCCTCACGGAAGACGAGCTCGCCTTCTACGACGCCGTAGCCGCCAACCCCTCCGCTCTGCAGATGGGCGACGACGTCCTCCGACAGATCGCCCGGCACCTGTACCGCTTGGTGTCGGAGGATGTCACCGTCGACTGGCGGATCAAGAGCCAGGCACGCGACCGCATCCGCGCCAAGGTCCAGTTCCTGCTCAACTACTACGGCTATCCGCCGGACAAGGCGTCGGATGCGATCGACCGCGTGCTGAAGCAAACCGAGGTCAAGGCAGACGAGTGGGCCTGAACCGTGGTCGGGCCCGAGCTGGTCGCCGTCCGGCCTCCCATACCGCGCGGGCTGTCTTCAACACCCACTCCAACAAGGGAGCACCGCGCCTCATTCATGTCAGCAGCTCATGAGAGGCTGAAGCAGCAGAGTATCAAGGCAGGGAGGAGGGCGAATGTACGTAACTGGGATCGGACTCTCGAACGTCCGTGGTTTCACGGGAGCACGTGCCGTAGACGAGCTCCCGCTACCAGCCAATGACAGCGGCAGCTGGACAGTGATCGCTGGCCGCAACGGCTCGGGGAAGTCCACGCTCCTGCGTGCCCTCGCGCTCACACTTGCCGGCCCCCAAGTGGCTCGCACCCTGGTTCAAGACTTCAGCAGCTGGATCACCAACGGCAAGACCTCTGCCTGGGCACAGGTGTACGTAGAACCGGACTATTCTGTCGACAGGCTCACCGGGCGCGGCAGGGCACCTGATGGCCCTGTCGTCTTGGGAATGGACTGGACCGCCCCAGAGGGGGGGATACCGAGTGCGCTCCCATTCGCCACGCCACAACAACCCCAACTGTCCCCCTATGACGGCGAGAAGTACGGCTGGCTAGGTGCGGCGCGTGGCCCTTGGGCCGATCACCCGCAAGGCTGGTTCTGCGCCGGTTATGGCCCATTCCGCCGATTGACCGGAGGGTCGGGAGAAGCCCAGAGGACGATGCTCGCACCGGGCCCGGCAGGTCGTATGGCTTCCCTTTTCTACGAGGACGCTTCCCTTTCCGAAGGAGTGAGCTGGCTCAAGGAGTTGCGGCTAAGGACGTTGGAGGGGCAAGAGCAAGCATCCGAACTGTTGGAGACGGTGCAGGCCCTGCTCTCTGACGGGCTGTTGCCAGATGGATACCGAGCGATACGGGTGAGCTCGGAGGGGTTGTGGGTCTCACCAGCCTCTAATCCGGAACAGGCATATCCGCTTCGGGAGATGAGCGACGGGTTCCGTACAGTCGCCTCGCTGGTCTTGGATATTGTGAGGCAATTGCAGAGCGCCTACGGGACCCTGGACGCGGGTACAGATGATGCGGGACGGCCCATAGTCCGGATGCCCGGGGTTGTGATCGTAGACGAGGTGGACGCCCACCTCCACGTCACGTGGCAGCGACGTATTGGAGACTGGTTGCGCATCCACTTCCCCCGGATTCAGTTCATCGTCACCAGCCACAGCCCATACATCTGCCAAGCGGCGGACCCTGGCGGTTTGATTCGCCTACCGGGCCCGGAAGAGGAGCGG
This sequence comes from Streptomyces sp. CBMA156, assembly GCF_014596515.1. Taxonomy (GTDB): domain Bacteria; phylum Actinomycetota; class Actinomycetes; order Streptomycetales; family Streptomycetaceae; genus Kitasatospora. Next base: position 26,477 of record NZ_MSJQ01000344.1, read on the forward strand.
CCTCCGGAAGTCGTGGACGAGGCGCTGTACCACCGCATCGTGTACGGCAGTGGCGAAGACGCTGCACTCTCCGAACTCTTCGGCCTGGAGTCCCCGTACTCCAGCCGTGCTGTAGAGCAACGCCGAAAGCTCGTGCCGTTGGAGCGGAAGGTCTTCTCAGGCGAGGCCACTGAGCAGGAGGCCTGGGAGTATCGCCAGCTGGCTGCCGAGCTCAGCAGCTCCCGTTCGGCCCGTGTGCGCGAGGTGGCAGCCCGGCTGGGAAACGACGGGTGATCCCGGTCCAACGGCTGCCGGCCACCAAACGACTGGTCCGGCTATGCGATAGCCGGACAGAAAAGATTCGGGAACTGGGCGCCACCAGCAAAGTCGCCAGGGCCGAGTGGCGTCTTGCGGAGCCCGCCAAAAACGAGATACGGACCCTGCTGGAAAAGATGGCTCCGGGTGTGTTGCGGTGCATGTACTGCCTGGACAGCCTGGGCACCGATATCGACCACTTCGAACCGTTGTCTCGCGCCCCGCTGCTTACCTTTTGCTGGCACAACCACCTGCTGGCCTGCTCTCGATGCAACAGCAACTATAAGCGCGAGGAATATCCCTGCGACGAAGAGACTGGGCAGTGTCTGCTGATTGATCCCAGCTCAGACGATCCAGCCGACCACCTCGAATTGCTCGTGGCAATTGGCGAGTACGAAGGTAAGACCCGCAAGGGCGAGGAGAGCATCAGAGTCTTCGGCCTTAACCGAGAAGACTTGGTACAAGGGCGCTTCGACGCGTACATCACATCCTGTGACGTACTCAACTCCTGGCACCGCAAGCTGCGCGGAGGCGACCTGACAGGGGCAGCGCTGTCCGCCGCCGCTCTACGCCGCGAGCCCTTCGGTGACGTACTACGCGCTCTGGAGAAGCTGGGCCGCCTGCCTTACGCGGCAACAGCGCTCGGCGATGAGCTCGCCGATTCCCTACAGGCGTGGCTCCGTGCGCCTACAGCGGCCAATCCGATCCATACAGTCCCGCGCCCTCATGCCAAATCCCACGATCCAAGCCCAGCGGTCTAAACCCGTCTTTCGACCAGCGCTGTCCCGCGGGCAGCCATCACGTTGGCCAGCGCTTGCTTGCTCGTGATCCACTCCGTGTCACCGGCGGAGACCGAGTGCTGTACAGCCCTGAGAACGGCTTCGTCGGCCTCGGTGGGCTGGGCCAGTTGTGCCCGCATGTAGTGCTTGAAAAGCGCAGGCAGCTGGTCCGGCCGAGTTGTTGTCTTTGCCTTCAGGGAGAAGAGCGGAAGGAACCACTGCTCGAAGCCGTCCGTGATTGCCTGGGTGGCTCGGTACGCCTCGTACAGCGGCTGCAGGCTTGCCGCGTGGTCGTAGGGGAGGTGACCGTGCAGGGCGTACTGAAGCCGGGTGCCGTCGTGTTCGCGGAAGTGCTGGCCATGGGCGGCTATGTGGTTGGCCGCATTCTCGGTGATGGTCATGACGGCCGTGTCCGCTTCACGCCGCCGGGCTGCGGCGAGGACGGTGGCGTGGATGCCGACGCGCGGGTCGAGGACGAGGCCGTTGAGGCCGAGGGGCGAGAGGTCGATGCCGTGGTCGCGGGTTCGGGTGAGGATCAGCCGCTCGGCGACATTGCCGGCGGTGTGCTGGAGGTGCTTGGGCTGCTGGCGGTGGCTGGCGTGGACGTCCGAGCGGTCGAGGACGGGTCGGTCCTTCGCGAGTTCGGCGACGAGGTGGCAGCCCGTGCGGTCCTCGGTGTCGGTGCTGCCACAGACGTTGCAGCGGTGGCTGCCGGTGCCGGTCATGTGGCCGCAGGCCCGGCAGGTGGGGACGGTCTCGCGACTGATGGTGAGGGTGCCGGCGCGGAGGTTGTTCTCGATCATCTCCAGCGCGAGGCCGGCGACCTCGGCGTCGGTGTCGGTCATGATGCCGCCCACCGGCAACTGTCCGGGCGGGTACTTGTCGGTTATCAGGTCGGCCTCGAAGCGCTGGCGGGGGATCTTCGGGCCGTCGGCCTCGCGGTGGCGGAGGTCTCCGGCGAGGGTGACGGTGTTCCACAGGTGGGGTGCGGGCGGTAAGCCAAGGATGGCGTTGAGGGCGGCGGCGAGGCGGATGCCGACGGCCTTGCCGGGGCGGGTGGCGAAGGTGAAGGGTCCATTCTGGACGGGCCCGTTGAGGAACAGGTGTCGCACGGGCTCCTCCTAGATCGGCGGGGTGGTGGTTCCTGTCCGGGTGAACCGGTCGTCGTGCAGCTCGTAGTGGAGGATCACGGCGTTGGGCATCTTGCCCTTCCGCTCCTCGGCGAGGATCTCGGGCAGCGTGCGGAGTTCGAGTAGGGATCGCAGCGCCACCGCGGCGGTCTGGTGAGTGAAGGCGACGACGGTGCACGCTCCCTGGAGCTCGGCCTGGGCGAGGGTGGCGAACTCAGCGGCCCGCTTGAGCACGCCCTCGGCGAGCGACTCGCCGCCGCCCGGCGCAGTCCAGATGTGCTTGCGCAGGCGGCGGTCCTCGGCGAGTGCGGGGTAGCTGTCGTAGAGCTCGCGCTTGGTCATGTAGGTGGCGTCGCCGTAGTGCTGCTCGTCGAGGAGCGCGGTCCGCCGGGGCCAGCCGTCGCGGAGGTTGGGCAGGGCGATCGCGGCGGTGTCGATCGCCCTGCGGTAGGTGGAGGTATAGACGTGCGGTCCGGGGCCAGCGAGCTGCGGGAGGACCTCGGCGAGCCACTGGGCCTGACGGAAGCCGCGCGGAGTCAGGCCGACGATGGTGCGGGAGATGGCGTGGGCGGCGGTTCCGCTGTAGGGACGGGGGTCCTGGTAGAAGCCGTTGTACTTGTCGGCGTTCTCGACGGACTCGGCGTGCCGGATGACGAGCAGGGGCAAGACGGGGCTCCTATCCGGCGAGGTTGGCGACGTAGGAGCCGCTGACGGTCCAGGGGGTGAGTTCGATTCCGAAGCCGCTGTGTTCGCCGTCCTGGGTGTGGACGAGCTTGCCGGACAGGTGCACGGTGTCGCCGGACCTGAAGGCGCCGGTGTAGGCGCCGAGGTACGACCGCATGTGGGTGATCCTGCGGGCGAAGGAGTCGGCCTCGTCGATGGTCGAGCTGAGGATCGTCTTGACCTTGATCCCGTAGACGGCCGGGGTGGTGAGGCCCTCGGCGTGATCGGTGATCTCCGCCAGGAGCGAGATCTCACCGATCTCCTTGGAGGAGGTCCGGGCGAAGGTCCTGTCGCGGTCGGAGCGGATGGGTTCGCAGTTGATGTGCGCGCCGGCGCTGGCGGTGAGTCCCTGGAGCTTGCGGCGTTCCTGCTTGATGAGGGCGTCGAATGAGCTGCCCTCCATGTACTTGGCCCGGCGGATGTACAGCCGGGTGAGGTCGTCTCCGTCGTACGGTCGGATCAGCTCGGTCTGCTGGAAGAGCTCCTGGGCGGCCTGGTAGCCCTCGGGTCCGTAGCAGACGAGGTCGATGTCGGAGCGCTCGTTGAAACAGCCGACGAGGAAGGAGCCGGTGACGCCGATCAGGCCCTGGGCGTCGTTCGCGGTGATCCACTCGGTGATCGCAAGGAGGTCCTTGCCTGCCGGGTTGTCGGCGACCGCGCCGGGGTCCTCGTGGATGGCGGCGAGGGCCTGGCGGCAGGAGTAGTGGACGGCCACGTCCTCTCGCGGGATGCCGGTGATGACGCAGCCGAGGGTGTCGGAGTAGACGTAGCACTCCGGCCTGCCAGCGAGGATGCCGAAGGACTTCGACACGACGCTGTTCTGCCGGTAGGTCCGGTCGAAGAGCCGACGGTCACCCTTCTCGTCGGGGTGGTACTTGACGTAGCCGAGGTAGTGGCTGCCAGGGTGGCTGTCGCCGATGACCTTGAAGACGACTCCGTGGTGGTCCATCAGGTAGTCGCGGTCGCGAACGGTGGGAACCGGCCTACCGGTGTTCAGCGGTGAACCGTTCCAGAGTGGGGAAGGTGCCGGTGTCGATCGTGTTGGACGACTCATACTGATCAAGTCCCATCGTGAAGAGGGTGCGGCGGTACTGCCACTTGATGTGCTTGTCGTGCCGCGTGGGGTCGGTGGGCCGCATGAGGGCGAGGAAGAAGAAGCACTTGACGAGCAGGAAGTCGCCCAGGTGCTCGCTCACCCGCTGCCCGATCAGGGATGCGGTGGTCTCGTCGAGCGCGCCGGTGTAGGCGGCGCGCTGTTCCGAGGTGATGCTGTAGCCCTTGCCGCCGCCTTTGAAGGCCACGATGTCGAGCGCGGGGTAGACGTCGTAGCCGAGCGGGACCGGTCCGTGGTGCTGCCAGTCGATGACGCCGGCCTGGAGGACGTTGGGCAGGCCGTAGTCGAGATGTCCGTGCACCATCGGGAGCTGGGCCAGCCGGTCGAGGGCATGCTTGACCGCTTCGTGGACGCGCGGGGTGTCGAGGTCCGGGTTCTCCTCGAAGACCTCTGCCGCGAAGGCCGCCTTCTCGAACCACGGCGTGGCGGGGAGGGGGTGCCTCGCCTGGGCCTGCAGGAGCTTCGATGCGACGGCCGCCGCCGTGCTGATCACCTGGTAGCTGACCTGACCATCCTGCCGGGCGTCGGCCAGCGCCTCCTCGTGCAGCGAGCTGTCGCCGATGGCGCGCTCGATGACGAAGTAGCTCTCGCTCTCCGAGCCGCTGTCGACGATCTCCGGCACCGGGTAACCAAGGCCGGCGGCGAGCTGCTGGAACTCGGCCTCCGCCCGCAGATCCTCACCACCGGTCCGCTTGTAGAGCAGACCGTCGGCCGACTTCCACACGGCGCCTTCGGTGGCGGTTCTGTCCTTCACGAACTCCCAGTCACTCATCTATGCGTCCTTCGTAGTTCCGAGTTGGCCTGAGGCAGATACGACCATGCCGGGCGGGTTGCCAGAGGGTTGGACCCGCTGCTCCGAAAGAACACGACCAGCCCAGTGCGGGCCACTGCCAGTGACTTCCCCGATCACGTGGGGTTTCCCTCGGCCGACTGGCTGGTGGAGACCCGATGATTGCGGAGAGTGCGAAGACCGCATCACCGCATACTTGGACAGTTCAGGGACGTCCTGGGACGTTTTCCAGCAGTGCAAGAAGGCCAACCGTGTCCGACAGGTCCGGCAGCACCACCGGAGCCCCGGCCGCCTTCAGCTCAGCCTGGCTGTGACTGCCGGAAGCGACCGCGATGATCCCGGATCCCGTGGTGAGCGCTGCCTCGATGTCCCGTGGCGTGTCGCCAACCAGGACGACCGGGACATCACTGGACAGTCCGCGGTAGCGCTGGACACGCTGACGAGCGACGGCGACCAGATCGGGACGCTGTTCTGCGTCAGCGCCGTAGGCCCCGACAGTGAGATCCAACAGTGGATCGAGGCCGAAGGCCGACAGCTTCACGCGAGCATTCGCTGCGATGTTGCCGGTCAGTACCGATGACACCCAATCTGCCTGGCTCGACGCCGCCTTGAGGGCATCGAGTACGCCCGGAAGGGCCACCCCACGTCGGCGTAGTTCACCCAAGCGCTCCTCGCCGGCTCGGCTGAGGGCGGCTTCGACGATCGGCCAGTCGGGCTCCGAGAGGCCGTTTCGGTGGAACATGCCTCGCATGATCAGGCGATCAGTGCGGCCTTCCGTTGACGCTCCCACGGTCGGCGAGGCGCCGGTCAGCGCGGTGAATGCGGCGGCGTAGATCTCCTTGCTCACCCCGGCGTTCTCGATGAGTGTGTGGTCGATGTCCCACAGAACGATGAGCTGCATCTCGCCAGCGTAAGCACCTTGGCGGACCGTCAACTCCAGCAGAACGTCCCACAACGTCCTTGCACAGCCGCGCCCGGCTCGGCTTGTATAGCCTCTGTGAACGAGCGACTTCACTCCGTACTCGCTCAACGAGGCATAGAGCCCGCGGCGCTCGCCGAGGCCTGCGAAGTGGACCCCAAGACCGTTGGCCGCTGGCTCGGCGGGCGCATGCCCCACCCGAGGCACCGCTTCCGCGCCGCTCGGTTCCTGCGTATTGAGGAGACCTTCCTCTGGCCGGACCCGCAGCCCGGCGCAGGCCGACGGACCGGCGGGTCAGGCACCGAGCTCGTCGGCACCTACCAGAACCGGGCCAGCGTGCCCCGTGAGACCTGGCTGGCCCTGCTGCAAGAAGCCCGGCAGCGGATCGACGTGCTTGTCTTCTCCGGGACGTTCTTCGCCCAGTCCAACCCGCACGTCGCCAAGATGCTCGCCGAGCGGGCGGCCGACGGCGTCCAGGTACGACTGTGCTTCGGCGACCCGAGCGGGCGAGCCGCCGCAGTCAGAGGCCGCGAGGAGGGAATCGGCGACGCCCTCGCCGCCAAGATCCGCGCCTCTCTTACCTACTACCGTCCTCTGCTCCCGGAGGAGGGCTGCGAGGTGAGGCTTCACGACACCACCCTGTACAACTCCCTCTTCCGCTACGACGACAACCTGCTGGTCAACCCGCACATCTTCGGGCAGCCGGCCAGCGCCAACCCACTGCTCCACCTCAAGCGAGTGGACCCGGCCGGCTGGTTCGACAACTACGCTCAGAGCTTCGAAGCAGTCTGGGCCCATGCGCGGCCCTGGACGCCCGACCTGGAGGGGACCGCCGCCCGTGGGCAGGACTGAGTACTACTACGACCCCAACGCCCCCAAGGCCAACACCCTCGTCCCTGCCAGCAATCTGCTCGTCGTCGACGACTCCGGAGCCATCCTGCTGCAGCGCCGCCGGGACACGGGCCAGTGGGCCCTGCCCGGCGGAGCTCAGGACATCGGCGAGACCGCCGCCGAGTGCGCGGTGCGCGAGTGCCTGGAGGAGACCGGCATCCAAGCCGAGATCACAAGCTTCCTCGGCGTCTACACCAACCCGAACCACATCGTCGCCTACACCGACGGCGAAATCCGCCAGCAGTACGAGAACACCTACATCGGTCGCCCCATCGGCGGCGAGCCCACGATCAACGACGAGGCCGACGGCGTACGCTTCATCCGGCCCGCCGACCTCGACCAGTACGACATCCACCCCAGCATGCGCCAGCAGATCGGCGACTACCTCGCCGACACCTACCCCTACTTGGGCTGAGCCGCCAGCGCCGCCTCCACTCGTTCGACGGCCGCGAAGATCTGCGGCGACGCCCGGCGAATGAAGCGCCCCACCACGCTCTCCGCCCCGTAGCGGCCGAGGATCTCCGCCACACGTGCCTCAGCCGTGGTCGGGCTACCGTCGGGCGTCGTCGTCATGTCGCACCACACCAGGGCATCGACCAGGAGCTGGTCCTCCAGCAGCGGGAACTCGGCCTCCAGCACCTCCCGGAGGCCTCGTTCCTCGGCTTCGAACAGCGCGAACGAGTGGTTCGCCACCAACCGCGTGAGCTGGTCATCGGCCCCATGGACATCACGAAGGAATTGCGCGCCGTCGAGCGGGTGGAAACCTGTTGCCGCCAGCCTCGGCGCGTAGCCGACATCGTGCAGCAGAGCGGCACAGATGAGAAGCCTGGTCTTCTGACCGAGAACTCCTTCGAGTCGGCCGGCTCGGTCTGCCACGCCTTGAGTGTGCGCCCAGCGGCGGGGCAGTGGCTCGGCAAGCTCGCTCCTCGCCACCATCCTGGCCCAAGAAGTCGGTTCTTCGCTCATGCGTCGATGGTTTCCCATGTCGGCCACCACTACGCGTGGGGCCAAGCGATCCGCAGTCAATGTCCTGGCGTGCTTGGAGGACTAGACGTGGCACAGCAGACTGCCGAGGAACGCCCGGGCATTGCCGCTGCGATCGTGGCCCACGAAGGCCGCGTCCTAAGGACACCTGATCCGTGAATCCGGTTCACCTGTCGGACCCCCGGTCTGGCGCGGAAGGCCGCGAAAAAGGCGAAGTCCGAGGCCAAGAAAGGCCAAGGGGCAACTCGAGATCAACATCCGCGCTCACGCAAGCGATCTTGTATCGCGCCGCCGACGCCTGCCCACGGGTCATGAAAAGGCAAAAGCCCCAGGTCACGGCGAGTGAGTCCTGGGGCTTTCACAGAGCCGCCTGCGGGATTCGAACCCGCGACCTACGCATTACGAGTGCGTTGCTCTGGCCAGCTGAGCTAAGGCGGCACCGTTGCCGTGTGTGGCGGCAACGCGGGCCAGTCTACACAGGTTCGCAGGTGATCCGTAACGGGATGCCGGGGCCGCGGTGGTCAGGCGGAGGAGACGGCGAGCTTCGCGGCGAAGCCGGCGAAGAGGACGGCGACGCCGCTGGTGAGGGAGGCGGAGAGGCGCTTGCGGCGGCGGAAGGCGGTGGCGAGGGTGGTGCCCGCGAAGATCAGGAGGGAGAGGTAGAGGAAGCTGAAGGTCTGGAGGATGCCGCCGAGGAGGGCGAAGGAGAGGGCGGGCTGTCCGTAGGAGGGGTCGACGAACTGGGTGAAGAAGGAGAGGAGGAAGAGGATGGCCTTCGGGTTGAGGAGGCTGATCACCAGGGCGCGGCGGAAGGGGTTCTCGGTGGACTCGGGGGCCGGTTGGGCGGTGGGGTCGGCGACGGCCCGGCGTTCGCGCCAGAGCTGGCGGGCGGCGCGGAGCATGCCGTAGCCGATCCAGAGCAGGTAGGCGGCGCCGCCGAACTTGACCACGGCGAAGACGGCCGGGTTGGCCTTGAGCAGGGAGGCCGCGCCCAGCGAGGTGAGGCTGATCAGGGTGAGGTCGCCGATGAAGACGCCGGCCGCGGCCCGGTAGCCGGTGCGGACGCCCTTGCGGGCCGCGACGGACAGCACGTACAGGGAGTTGGGGCCGGGCAGCAGGATGATGACGAGGGCGCCGAGGACGTACGTCGCCAGGTCGTTGACTCCGAGCACGATGAGCTCCGGTGCAGGGGGAGGGTGGCAGGGGGCGCTCATCGTAACGTCGTACCGCTGATTGGTTGAAGTAGAAATCACCTGTCGGACGGCCGGCGCCGGCCAGGCCCTACCGCTCGCAGCGCTTGCCCTGCTCCGGGGCCTCCCCGGTCAGCAGGAAGCGGTTCACCGCGGTGTCCACGCAGGTGCTGTGCCTGCCGTACGCGGTGTGGCCGTCACCGTCGAAGGTGAGCAGACGGCCGGACTCCAGCTGGCCGGCCAGTGACTGGGCCCAGGCGTACGGGGTGGCCGGGTCGCGGGTGGTGCCGATGACGACGACCGGGGCGGCGCCGGCGGCCCGGATGGTGTGCGCCGCGCCGGTGGCACGGACCGGCCAGTAGGTGCAGGCCAGCGCCATCCAGGCCATGTCGCGCCCGAAGTGCGGCGAGACCCGTTCGAACTCCGGCACCGCCCGCTGGACGTCCTCCGGCCCGCCGAACGGGGCCGGCAGGTCGAGGCAGTTCACCGCGGTGTTGGCGAACATCAGGTTGGGGTACGAGCCGTCGGCCTCGCGCCCGTAGTAGTCGTCGGAGAGCTTCAGCAGGCCGGTGCCGTCGCCGGCCTTGGCGCCGGCGAGCGCGGCGCGCAGCTGGGGCCAGAGGAAGTCCGCGTACATGGCCTCGATGACGCCGGTGGTCGCCTGGGCCCCGGTGAGCCGGCGGCCGTTGCCGGTGGTGGGCAGCGAGCCGGCGTGGACGCCCGCGAGCAGGGCGGTGAGCTGCTCGCCGACCTCCTGCTCGGTGCGGCCGAGCGGGCAGTCCTCGCGCTTGGCGCAGTCCTTGGCGAAGGCGGCCCAGGCGGTCTCGAAGCCGCCCGCCTGGGCACGGTTGCCGGTGACGGAGTCGAGCGCCGGATCCATCGCGCCGTCCAGCACCAGCCGTCCGGCCCGGCTCGGGAAGAGCCCGGCGTAGGTGGCGCCGAGGAAGGTGCCGTAGGACTTGCCGACGAAGTTCAGCTTCTCGTCGCCGAGCAGGACGCGCAGCACGTCCATGTCCCGGGCGGACTCGACGGTGCTGAGGTGCCCGAGCGCCGCCCCGGCCTGCTGCCGGCAGCCCTCGGCGAACTCCCGGTCGGCGGCGATCAGCGCGTCGATCCCGTGCTGGTCGCCCGGGTTCAGGTCGACGGCGGTGTAGGCGTCCATCCGGTCGCCGTTCAGGCAGCTGACGGGGTTGCTGCGGCCGACCCCGCGCGGGTCGAGGCCGACCAGGTCGTACTGGGCGCGCACCCCGCGGTCGTACGTCCGGGCCGCGGCCTCCAGGTACTCGATCGCCGAGCCGCCGGGCCCGCCCGGGTTGAGCAGCAGGGAGCCGAGCTTCGCGCCCGGCGAGGCGGCCGCGGACGGGGAACCGGACAGGGAACCGGCGTCCCAGCCCTCCGGTTCGGCCGCCGCGCGGGCGGCCGCCAGGGTGAGGTCGCCGTCCCCGGGGTGGTCGTAGTCCAGCGGCACCCTGAACGTCGTGCACTCGAACCCGCTGTCGCACCGCTGCCAGGCCAGCCCCTGCGCGTAGTACGGCGCGAGCGCGGCCGGGACGGCGGCCGGCAGCGGCTCCAGCGGGGTCGCCCCGGACGTCGGGGCGGATCCGGCCGACGGGGTCCCTCCGGCGGCCGGGGCCGAGGGCCTGCCGGAGCCGGCCGGGTCCGTGGCGGAGGACGCCGGTGGCCCGGACGGATCCGTGCTGCATCCACCCGCCGCCGGACCGAGGACGACCAGCGCCGCAGCCAGTGCCTGTGCCCGCCCGAAGGCCCTCATCCGCCACCTCTCCGCAATCGACCAGCACCTGGAACACACCGGGAGACACGCTTCCGAGCCAGGCCGGACGAGCTCGGCCGGACGAGCACGCCGGAGGAAACGCCGCTGCCCGGTACCCGCCCCGGGCACCGGGCAGCCTAGCGCCGCCGCACCTGCGCTCAGGACGCCCTGGCCAGCGCCTCGGCCAGGAACTGCGCCGCCTGCCGGACCAGCCGCAGCCGCTCCCGGTCGGGGGTGAAGTCCTGCACGTTGTCCGAGATCCGCACCTCGGCCTTGGCCGCCGCTCCGGGGCCGGCCTTCAGGGCGGACTGGAGCTTGCGGGCGGCGTCCAGCCCCGCGGAGTCGGCCCTGGCGGCGGCCAGCAGCAGCTTGGCCGAGCTGCCGGCCGGGGCCTCGGCGCCGGTCTGGGTGAGCGCGGTGGCGTCGTACCGGCCGGAGACCGCCGCGGCCGCGCCGTACAGGTCGGGCCTGGCCAGCCCGGCGGCGGCCGCGCAGGGCGCGCCGCCCTCGACGCCGAGGGTGCCCCAGGAGGCCGGGCCCGGCGGCAGGGTGCGGAAGGAGGCCGCGATGGTGGTGCGCAGCGTCGCGTCGTCAGCGACGGCGGCCGGGGCGGCGGCGACCAGCTCGCAGGGGTGCCCGGTGCCATTCGGCGCCTCGGGGGCGACCAGGATGAACGGGCGGGCCTTGCCGGTCTGGAGGGCCGAGCCGATGCCCTCGAAGACGTCCGGTACCTCGGCGTCGGCGGTCTTCTGGGGCGCGGCCGCCTGCATCACGACAACCGGGAAGCGGGCGTTCGGCTCCTTGGCGTACTGCGGCGGGAGCCAGACCCGGACGTTGCGGGGGTGACCGTCGGGGCCGAACACGGCGGACTGCAGCAGCTCGCCGCCGCCCGGGTGGCCGACGCTGTCGAAGCGGCTGACCACGGCGGGAGCCGCCGCAGCAGCGGGAGCCGCGGCGGCGGGCGGCTCGGCGGCCGCGGGCGGCGCCGCCTGCTGCTGCCGGCCCGCCGTCCCCGAGCCGTTCCCGGTACCCGAACCGGCGTCCGCCTCCGCCCCCGTACCCGCCGCGTCCACGACGGTCTCCGCCCGGTCCGGCTCCTGGCCGCTCCTGCCGAGGCCACCGAAGGCACCGAGCGCGGTGAGCACCGTCAGGGCGGTGACGCACACCCCGCAGACCATCGCCCCGGCCGCCCGCAGCAGCATCGGCCAGCGGTCGCCGGCCAGCTCGTAGGTCTCGGCGGCGCGCAGGTCGCGCCAGCGCTGTCGGGCTCCCCTGGCCAGCCAGATCCCGCCGAGGGCGGCGGCCAGCAGGGGGATGACGAGGAGCGAACGAACCACGGGACGCACCACCTCTGGAGGGGGCCGCGCCGAACCTGGACCGGCGCGTGCGGGAGGCGACCGCCCCGGCGGCGGGCGCGGTCGGCCCCAGCGTGCACAACCGGCGGACGGTCACACGACGGTGTGCCCGGCGAGTGTCGCTCGTTCACTCGAAGGTGGGACAGCCCGGACTCCGGGAGGCCTACGGGCAGCGCCCGGTGGAGCAGTCTCCAAGCCCGCGCGCTCGACGCGCTCGGCCCGCACGCTCAACGGGCTCGGCCCACCCCCTCGGCCCAGCCGCTCAGCCCGCGCGCAGTGCCACCGTCATCGCCTCGACCGCGAGCAGCGGGTCCACGTTGCGGTCCAGCGCCCGGCGGCAGGCCAGTACCGCCTCGATCCGGCGCAGCGTGCCCTCCGCCGGTCCTGCCTGGGCCACCCGGTTCAGCGCCTGCCGCTGGTCCTCGTTGGCGAGCGCGCCGGTGGAGCCGAGCTGGATCGCCAGCACGTCCCGGTAGAAGCCGAGCAGGTCGAGCAGGGCGATGCCGAGGGTCTCCCGGCGGGTGCGGGTGGCGCGGCTCTTCTGCCGCTTCTCCAGCTCCTTGACCGCCCCGGCCATGCCGCGCGGCGCCTTGGTCCCCTCGGCGGCGCCGTAGACGGCCTTGAGATCGTCCGTCTCCTTGGCGTCCTGGGTCTCGGCGAGGGCCTCGGCATCGGCCTTGGCGGTGTCGACCAGGCGCTGGGCGGCGCTCAGGCAGCCGCCGATGTCGCCGACCTCCAGCGGGATGCGCAACACGTCGGTCCGACGCGTCCTGGCCTGCTCGTCGACGGCGAGGCGGCGCGAGCGCTCGATGTCGCCCTGCCCGGCGAGCGCGGCGAGCCTGGCGGTCTCCGGGTCGACGCCGTCGCGGCGGACCAGGTTGTCGGCGACCGCCTCGGCCGCGGGAGTCCGCAGCACCAGCAGGCGGCAGCGCGAGCGGATGGTCGGCAGCACGTCCTGGACGGAGGGGGCGCAGAGCAGCCAGACGGTGCGCGGGGAGGGCTCCTCCACGCCCTTGAGCAGCGCGTTCGCCGCGGCCTCGGTGAGCCGGTGGGCGGCGTCCACCAGGATCACCGACCAGCGGCCGCCGGTCGGGTAGCTGGAGGCGCGCAGCACCAGGGCGCGCATGTCGCCGACGCCGATGGAGAGGCCGTCGGTGCGGACGTACTTCACGTCGGCGTGGCTGCCGGCCAGCACGGTGTGGCAGCCGTCGCAGAACCCGCAGCCGGGCGTGCCGCCGAGCGCGAGGTCGGGGCTGGTGCACTGGAGGGCGGCGGCGAAGGAGCGCGCGGCGGTGACCTGCCCGGCGCCGGGCGGTCCGGTGAACAGCCAGGCGTGCGTCATCAGGGAGGCGTTCACGCCCTCGACCGGAGCGGCTCCGCGACCGGCCTCGACCGTCGCCCCGGCCGCCCGGGCGGCGGCGGTCAGCTGCTCGACCACCCGCTCCTGGCCCACCAGGTCGTCCCAGACGGCCACTGCTGCTCCCAAGCTCCGTACGGCAGCGCCGTGGCGCCTCTTCCCCGCCGTCGAGCATACGTCTCCGGTCCGACACCCACTGCTCCGTCCGGGCCACGGCGGACGGGAAGGCCGGCCCCGCGGGTGGCGGCCCACTGGGCCGGCCACTCCCCCATCACCGCCCGGCCACTCCCCGACCGCTCCCCGACCGCTCCCCGACCACCGCCCGACGGAACGCCGCGGCGCCGCCGGGGACCTGCCCCGACGGCGCCGCGCACGCGTGTCCGGTCAGCCCCTGCGGCCCCAGCGACGGCCCTTGCCCTTGCCGTCGTCCTTGCCCTGGTCGCCCCCGTCACGGCCCTCGGGCCGCTCCGCACCGGGCTGCGGGCTGGGCTGCGCACCGGGCTGCGGGCCGGCGTACGGGCCCTCCTGGCCCGGGCCGCCGCGCTCCCAGCGCGACCACTCGTCGTGCGAGCCGAGCAGGGTGTCGGTGAGGCTCGGCAGGTCGTCCAGCGGCGTCTCCTCGGCCCAGTCCGGCCTCGGCCGCTCTGCGCCCGACTGCGGCTTCGGCTGCGGGGCGGCAGCCGGCTCCGCGCCGACCACCGGCAGCTCGCGGGTGCCGTCCACCGGCCCCGTCCGCCGCGGCCCCTGGGCCGGCCGACTACCGGGACGGCTCTCGGGACGGACTTCGGAGCGCCCCGGCTCGATCCGCGGCAGCACCTCGGTCCGGTCGGCCTCCGCCGGAATTCTCGGCATCACGGCCGTCTCGTCCACCGCCGAAGCCGGCACCACAGGCAGCTTGGCGGTCTCGTCCACCCCACCGGACGCCCCACCCGCGGCCCGGCGCGCCTCGGCGGCCTTGCGTGCCTCAACGGCTTCCGCCGCCCGGACCGCGGCCTGCCGGTCCCGCGGCGACAACTCGCGCGTCGCCTCGTCCCCGAGCCCGCCCGACGCGGCCTGCGGCGAGCCCTGCGACCCCTGCGAAGCGTCCTCCGGAACATCCCGGATCGCCCGCAGCTCCGTGGTCACGGCATCCCCCGCCGCCGCCGGCGGCCTGGAACCCGAACCCGGCCGCCCCTCGGCCCGGCCCTCCGCCGTCTCCGCGGCAGCAGCCGCGGCCGCGAGCGCGGCGGCCTGCGCCAGCCGCGCCTCCTCGGCCCGCTGGAGAGCCTCCTCCGCCCGGCGGCGCTGCTCCTCGCGGGCCAGCTCACGCTGCCGCTGGAGCTCCGCCTGGGCGGCCGCCTCGTCCGCGATCCGCTTGCGCTCCGCGGCCTCCGCCGCCAGCCTGGCCTCCTCCGCCGCGCGGAGCTTGGCCTCTTCCTCGGCGCGGCGCCTGGCCTCCTCCTCCGCCCGGCGGCGCGCCTCCTCCTCGGCCTTGCGCCGGGCCTCGGCGGCGGCCCGCTCGGCCTCCTCCTCGGCCAGCCGCTCCTTCTCCGCCTGCTCGGCCCGCAGCTGCGCGAGCACCTCCTGCCGCTTGCGCTCGGCGGCCTCCTCCTCGGCCTTCTTGCGGGCCGCTTCGGCGGCGCGGCGCTCGGCCTCCTCCTTGGCCAGCCGCTCCTGCTCGGCGCGGGCAGCCCGCTCCTGCTCGGAGAGCGGCAGCTCGCGGTCGAGCCGGTGCCGGATGGCGGTGGTGACGAAGCCGGGGGCCTGGCTGCCGTCCACGACCAGGTAGCGCTCCGGGTCTGCGGCGGCGAGGGCGAGGAAGCCCGCCCGGACCCGCTGGTGGAACTCGGTGGGCTCGGACTCCAGCCGGTCCAGCGCCTCGGTGAAGCGCTCCCGGGCCCTGGTCGGATCGACGTCCAGGACGACGGTCAGGTCGGGCAGCAGTCCGCCGGTGGCCCAGCGGGAGATCCGGGCGACCTCGGTCGCGGCCAGGTCGCGCCCGGCGCCCTGGTAGGCGATGGAGGAGTCCATGTACCGGTCGGTGATCACCACGGCGCCGCGGGCGAGGGCGGGACGGATGACGTTCTCGACGTGCTCGGCACGGTCGGCGGCGTAGATCAGCGCCTCGGCCCGGTGCGACAGGCCGGTGTTGCCGACGTCCAGGACCAGGCCGCGCAGCCGCTGGCCGACCGGGCTGCCGCCGGGCTCGCGGGTGAGCACCACCTCGTGCCCCTTGCCGCGGATCCACTCGGCGAGCGCCTGGGCCTGGGTCGACTTGCCGGCGCCGTCGCCGCCCTCCAGGGCGATGAAGAAGCCGGTGCCCGTGCCGCGATGCGGCACCGGGCCGCCCGGGCCGCGCACCGCGTCGACCAGGTCCCGGACGAACGGCGAGGTGCCGCGCCGGTCGTCGGTGCGCAGCAGCACGACGGCGGCGAGCACCAGCGTGAGCAGTCCTGAGGTGACGACGGCCAGGGCCGCGCCGCCGTGGATGAAGGTGAAGGAACCGGGCTCGACGGTGCCGTACTCGACGTCCCCGTACCCGGCGGCGATCAGCGGGACGGCGACCAGCGCGGCGGCGACCACGACCCGCAGCACCGCGAACAGGTGCTCGGTGACCTTCGGCAGCCGGGCCTCCTCGACCTCCTGGGCGAGCAGGGTGCGCCCGGCCGAGACGACGATCCCGGCGGCCAGCGCGGCCAGCACGGTGAGCAGCAGGACCAGCACGAAGTCCAGCACCAGCCCGGCCAGGATCAGCGCGACGCCCTGGGTGAGCAGCGCCAGCGCGAGCAGCCGGCGACGGGACAGCGAGGGCAGCGTGGCCCTGGTGAGCCGGGCGCCCAGGGCCGGCGCCCCGGCGGCGGCGAGCACCAGCAGGCCGAAGCCGATCGGCCCGGCGCGGTGCTCGGCGGCGGTGAGCAGCGCGAGCGCGGCGACGCCCGCCATCGCGGCGTAGCCGGCCGCGACGGCGAAGGTGAAGTACGGGGCGCTGCCGGTGCGGCCCTTGCTCAGCGCGGGGCCGGGGGCGGCGTCGGTCGGGGCGCGCAGGCCCTGGAGCGGAGAGACCGGGGCGACCTTCACCGGCCCGCCGGGCAGCTGCTGGAAGTAGCCGCGGACCGCCGAGGCGGCGAACAGCCCGGCCGCGCCGAGCGCCGCGAAGGTGAGCTGGTGAGAGCGCAGCCAGTCGGAGCCGAGCGCCGCGCCGATGTTGTTGAGCAGGGTGAGGATCACCAGGCCGACGGCGCCGAGCGGCACGGTCACCCAGCCGGTGAAGCGGTCGATGCCCCGGACGCTCTCCAGGTTGGCGGCGGCGGGACGCTGCTCGGCGGCCGGCAGGTACGGATCGGCCGACGGCAGCAGGCCGGGAACGGCGGCCGTCTTGGTGATCTCCCAGACCCGTTCGGCGGCGCCGGTCACGAACACGGTGGCGAGCAGGGCGTAGGTGGCGGCCCCCGAGGGCTTCGCCGCGGAACCCAGCCAGACGCTCCACCAGGGCGCGAGGCCGATCAGCAGGGCGCGCAGCACGTCGGCACCGAACAGCGTCCAGCGCCGGTCCAGCCGGCCGGCGACCAGTTGGTGCACCGGACCGAGCAGCGCGACCCCGACCAGCCCGGTGGCCAGCACCCGGACGGCGAGGACCGCGGCGAGGGCGAAGGCGAGGCTGCGCGGCAGGCTGCCGAACCGGTCGCCCTGCGCGGCGGCGATCACGGTGAGCGCGAGCAGCACCAGCAGGCCGAGCCGGTCGGCGGTGCCGCCGATCAGCTGGGTGGTCCACAGGCGCCGGTAGGGGCGTGTCCGCAGCAGCGCCCTGGCCCGGTCCGCCGGCGTGCCGGCGGGCGAGACCTCGGGCAGGTCGGACGCCCGGGCTCTGGCGGCCGGGGCGGCGCTGGGGTTGGGCTGCTCCTCGCTCGTCATACGGTCAGCGTAGCGGGCTGGGGTTGGCCGGATTGAGGCGAACGGGCTTCCGGATCGCGCTCATCACCGGGTTGTGACGTTCCCCGCACACCCCCGACGGACTTCGGGCCCGCGCCCCCGGGGATCGGGGGCACGGGCCCGTCGGCGATGACCTGGGATCAGCCCTCGTCGGTCGCCGTCGTCTTGCTCGCGGCGGTCTTCTTGGCCGCCGTCTTCTTGGCCGCCGCCGTCTTGGTGGTGGTGGTCTTCTTGGCGGCGGTCTTCTTCGCGGCCGCGGTCTTGGTCGCCGCGGTCTTGGTGGTGGTGGTGGTGGTCTTCTTGGCCGCGGCCTTCTTCGCCGGGGCCTTCTTCGCCACCTTCTTCACCGGTCCGCGCGCCCGCTTCTCGGCGAGCAGCTCGTAGCCGCGCTCCGGCGTGATCGTCTCGACCTCGTCGTCCTTGCGCAGCGTGGCGTTGGTCTCGCCGTCGGTCACGTACGGGCCGAAGCGGCCGTCCTTGACCACCACGGGACGTTCGCTGACCGGGTCGTTGCCCAGCTCCTTGAGCGGCGGGGCGGCGGCGGCCCGGCCGCGCTGCTTGGGCTGGGCGTAGATCGCCAGCGCCTCGTCGAGGGTGATCGTGAAGAGCTGGTCCTCGCTGGTGAGCGAACGGGAGTCGGTGCCGCGCTTGAGGTACGGGCCGTAGCGGCCGTTCTGCGCGGTGATCTCCGCGCCCTCGGCGTCGGCGCCGACCACCCGCGGCAGCGAGAGCAGCCGCAGCGCGTCCTCCAGCGTGACGGTGTCCAGCGACATGGTCTTGAACAGCGAGGCGGTACGCGGCTTGACCGCGTTCTTGCCGGTCTTCGGCGTGCCCTCGGGCAGGATCTCGGTCACGTACGGGCCGTAGCGGCCGTCCTTGGCGACCAGCATGTTGCCGCTGACCGGGTCGGGGCCGAGTTCGAAGTCACCGCTGGGCTTGGCCAGCAGTTCCTCCGCCAGCTCGACGGTCAGCTCGTCCGGCGGCAGCTCGTCCGGGATGTCGGCACGCTGACCGGGCTCGCCCTCGACGGTCGAGGCGCGCTCGACGTACGGGCCGTAGCGGCCGACCCGCAGGGTGATGTCGTCGCTGACCTTGAACGAGCTGATCTCCCGGGCGTCGATCGCGCCGAGGTCGGTGACCAGCTCCTTCAGACCGCCCAGGTGGTCGCCGTCGCCGTTGCCGGCCTCGGCGGCGCCGCCCGCGACGTGGCCCTCGCCCTCGCCGAAGTAGAAGCGCTTCAGCCACGGCACGGACTTCGCCTCACCGGCGGCGATCCGGTCGAGGTCGTCCTCCATCTTGGCGGTGAAGTCGTAGTCGACCAGCCGGCCGAAGTGCTTCTCCAGCAGGTTGACCACGGCGAAGGAGAGGAAGGACGGGACGAGTGCCGTCCCCTTCTTGAAGACGTAGCGGCGCTGGATGATCGTGTCGATGATCGACGCGTAGGTGGAGGGGCGGCCGATCTCCCGGTCCTCCAGCTCCTTGACCAGCGAGGCCTCGGTGTAGCGGGCCGGCGGCTTGGTGGCGTGGCCCTCCGGGGTGATCCGCTCGGCGGCCAGCGGGTCGCCCTGGGCGACCTGCGGCAGCCGGCGCTCGCGGTCGTCGAGCTCCGCGTTCGGGTCGTCGGCGCCCTCGACGTAGGCCTTGAGGAAGCCGTGGAAGGTGATGATCTTGCCGGAGGCCGAGAACTCCACGTCCCGGCCGTCGGCGGAGGTGCCGCCGACCTTGACGGTGACGGACTGGCCGACCGCGTCCTTCATCTGGGAGGCGACGGTGCGCATCCAGATCAGCTCGTACAGCTTGAAGTCGTCGCCGGTCAGACCGGTCTCGGCGGGGGTGCGGAAGCGGTCGCCGGACGGGCGGACGGCCTCGTGCGCCTCCTGCGCGTTCTTGACCTTGCTCGCGTAGGTGCGCGGGGCGGCCGGCAGGTAGTCGGCGCCGTACAGCTGGGTGACCTGGGCCCGGGCAGCGGTGATCGCGGTGTCCGACAGGGTGGTGGAGTCGGTACGCATATAGGTGATGAAGCCGTTCTCGTACAGCTTCTGGGCCACCTGCATGGTCCGCTTGGCACCGAAGCCCAGCTTGCGGCTGGCCTCCTGCTGGAGCGTGGTGGTGCGGAACGGCGCGTACGGCGAGCGGCGGTAGGGCTTGGACTCGACGCTGCGGACGCCGAACGCCGTCTGCTCCAGGGCGGCGGCCAGCTGACGGACCGCCTGCTCGTCCAGGTGCAGGGTGTTGGCGCTGCCCGCCTTCAGGCGGCCGTCGGAGCCGAAGTCACGGCCACTGGCGATCCGCTTGCCGTCGACGGAGAACAGCCGGGCACCGAAGGTCTCCGGGCTGGCGGCGTCGGCCGCGGTCCTGCCGGTGCCGAAGGTCCCGACCAGGTCCCAGTACGAGGCGGTGCGGAAGGCCATCCGCTCGCGCTCCCGCTCGACCACCAGGCGGGTGGCGACGGACTGCACGCGGCCCGCCGACAGCTTCGGCATGACCTTCTTCCACAGCACCGGCGAGACCTCGAAGCCGTAGAGGCGGTCGAGGATCCGGCGGGTCTCCTGGGCGTCGACCAGGCGCTGGTTGAGCTCGCGCGGGTTGGCCACGGCCTCCTGGATCGCCGACTTGGTGATCTCGTGGAACACCATCCGGTGCACCGGCACCTTGGGCTTGAGCACCTGCTGGAGGTGCCACGCGATGGCCTCGCCCTCGCGGTCCTCATCGGTGGCGAGGAAGAGCTCGTCGGACTCCGCGAGCAGCGACTTCAGCTTGCTGACCTGGGACTTCTTGTCCGCGTTGACCACGTAGATGGGCGCGAAGTCGTGGTCGACGTCGACCCCGAGACGGCGCACCTCGCCCGTGTACTTCTCCGGCACCTCGGCCGCGGTGCTGGGCAGGTCGCGGATGTGCCCGACGCTCGCCTCGACGATGTAGCCGGGGCCCAGGTAGCCCTTGATCGTCTTCGCCTTGGCCGGCGACTCGACAATGACGAGTCGCTGTCCGTGCGCGGTCTCGCTGCTCGGGGACACCTTCGCTCTTCTCTCCCGGTCCTTATGTGGCTGGTCGGCGCCGGCAGCACGGGCTGCGCTCCGCCCGACCCCTCCACCGTCCCAGGGCTGTCGCGGCACGACACCCCCACCAGCGGAGTGTGACCGTACCCCGGCCACCCTTGTCAAACGGACGGATCCCGCTTTTTCACTTGCCGGGCTCACCGACGCCACTCGAACGGTAACCCGATGACGGAGGTTCGTGCCCCGCGGAGGGGGGCCTTCGACAGGTTCCGGAGGATGGAATGACGGATTTCGAGATCTGTCAACGGAAAATCGACGGGTGGGCACAGGATGGCGCGATTTCCGCCGACGGCACGTCCCCGCGGGTCGTGGGGCTCAGCCGCCGGCCGCGGCCAGGAGGCCGGCGCCCGCCGCCAGACAGCCCGCGCCCAGGACGCTCCACAGCAGGTCGACGAGGGCCGCCCGGCTGATCTCCCCGGCCGCCAGCACCACCCGGCTCGGGCGCTGGGGGTCGTAACAGATCCGCACCGAGGCGCCTGGCGCGAAACGATCCGGACGGCGCAGCGGGGTGTGTCCGCGCGGGCGGGCGACCACGAGGCCCGCGATCCCGCACGCGCCGGTGCCGCCCACCGCGGGCGGCACCGAGAAGGAGAGCAGCGGCGCGCTGTCCAGCCGGCCGTGCACGTCGTCCTCGGCGATGACGGTGGCCACCGCCGACAGTCCCCGGCGGCGCACTCGCAGGCGCAGGCGCACTTCGGCGGCGCACCAGAGCAGCAGCACGCCACCGAAGAAGGCGAGCACCAGCCCGCCCACCATCGCCGTCGTCGTGTCCACCCCTGGCCCCCGGCTCCTCAGCTCTGTCCACAGCCTGTGGACAGAGCTTCACAGCGGAGGGCCAACGGGAGGCGGCCGCCCGGCGGCGGTGGGACGAATCAGGGGGTACGGGCGAATGAACCGGACCCGCCGGGGCCGACCTGGTTCTCGGTTGGCCGGTTCGCAGTCGGCCGGTTGGCCGGTTCTCGGCAGGCCGGCTCTCAGCGGACCGGGTCGATGAACCCCTGCTCGGTCAGCAGCCGCAGCGACTCCGGCACCCGGTCCCGCAGGACCACCCGGTCCTCGCCGAGCAGTTGGGCGATGGCGTCCACGATCTCGCCCGCCGACAGCGTCCCGTCGCAGACCCCGACGAAGCCCGCGCCCACCGTGTCCACCTTGGTGGCCCGCCGCATGCCGCGGTTGTGGCGCAGGACCACGTGCTCCGGGTCCTCCGCCCCCGGCGCGCCGAGCTGCTCCTGGACCACCTCGTCGGCCAGCACGTAACGGGCCGCGAGCAGGCCCGCGTCGTCGTTCGAGCGCAGGAAGTCCTGCCGGTCGAACCAGGCCTCGATGTGCGGGCCGAGCGGCTGCTCCACCGGGTGCGGCCACTCCTCCACCCGGACAGTCGGATGCTCGGCGCCACTCGCCCGCAGGGTGATCCAGCCCATGCCGATGCCCTCGACCCGGCCCGCCTCGAAGGCGTCCAGCCACTCGCCGTACCGGGCCTGGTAGTCGCCGCCGGGGCCGCGGTGGTCACCGCCGTCGCGCAGCCACAACTCCGCGTACTGGGCCACGTCCTGGACCTCGCGCTGGACGATCCAGGCGTCCAGCCCGGTGCCCGCGACCCAGCCGGCCAGCCGCTCGTGCCAGTCCTCGCCCCTGACGTGCTGCCAGTTGGCGAGCAACTGGCAGTAGCCACCGGGCTCCAGGTGATCGGCGGCCGAACGGACCAGGCTGCGGCACAGGTCGTCACCGGCCATGCCGCCGTCGCGGTAGGTGAACCGGCCGGCCGGCGAGATGACGAACGGCGGGTTGGAGACGATCAGGTCGAACTTCCGTTCCCCGACCGGCTCGAAGAGGCTTCCGGCGGACGCCTCCACGTTGTCGAAACCGGACAGCGCCACCGTCAGCTCGCTGAAACGCAGCGCGCGCGGGTTGAGGTCGGTGGCGGTGACGGACCCGGCGTGCCGAGCCGCGTGCAGCGCCTGCACCCCGGAGCCCGAACCGAGGTCCAGCGCGGCCCGGACGGGACGGCGCACGGTGATGTTGGCCAGCGTGGTGGAGGCACCGCCGACGCCCAGCACCAGGTCCTTGCGGGCCACCCCGTGCGCGGTCTCGCCGGAGCCGATGCCACCCGCGCCACCCACCGCGCAGCCCAGGTCGGAGACCACCCAGGCATCCGAACTGGGCATCCCGGCCACCTCGTTGGCGTACGGCCGGACGTCGACGGTGGCGCGCACCAGATCGCCGTCGGAACGCAGCCAGCCGTCCGCCAGGCAGTCCTCCACCGGCAGCGCGGCGGCGGCCGCCCGGTACGGGACCGGCTGCTGGAGCAGGAACAGCCGCACCAGCGTCTCCAGCGGGCTGCCACCGCGGGTCGCCCGCAGTGCCGGGACCGCCTCGCTGCGGGCCAACGCCGAATAGCCGGTGGGCCCGAGCAGGTCCAGGCACCCGTCGGCGGTGAACGAGGCGGCGAGCAGCGCCTCGCGGAACTTGGCGAGGCGGGTCGGGTCGAGAACGGGGCTACTGATCACCCCGCCATTGTCCCCCGCCGACCGGCCCCCGGCTGCCGCTGCGCCCCGCACTCACCGGGCGGAAGCCTTCACCACCCCGCGCGCCCCCGGACGCCTCCACGCGCCGTCCAGGCGCGGGCGCCGAGTCATTCGCGAGGGCTTCGACGAGGGCTTCGACGAGGGCTTGTCGGGGTGCCTCGCGGGCCCTCCCGGCCGAGGCGGGCCTTCCCGGACAACGCGCAGCCCGGCCCTGACGCCGCCATCGGTCTTGGCCGACGGCGGCGTCAGGGCCGGGCTCACGGGATCGTGCGCGGTCCCCCCGGATTCGTGCGGTCCGCCCGGCTCAGCTCGTGCTGGGAGCGGGGCTCTCCGGGGTGGCGGGCGGGGCGGCCGGGGCGGTGGTCGCGCCGGCGCCGTCGGTCGCG
>NZ_MSJQ01000345.1 GCF_014596515.1 Streptomyces sp. CBMA156
GTACGGCCGCGCCTTGCGCCGTCGCGCCGCCGGGGTGCGGGCACCCGCGCGCCACCCGCGCTTCCCCAGGGGAGTCCGGCGTGCCGCGCGGCTGCCCACGGACGCCGACGGTGCCGCCCTGCGCGGTGCCGTCCCCACCCTTCCCTCGGGACCTTCCCATGCCTGAATTCGACGGCGCACCGGCTCCGGCCGGCGCCACCGTCCTGCCGTTCCCCCTGCCCACGGCGTGCCGACCGGGCCGACCGTGGCTAGCGCTCCGCGGGGGCCTGAGCTCCGGGCCGCTCCTCGTCCAGCCGGGCCAGCAGCCGGGCCGACCACTCGGGCGACGGCCCGTCTGCGGCGCCCGACCGCACCTGTCCGCGCAGCCGTTCGGCCCGGTCCAGCCACTCCTGGCAGCCGGTGCAGCGCGCGACGTGCTTGTCCAGCCGGGCCTCCGGCAGGCCGCTCGGTTCGCCGTCGAGCCGGGCGGACAGAGCGGTACGAAATTGCACGCATTTCATATGCCTATCGTCCCGCATAGCCTCGATGGCAGGCCCGGTCGGGTCGACCGTCACCTGGTCGAGCGCCATCCGGTCGAGCGCCATCCGGTCGGGGACCGCCCGGTCGGGGGCTGCCGTGGATGACGAGCAGCTCACCGCACTGGCACTGACCGCCCGCGCCGGACGGGCGGCGGACGTCGAGGCCTTCGTCCGGGCGACCCAGCGGGACGTCTGGCGCTTCGTCGCCCATCTGACCGACGTGCAGTCCGCCGACGACCTCGCGCAGGAGACGTTCCTGCGCGCGCTGCGCGGCCTGCCCGCGTTCGCGGGGCGCTCCTCGGCCCGCACCTGGCTGCTGTCGATCGCCCGGCGCACGGTGATCGACCGGTACCGGATGGCCGCCGCCCGGCCGCGCTGCGCGGCGCTGCCGGACTGGCAGGAGGCGGCGGAGCGGCAGGGCGGCGCACCGCCGGCCGGGTTCGAGGACGGCATCGCGCTCGGCGACCTGCTCGACCGGGTGCCCGCTCAGCGGCGGGAGGCCTTCGTGCTGACGCAGGTGGTCGGCCTGAGCTATGCCGAGGCGGCCGAGGTCGCCGGCTGCCCCGTCGGGACCGTCCGGTCCCGGGTCGCCCGGGCCCGGGAGGAACTGGTGGCGCGCCTGCGTGCCGCCGAGACCGGGGAGCTCGCGACCGCCTGCTGAGCACGAGGGCCACGGGACGGGCACCGGCGGCTGACGCTGACGGCCGACAGCGAACAGATGACAGACTTCGAAATCTGTTATCTGTTCGCTGAAAGCTGTCAGTCGCCCGCCCCGCCCCCGCCCCGCCTCCCCGAAAAATTCCCCCACGTGTTCGGAACCGGAGCCCCCGCGCCCCCGACTGCTGTACCGGACCCCGCCGCCGAGGCGGTGTCCGGTACAGCAGCACGGGAGACGGAGGGACTTCATGGCAGTGCAACCGAACCAGGCCGCCGCTTCCCTGACAGACAGCCGGCAGCACCCGGCCGACCGCTGGAGCCTGGTGGTCGCGGCCGGCCTGCTGTCGTTCGTCGCGATGCTCGACATGAACGTGGTCAACCTCGCGCTCACCGACATCTCGGCCGGCCTGCACGTCTCCCCCGGAGTCGCCCAGTGGGCCGCCCTGGGCTACCAACTCCCCCTGGTCGCCCTGCTGTTGCCCTCCGGTCGATGGCTGGACCAGGTCGGCACACGCTCGGCCCTGCTGCTCGCGGTCGGCTGCTTCGCCACGTGCAGCGCGCTGGCCGCCTGCGCCCCCTGGGCCGGCTGGCTGATCGCGGCCCGGATGCTCCAAGGCGCCTTCGGGGCCGTGCTCTTCGTCCTGATGCCGGTACTCGCCGCGACCTCCGTCCGGCCCGAGCTGCGCGGCCGGGCGATGAGCGTGCCCGCGACGCTCGGCCCGCTCGGCGCCGTCACCGGGCCGGTCATCGGCGGTCTGCTGCTGGACCACCTCGGCTGGCGGGCGGTCTTCCTGGTCAAGCTGCCGGTCTGCCTGGCCGCCGTCCTGATCGTCCGGCGTCATGCCCCGCGCCGTGGCGGGCTGCGCCCGCCCGACCGGGCCGCGCTCGGTGACGCCGCGCTGATCGGCACCGCGGTGGCCACCGTCCTGCTCGGCCTCACCCTGGCGCCCAGGGGGCCGCAGTGGCTGCTGCTCATGCTGCCCGCCGTCCCGCTGGTGCTGGGCTGGCTGCGCCGCCCCGGCGGCCGGCCGGTGGCCGAGGTGCTGCGGGCAGCCGGGACCGCCGGGGTCAACGCCTCGGTGCTGGCGCTCGCCGCCGGCTTCGCGGCCTGCCACTACCTGCTCGCCCAGCACCTGCGCGGTGCCCGGGACGAGAGTGCCACCGCCACCGCGCTCACCATGCTGGCCTTCCCGCTCGGCATGGTGCTGGCCGGCCGGGTCGGCGGACGGCTGGCCGACCGCTGGGGCGCCCGCCCGACCGCGCTCACCGGCGCCGCCGTCACCACCCTCGGCCTGGCCCTGCTCGTCCCGCTGGACACCGACTGGTCCGCCCCCGACATCGCCGCGCGACTCGCCCTGGCCGGTGCCGGGATGGGCCTCAACGGCGGTCCCACCCAGGCCCTGGTGATGTCCGCCTCCCCGCCGGGGAAGCTCGCCACCGCCGGGTCCGTCGTCCAGCTCGCCCGCAGCCTCGGCTTCGCGCTCGGCCCGGCCCTCGCCACCGCCGCCGCCCTGACCGGTGACCGCACCACCACCGGGACGCGCGCCGGCATCGCCCTGGCCGCCCTGGTCGCGGCGACGGCGGTCGTCCTGCTCGCCCTGTACCGCCGCGGCGACCGCGGCTGACTCCGACGGCCCGCTCCCCGCGCCCCCGACTCCCCGAACACACCCCGCACCCGCACCCGCACCCGCACCCGCACCCGCACCGCCGAAGGATCACCCCAGATGACCGAGACCGCCCCCGACACGCCGCGCTGCCCGTACGGGTACGACCGGCTCCCCTCCCCCGTCCCGCTGTACGGCCCGGACTACAAGCGCGACCCGTACCCGCTCTACCAGCGGATGCGGGAGGCCGGTCCGGTGCACCGGGTGGAGTTCCCCAGCGGCATCCACGCCTGGCTGGTCACCGGCTACCGGGCCGCCCACGCCGCCCTCAACGACCCCCGCCTGGGCAAGAACCACGCGCTGGGCAACGACAACTGGCGCCGGCTCGCCTCGATCATGCCCGAGCCACAGCACTCGCAGCTCCAGGTCCACCTGCTCCACCAGGACCCGCCCAAGCACACGTCGATGCGCCGGCTCGTCCTGGACGCCTTCGCCCCGCGCCGGGTGGAGTCGCTGCGCCCCCGGTTCCGGGAGCTGGCCGACGCCCTGGTGGACGGGCTGCCGGAGTCCGGCGGCGCCGACCTGGTGGCCGGTTTCGCGGCCCACTACCCCTTCCGGGTGCTCGCCGAAGTCATCGGCCTGCCACCCGAGTTGGCGGAGCGATTCGACCGGGACTGGGGCAAGGTGGTCCAGCCGGTCGGCCCGCAGGACCCCGGCCGCCCGGCGTACGAGGCCCGGCTGCGCGGCCTCCAGACCTACATCGCCGATGTCGTCGACCACAAGCGCGCCGACCGCCCGGCCTCCGGTCGGCCCGCCGACGAGGACCTGCTGGGCCGGCTCGTCGCCGCCCACGACGCGGGCGAGTTGAGCCGCGCGGAGCTCGACTCGATGGTGTTCCAGCTGCTGGTGGCCGGGCAGGAGCCGGTCACCAACCAGATCACCACCATGCTGGTCACCCTGCTGCGCCACCCCGAACAGCTCGCCCGGCTGCGCGAGGGCGTCGAGGAGCCCGGCCGGCTCGCCCGGGCGGTGGAGGAACTGCTGCGCCACGACGCCGCGTTCGAGCTCACCACCTGGCGGTTCTTCGCCGAGGACAGCGACCTGTTCGGCACCGCCGTCCCGGCCGGCGACTCGGTGATCGTCTCGCTCTGCGCCGCCAACCGCGACGACGCGCAGTTCCCCGAGGCCGACCGCCTCGACCTCGACCGCACCCCCAACGCCCACCTGGCCTTCGGCCACGGCATCCACTTCTGCCCCGGCGCCGCGCTGGCCAGGGCCGAGCTCCAGATCGCCCTCGCCACCCTGCTCACCCGGCTGTCAGGCCTCCGCCCGGCCGAGGCGCCCGGCGACGGCCTCGCGGACCTGGCGTGGGTTCCCGCCGTCCTGGCACGCGGGGTGAACCGGCTGCCGGTCGCCTACGACCGCCGCCGCTGACCCGCGGGCGACCACCCGCCGTCGCCACCGTCACCGTCGTCACCCGCCGTCACCCGGCAACGCCCGCCCGCAGCCCGCACCACACCACCTTCCCGTGGAGGAACCACCATGCCGCCCGTCGGCACCGCTCCCGCCGTCACCGTCCCCGCCGCCAGCGCTCCCTTCATCGGTGCTCCCGTCATCGGCGCCCCTGCCCCCGAGGACCGCCCCTCGGCCGAGCGGCTCGCCGCCCGCGTCCTCGGCCTGCTGCTGCCGCACCGTCGCGCCGCCGACCCGGAGTTCGATGCCCGGCCTGAGCACTTCCCGCTCCAGCTCGCCCAGTTGGCGGACTTCATCGCCGCCGGTGAGCCGATCGTCCTCACCCTGCCCGGCTTCCCCTGCAAGTCGCCGAACCCGGCGAAGGTGCTCGGCCACCTGCCCGACGAGGGCGAGCGGCTGTCACTGACCTTCCTCGACGGGCTCTGCGCCGGGATCGGCCGTCTGTACGCACCCGGTGCGCGCATCCTGATCTGCTCGGACGGACACATCTTCGGCGACCTGATCAACGTCCCGGACGACCACATAGACGCCTACTCGGACGCCCTGACCGCGATGATCGCCCGCGAGGGCCTGACCCGCCTCGACACCTTCGACCTGCGGGCCGTCCTCGGCGACCTCCCGTACGACGAGAAGCGCGCCCGGGTGCACGCCCAGTACGCGCCCGGCGTCGAGGAGTTGCGCGAGCAGGTACTGACCGAGGAGGAGACCCTGCGGCTCTACCGGGGCATCACCCGCTTCCTCGCCGAGGACACCACCGGCTTCACCGGCACCCGCTCCGCCCTCCAGCGGGAGTGCCGCCGCCGCGCCTACGGCGTGATCCAGCGCAGCCGCGCCTGGGGCGAGCTGATCGCCGAGCACCACCCGCGCGCCGTCCGGCTCTCCATCCACCCGCAGCCGGCCGGGGCGTCGAAGTTCGGCATCCGGCTGCTGGCGGCAGCCGACGCCTGGACCACGCCCTGGCACTCCGCAGTGCTCCACCGCACGGACGGCGGGGCGGAGTTGCTGCGCAACGACGAGGCCGCGCGGCTCGGCCGGCTGGTCCTGCGCGACGACCGGCCGAGCCACTACGAAAGCCACCGGGAAGAGACCCAGGACGAGAAGCAGGACGAGAACCGCCGGGGACGAGGCCGCTGAGGCCCAGGCCTCCTGCGGCTACCGCCCGGCGGCGGACTCCGGCGCCGCCGGGCTGCGGTGGTCGAAGGCGATCAACGGATCGCCGGTGAGCGGGTGTTCGACCACCGCCGCCCGCACCCCGAAGACCCGGGCCAGCAGGTCGGCGGTCAGCACCTCGCGCGGCGTCCCGGAGGCCACCAGGGCGCCGTCGTGCAGGACGTGCAACCGGTCGCAGACCGAAGCCGCGGCGTTGAGGTCGTGCAGGGCGACCAGGGTGGTGCGGCGCTGTTCCCTGAGCAGGGCGAGCAGTTCGACCTGGTGCCGGACGTCCAGGTGGTTGGTCGGCTCGTCCAGCACCAGGACGTCCGGCTGCTGGGCGAGCGCCCTGGCCAGCAGGACCCGCTGCCGTTCGCCGCCGGACAGTTGGGCGAACCTGCGGTCGGAGGCCCCGGTCATGCCGACCCGGTCCAGCGCCCCCGCGGTGATCCGGTGGTCCTCGGCGTCATCGGCGGCGAAGGCCCGTTTGTAGGGCGTGCGGCCCATCGCGACCACCTCGCGGACGCTCAACTCGAAGTCCCCGCCGCGCTCCTGGGGCAGTGCCCCGATGTGCCGGGCGGACTGTGCGGGCCGCAGCTCCGCCAGGTCCCGGCCGGCCAGCAGGACCCGGCCTGCGCTCGGCCTCAGGTGCCGGTAGACGGTGCGCAGCAGGCTGGACTTGCCGCTGCCGTTGGGCCCGACCAGTCCGGCGATCTCCCCCTCCTCGGCGATCAGGTTGGCCCCGGCCAGCACCGTCCGGCCGGCCAGGGCGACGCTCAGGTCCTCGACGGTGATCCTCAACTGCGCTCCAGTCGTCGGTCCAGCAGGTACAGCAGGGTGGGGGCGCCGAGGACGGCGGTGACCACGCCGATCGGCAGTTCCTGGCCGTCCAGGGCGGTGCGGGCCACCGTGTCGACGACGACCAGCAGCAGCGCCCCGGTGAGCGCGGACAGCGGCAGCAGCCGCCGGTGGTCGCCGCCGAGCAGCAGCCGGCAGACGTGCGGCACCATCAGTCCGACGAATCCGATCGCACCGGACACCGCGACCAGCACCCCGGTGAGCACGCTGGTGACGACGAAGACCTCGCGGCGCAGCCGGGGGACGTCCACGCCCAGCCCGGCGGCCGTCTCGTCGCCCATCAGCATCGCGTTGAGCCCCCTGGCGCGGGACTGGAGCAGGGCCAGCCCGAGGGCCACCGCGACGGCGGGGACGGCGAGTTGGGCCCAGACCGCGCCGCCGAGGCTGCCCATCAGCCAGAACAGCACGCCCCGGGTCTGCTGCTCGTCACTGGTCTGGAGGACCAGATAGCTGGTGAGGCCGCCGAGGAACTGGGCGATGCCGATGCCCGCGAGGACCAGGCGCAGCGGGGAGAAGCCGCCGCCGCGCCGGGCCATCAGCCAGACCAGCGAGAACGCGGCGAGCGCGCCGGCGAACGCCGCCAGGGAGACGGTGAGGCCGAACGCGCTGCCGAACGAGAGCTGAAGTCCGAAGGTGGTGCCGAGGACAATGGCGGCGACCGCGCCGAGCGAGGCCCCGGAGGAGATGCCGAGCAGGTAGGGGTCGGCGAGCGGATTGCGGACCAGGGCCTGCACGGCGGTGCCGACCAGGCCGAGTCCGGCACCCACCACGGCCGCCAACAGGGCGCGGGGGACGCGCAGTTGCCAGACGATGAGGTCGCGGGTGCCGGGTTCGGGAGAATGCCCGGTGAGCCGGCGGGCGACCACCGACCAGACTTCACCGGGCGGGACGTCCACCGAGCCGAGCGAGACGGCGGCGGTCAGCGCGAGCACCAGGGCGGCGGCGAGGACGGCGGCCAGCGGCCCGGCCCGCAGGCTGCGGGCCGGGCGGGCTTCGCCGCGCTCCTTCCGGAGAATGGCCGAAGTCACGTTCTACTGACCGTTCTTGGTGGTGTCCGCAGCGTTGACCGGGTCGGCGCTCTTGACCAGGTCGGGGTGGACGGTCGCGGCGATCTGCCGGACGGCTTCGGCGTTGCGCACCCCCGCGATGGTGGTCACCTCGGAGCCGAGCCGGACGAAGTGCCCCTCCTGGACGGCCTTCAGGCCCTGGGTCGCGGGGAAGCCCTTCAGGAAGGCCTCGGCCTCGTCGAAGGCCTTGCGGGTGGCCTCCGCGCTGCCCCGGTTGCGCACGGCCAGCTGGATCCAGTCCGGGTTCTTGGCGACCACGTCCTCCCAGGAGCCCGGCTTGAAGTCGGCGTCGCAGTCGGCGAACACGTTGCGCGCCCCGGCCTGGGTGATCACGGCGTTGGCGACCTGCCGGCCGCAGACCGACACCGGCTGCTTGGTGCCGGCGTCGTAGTCGAAGACGAAGTAGCTCGGCCGCTGCTCCTCCGGCACGGCGGCGAGCGCGGTCCTGACCTCGCCGAGCTGCTTCTCCATCCCGGCGACCAGTTCCTCCGCCCGCGCGGCGGTACCGGTGACGGCGCCGAGCCGGCGGACGTCCTCCTCGATCCCGGCGAGGTCGGTGCGCGGCCCCTTGGTGGCCTTCGGCGTCCCGGCACAGGCGGTGGAGAGCAGGTAGACGTGCTGGATGCCGGCCGCCGCGAACTCCTCCTCACTCGGCCCGGTGGCGCCGCCGCCCATCATCGGCATCGCGCCGAACGTGTCCACGTAGAGGTCGGCGCCGGAGCCGAGCAGCTTCTCCTTCGGGATGCCCTTGTCCCCGAGCGCCGGCACCTTGGCGCCCTGCTCCGCGAGGGCGGCGGGCAGGGTGCCCTTGCCGGGCGGGAAGCCGGTGCCGATCACCCGCTCCCCCGCGCCGAGTCGGAGCAGCAGCTCCAGGCTGGAGGCGTTGCTGGTGACGATCCTCGCCGGCGCCTTGGCGATGGTGGTCTCCTTGCCTGCGCAGTCGGCGACCTTGACGGGGTAGCCGCCGGCCGGGGCGGCGTTGACGGTGACGGGGGCTGTCTGCCCGCCTCCGGTCCCGCTTCCGCAGGCCGTGGCGAACAGGGCGACGGCGGCCGCGATTCCGCAGACGACGCGAGGGCGCATGACAACTCTCTCCTGGTCGGTGATCGCGATCGGGGACCGCGACCGGTGGGGGTACTTGGTGGGGGGTGTTCGGTGGTCGTGTTCCGTGGTCGTGTTCGGGCCCGTGCTGCGGACCCGGACCAGGTAGTCGGGCGGGCCCGGCGGTCGGTTCCCGGACAATCGCGACCGGTTGCCGCCCGTACACCCCGACCGCCCGTACGCCCCGACGCCTTGCGCCCCGGCTGTCCCCACGCCCCGGCTGTCCGCACGCCCCGCCTGTCCCCACGCCCCAGCCGCCGGACGCCCGGGCCGTCCGCACGTAGGCTGGCCGGATGGCCGATCCCACCGCCCCGCGCGACGACCTCGACCTCCCCGTCCCGCTCGGGCCGCGCCCGCCCCGCCGGGTGGTCTCGCTGGTGCCCTCGCTGACCGAGGCGGTCGCCGCCACCGCGCCCGGGATGCTGGTCGGCGCCACCGACTGGTGCAGCCACCCCGCCGACCTGTCCGTCACCCGGATCGGCGGCACCAAGAACCCGGACGTCCCGCGCATCCTCGCGCTCGCACCGGACCTCGTCCTCGCCAACGACGAGGAGAACCGGCGCCCCGACCTGGACGCACTGCGGGCGGCCGGCGTCCCGGTCTGGGTCACCGACATCCGCACCCTGGACGACGCCTTCCGCTCCCTCGACCGGCTGCTGACCACCGCCTGCGGGCTGCCCCGCCCGGCCTGGCTGGACGAGGCGGAGGCGGCCTGGGCCACCGTCGGGAGCGGCAGCACCCCTCCGGGGCCCGGCGGCCGGCAGCCCGACGGCCCGCGGACCGTCGTACCGATCTGGCGCCGCCCGTGGATGGTCCTCGGCCGCGACACCTTCGCCGGCGACCTGCTGCGCCGTCTGGGCCTGCGGCTCGTCCACGCCGACCACCCCGAGCGCTACCCGGCCGTCCCGCTGCCCGAACTGCTCTCCTGCCGACCCGAGTTGGTCGTCCTGCCGGACGAGCCGTACCGCTTCACCGCCGAGGACGGCCCGGAGGCGTTCCCCGGCGTCCCGGCGGCACTGGTCAGCGGACGGCACCTGACCTGGTACGGCCCGTCCCTGGTGAGCGCCCCGGCCGTGCTGCGGCGGGCCCTCGACCACCCGGCCGTCCCCGGCGGTACGGGCTCCCCGCGGGCTGACCGCCGGTGACCCGCGGGGCGGCCGCACAGGAGGACGGCCACCACCCGGAGCACACCGCTACCGCCCGGCCTGCCGCCGCCCCGCCGACTGCTCAGTCCACCAACCCCGCCCGGTAGGCGGTGATCACCAGCTGGACCCGGTCCCGGGCGGCCAGCTTGGCCAGCAGGTGCCCGACGTGGGTCTTCACGGTGCCGGTGCTGACGCCCAGCCGCTCGGCGATCTCGGTGTTGGTCAGCCCGCGCCCGATCAGGGTCAGGACCTCCGACTCCCGTCCGGTGACGGCCCGTCGCACCCTCTCCCGGTCCCGATCCCGATCCCGATCGCGGTCCCGGTCCCGATCCCGCGAGCCGTCAGCGCGTGCGGCCGCCGGTTCGGCGGGCCCGGCGGCGAAGGCGCGGATCAGCCGGCGCGTGATACTCGGGGCGATCAGAGCGTCCCCTGCGGCCACCACCCGGATCGCGGCGAGCAGTTCCTCGGGCGGGGTGGACTTCAGCAGGAAGCCGGAGGCCCCGGCCCGCAGCGCGCCGTAGATGTACTCGTCGAGGTCGAAAGTGGTCAGGACGAGGATGCGCACCCCGCTCTCGGCGGTGATCCGCCGGGTGGCCGCGAGGCCGTCCGTGCCCGGCATCCGGATGTCCATCAGGACCACGTCCGGGTGCTCGGCCCGGGCCAGCCGGACGGCCTGTGCGCCGTCCGCCGCCTCGCCCACCACCTCGAACCCGTCGGCGGCGGCCACGATCCCGGCCAGACCGGCCCGTACCAGCGTCTGGTCGTCGGCGACCACGACCCGGATCGGCCGCGTCACGTCGTCGCTCCCGTCACCGGCAGGACCGCGCGGACCCGGAAGCCGCCGCCCCGCACCGGCCCGGCCTCCAGCCGCCCCCGGTACAGGCCGACCCGCTCGGCCATCCCCGCCAGCCCGTGCCCACCGCCCGTCGTGTCACCCGAGCCGCCGGAGCTGCCGCCGCCCAAGCCGACGCCGCGTCCCGAGTCCGTCACCTCCAGCACCAGCCGCTCCTCCTCATAGGCCACGTCCACCCGCGCCGCGTCGGTGTCCGCGTGCTTCACCACGTTGGTCAGCGCCTCCTGGACGATCCGGAAGGCCGACAGCTCGATGCCGTCCGCCAGCGGCCGCACCAGACCGCCGACCCGCAGCTCGACCCGCACCCCGGCTTCGGCACTGCTCGCCACCAGCCGTTCCAGGTCGGCCAGTCGAGGCGCCGGCGCCAACTCCTCGTCCACGGTGCCGCGCAGCACGGTGAGCAGGCTGCGCAGCTCCGCCATGGCGTCCCGGCTCACCGACTGGATCGCCGCCAGCGCCTGCCCGGCCTGCACCGGATCCCGCTCGATCACGAAACGGCCGTACCCCGCCTGGACGTTGACCACGCTCATGCTGTGCGCGATCACGTCGTGCAGCTCCCGGGCGAGCCGGATCCGGTCCTCGGCCAGCTCGGCCTTCGCCAGATCCGCCTGGTGACGGCGCGACTCGGCCTCGTACGCACGGTGGCGGGCCACCAAGCCGCCGAGCGCCCAGACGGTGACGAGCTCCAGCGCGACGAACACCAGGTTGTTCCACAACTCCCGCGAGCCGAACTCGCTCAGCCCGGCGCCCAGCAGGCCGAGCGCGAGTACGCCCGCGCCGCCCCGGGGCGGGCGCACCGCCGCGACCAGGTAGACCACCATCCCCGCGGCGACCGCCACCTGAAACCCGGCCAGGTTCGCGATGGTCAGCCGCCCGGCCACCGCGACGATCACCACCCAGGCACCGAACACCACCCCGCCGGCCGCCACCGGCGCGAGCCTCCGCAGCCCGGCCGCCACACCGACCCCGGCCACGCAGGCCAACACCGCCACCGTCTCGGCCGTGGACGGCTGCGGGTAACCGCGGTGGTGCGGGTCGAAGACCCGGCAGGCGTCCAGCACCCGGAACCAGGTGACCACGGTGAGCACCAGCGAGACCGCCAGGTCGGCCGCCACCCGGTGCCCCGGGCGCAGTCTCCCGGCCACCGGCGGAAGCGGGGCATTGGGCATTTCCCCAGGCTATCCACGCTCCGCCGCCCCGGCATCGCCCCGCAGGCCTACGACCACGGGCAGAGACCGCGCCCGGGCCGACGCCTGGTTTCCGCCCACGGCGGGACGCCCCGCCCCCGGCACCGACGGGAACGTGGAGGCACGTCACAAGGAAAGGCACCACGTTGATCGAGGTACACGGCCTCACCAAGCGCTACGGCGGCGCCCTCGCCGTGGACGGGCTGAGCTTCACCGTCCGCCCCGGACAGGTCACCGGCTTCCTCGGGCCGAACGGCTCGGGCAAGTCCACCACCCTGCGGATGATCCTCGGCCTGGACGCCCCGACCGGCGGACGGGCCACCGTCAACGGCCGCCCGTACGCCGCACTGCGCCACCCCCTGCGCGAAGTCGGCGCCCTGCTGGACGCGACGGCCGTCCACCCCGCCCGCTCCGCCCGCCACCACCTGCTCGCACTCGCCGTCAGCAACGGCCTCGGCGCCCGCCGGGTCCGCGAGGTGCTGGCGCTCACCGGTCTGGAACCGGTGGCCCGCCGCCGGGCCGGGCGGTTCTCGCTCGGCATGAAGCAGCGGCTCGGCGTCGCCGCCGCCCTGCTCGGCGATCCGGGCGTCCTGCTGCTGGACGAACCGGTCAACGGGCTGGACCCGGAAGGCGTCCGGTGGATCCGCACCCTGCTGCGCGAACTCGCCGCCGAGGGAAGGACCGTCCTGCTCTCCTCGCACCTGCTGAGCGAGACGGCGCTCACCGCCGACCACCTGGTGGTCATCGGGCGCGGACGACTCGTCGCCGACTGCTCGACGGCCGGCTTCCTCGCCGAGCACGCCCCGACCGACGTCCTGGTGCGCTGCGCCCGGCCGGCCGAACTCGCCCACCTGCTGCGGGCGGGCGGGGCGGTCCAGGTGCGGGAGGAGCCGGACGGGTCGCTGGCGGTGGCCGGACCGGAGCCGGCCGCGATCGGCGAGCTGGCCGCCGCGCACGGCATCGGCGTCCACGAACTCACCGTCCGGCAGGCCTCCTTGGAGCGGGCCTTCATGGACGCCACCGGCGGATCCGTCGAGTACCGTGCCCGTTCCGGAAAGAGGACCGCATGATCACCGCCCCGACCACCCGCGGTGCCCTGGCCGGCGAGTGGGTCAAGCTGCGCAGCGTCCGCGCGACCCCCCTGGCCGCCGCGACCGCCCTCGCCGCCGCGCTGTTCATCGGCCTGATCGACTACGCGAGCGCCGCCGACAGCTGGGACGGCTGGACGACCGACCAGCGCGAACGCTTCGACCCGGTCCGGTACGGGTTCTCCGGCGGCTTCTACGTCGCCGTGCTCGCCGTCGGGACGCTCGGCACGCTGGCCGCCTCCAGCGAGTACACCACCGGCCAGATCCGCTCCACCCTGGTCGCCGTCCCGCGGCGCGGCCAGGTGCTCGCCGCCAAGGTCCTGGTGGTCGGCGGCGTGACGGCACTGCTCGGGCAACTGCTCGCCTTCCTGACCTTCCTACTCGGCCGGCGCGCCCTGACCGCCAAGCACCTCGCCGTCTCGATCGGCGACCCGGGGGTCACCCGGGCCGTCGTCGGCTGCGGCCTGTTCCTCGCGGCCTTCGCCCTGCTCGGCCTGGCGCTCGGCTTCGTCCTACGCCACACGGCGGCCGCCGTCACCGTGCTGTTCGGGACGTTCTTCCTCTCCCCGATGCTGCTGGCGCCGTTCGGGGACGGGGTCGCCCGCTTCGGCCTCCAGAGCGTCTTCGAGGGGCTGGGGACCACCGTCCCGGGCTCCGACCGGCTCGGCCCGGTGGCCTGCTTCGCCGCCCTGGCCGCCTACCTGGCGGTCGCCTTCGCCCTGGCACTGCTCGGCCTGACCCGACGGGACGCCTGACGGCGCCTGCGCTGCGACCGCTGCGGCCGGTACGGCCGGCCGTCAGGTGCCCGGGTCCGGGACGGCAGGGCTCTTCGAGGTGACGCCGCTCGCCGATCCGACGTCGGCGCCCGGAACACGGCAGGGCCCGGGACGCGTGCTCGCGTCCCGGGCCCTGCGGTCGTACGTCGTCAGCCGCGGGCGGCGGCGACGGCGGCGCCCAGCGCCTCCTTGATGCGGGGGCCGAGGCGGGCGAAGCCCAGTTCCTTCATGGCCGCCCGCAGCAGCTCCTCGTCCGTCCGCCCGGCACCATCGCCGTCCACCCACCGCACGACGGCGAGCAACTCGTCGGCGGAGTAGGCGGTCACGGGGCGACCGGGCGTGAAGTCCGGCTTCGCGGGACGGGCGTCGGCCACCGGCTCGGCCGCGGGGGCCTCGGGCGCGACGGCGGGGGCCTCGGCGACGGGCTCGGCGGCCGACTCCACCTCAGCCGCAGGCTCCTCGGCAGCGGGCTCGGGCTCGGCGGCAGCCTCGACGGCGGGCACCTCGACGGCAACCTCGACCTCAGCCGCAGGCTCCGCCGCCTCTGCGACAACGGTCTCGGGCTCAGCGACGGGCTCCTCGGCGGCAGGCTCCTCGGCCGCAACCTCCGCAGCCGGCGTCTCGACGACGGGCTCCGCCACGACGGCCTCAGGCTCAGTCTCGACCACGGGCTCAGCGGCGACCTCGGCAGTCTCGGCCTCAGTCACCTCAGCCGCAGGCGCATCAGCCTCGACAACCGGCTCCTCGACCACGACCTCCGCAACGACTGCCTCGGGCTCGGCCTCGACCACCAGCTCGACCTCAGGCTCAGCAGCGGCCTCAACGGCCTCGGCCACAGCTGCCTCGGCCTCGACCTCGGCGGCAGGCTCCTCGACAACGGGATCCGCCACGACGGCCTCAGGCTCAGTCTCGACCACCGGCTCGGCCTCGGGCTCAGCAGCGACCTCGGCAGTCTCGGCCTCAGTAGTCTCGGCCTCAGTCACCTCAGCCGCAGGCCCATCAGCCTCGACAACCGGCTCCTGGACCACGACCTCCGCAACGGCCTCTTCGGTCTGGACGGTGTCGGTCGCCTCCGACTCCGTCTCATCAGCAGCCTCGGCCAGGGCCGCGGTCGCGGCGGCCACCAGGTCGTCGGCGGCCGGGGAGGGCGCCGGGAGGGAGACCACGGCAGCCGGGGTCTCCTCCTCGGCCTGCGCCACCTCCGGCACGTCCTCAGCGACAGCCGCGTCCGACGTGGCCTCGGCCTCAATCGCAGCCTCGACCTCAGCCTTGATCTCGACCTCGACAGCCGCAGCAGCCTGCTCGGCCTCCTCGGCCGGAGCCGCCACCGAGGC
Source organism: Streptomyces sp. CBMA156 (assembly GCF_014596515.1). Lineage (GTDB taxonomy): Bacteria > Actinomycetota > Actinomycetes > Streptomycetales > Streptomycetaceae > Kitasatospora. The sequence goes on from NZ_MSJQ01000345.1 coordinate 14,811, forward strand.
CGGGGTCTCCTCCACGAGCCCGGCCCGCTGCCCACCGGCCAGCGCCTGCAGGGCGGCCGCCTCGGCGTCAGCCTGGTCGGCCGGCTCCTCGGTCCCGGACTTCTCGGTCCCGGACTTCTCCGTCCTGGGCTCCTCGGCCGCACTCTCCTCGACGCGGGGCGACTCGGCCTCAGCCTCAGCTTCAGCCTTGACCTCGGCCTCAGCCGCAACCTCGGCCGCCACCTCCGTACCCGGCTCCTCGACCGCCGCCTCCTCGGCGACGGTCTCCTCCGCCAGCCCGTCCCGCTGTCCGGCCGCCAGCGCCTGGCGGGCCGTGTACGCGGCCTCGGCGGCGCGGCGGTCGGCCTTGGCGGCGGCGAGTTCGGCGAGCAGGTCGGCGAGGCCGGCCTCCTCCAGCCCGGCGCGCAGGCCGCGGATGGTGGGCAGGCGGTAGAGGGTGCCCTCGTCCGCGGCGAGCCGCTCGACCAGGTCGATCAGCTCGGCGAAGGGCAGCCCGTCCAGGTCGTGGTCGGGCAGCAGGCGGGCGAGGCCGCGCAGCCCGGTGCTGATCGTCTCGAAGGCCTGGGCGGTGCGGTCGACCAGGGCGCCGTCGGCGGCCACCCGCGGCAGGGTGCCGGACGGGGCGAGCGCGGCCCAGGCGCGGCGCTCGATCTCGGCGGAGGTGAGGGCCTCGTGCAGGTCCTCCCGGCGGATGCGGCGGTCGGTGGCGAGCGCGAGGGCCTGCTTGCGCAGCGAGCGGCCGCGCAGCCAGGAGAGCTTGACGCCGTTCTCGCGGCGCCAGGCGCTGTCGGCGGTGGCGGCGGCGAGGGCGCCGAGGTCGGCGTCGTACGCGGCGGGGACCAGCGAGGCCGAGGTGCGGTGCACCCGCTGGAGCATCTCGACCAGCAGCACCGTCTTGGCGACGGTGCCGGGCTCGTCCAGCTTGACCTCGGTGGCGAGCGCGGCGGCGGCCTCCCAGGTCTGTTGGAGGTCGCTGCCGCGCAGTTCGGCGAGGGCGGTGGAGGCCGCGCGGGCGTCCTCGGGGGTGGCGACGGTGTCGACGGCCGCGTACCAGGCGTGAGTCTCGGCGGTGAGCGTGAAGGCGCCGAGTTCGGCGTAGCGGCCGAGGTCCTCGCGGAGGTCGGGCTCCGCGGCGGCGTCCTGGGGGTCCTTGACGTCTGCGGCGTCGGCGACGTCCGCCGGGTCGGCTGCGTCGGCGTTGCGCGAGTGAAGCACTGTCATGTGAGGTCCGGTTCTGGGCGACGACGGCGGGGCTGGCGGCGAGGGGGCGGCGGACCGGTTGCGCGGGGTTGCCCCTGGGGCGGGGCAAGGGGGCGCGCGGTCGGGCTGCCGGTTGTGGAGGCCCAGAATACGGGTGCCCGTTCGAGCCTTGCACGCACCCACCGCCCCGACGGGCGGGTGTCGTATGCCATACCGCCCGCCTGGCCGCCACCCGGGAGGTCCGCCCGGGTGGTCCCGCGGTGCTCCGAACGGGTGTCCCCGCTGCTCACCGGGGCTCCTCTCGCCGACCGCCGCCGGGCCGTCGGAGCCGCTCCAGTGGCACCTTCCGGACGCCGTGTCCGCCTGCCCGGCCCGGCCGGCCGAGCGGCGGCCGGTGTCCGGCCCGGCCGAGGCCGTGCAGATCAACCGGCGCGAGGAACTCGCTGAGCGCCGTCCGGTGCCACCACGCGCCGGTTTCCCGCAGTTCGCGCCAATCGGTGAACCGGTAGAGGTAGAGCGTCGCCCGGACGTGGGTCGGCGGGGCGTCCGGGAAGGGGTTGTGGCGCAGCAGCCGCAGGGTGGCCCGGTCCCCGGTCAGCAGGCGGGCGACGAACGGCAGGAACCAGGGGCGGGCGTACGCGGACGAGATGCCGGCGAACCACATCAGCCAGTCGAGCCGCAGGTGGTAGGGCGCGAACTGGCGCGGCAGCCGGCGCACGTCACCGGGCTTGCCCTTGAAGCCGTACTCGCGCCAGACGGTGTGCGGGGTGAGCACGGCCTCGTCGGTGCCCTCGACCACCACCTCCTGGCGGAGCCGGCTGACGCTGCCGAAGGCACCGTAGGTGTTGACCAGGTGCAGCCGGTTGAAGGAGCGGTTCATGGCCTGGCCGCGGGAGACCATGTTGCGCACCGGCCAGTAGCTGAGCACCACGACGACGGAGGTGAGCGCGATCACCAGCGCCTCGTACCAGACCGGGGCGCCGGGGTACGCGCGGGCGTGGACGGGCAGGCCGAGGCGCGCCGGTTCCACCGCGGCGAGGGCGAGGGCGATGGTCAGCCAGTTGAGCCAGGCGAAGTTACCGGAGGCGACCAGCCACAGCTGGGTGGCGAGGACGGCGCAGGCCGCGTAGCTCGCGACCGGCTGCGGCAGCAACAGACAGACCGGTACGACGATTTGGACGACGTGGTTGGCAGCGGCCTCGACCCGGTGCAGCGGGTCGGGCAGGTGGTGGAAGAACCAGCTCAGCGGTCCGGGCATCGGCTGGGTCTCGTGGTGGTACCTGAGGCAGGTCAGGTCGCGCCAGCAGCTGTCGCCGCGCAGTTTGATCAGTCCGGCGCCGAACTCGACCCGGAAGGCCAGCCAGCGCATCAGCCACAGCACCAGGGTGGGCGGGGCGGTCTCCGCGTTGCCCAGGAAGGCGGCCAGGAAGCCGGCTTCGAGCAGCAGGGACTCCCAGCCGAAGGAGTACCAGGTCTGCCCGACGTTGACGATGGAGAGGTAGAGGACCCAGAGCACCGCCCACAGCAGGACCGAAGCCCAGAGCGGGACGACGTCGCCGAGTCCGGCCGCGACGGCGGCGGCGAGGGCGGCGCCGCTCCAGGCGACGGCGGCGAAGAACCGGTCGCTGTAGTGGAGGTGGAAGAGTCCCGGCGACCGGCGGAACGGGACCCTGGCGGTGAAGCGGGGCACCGGCAGCATGCCGTCGGTACCGATCAGGGCGCGGAACTGCGCGGCGGCGGCCAGGAATCCGATCAGGTACAGGGCGGCGAGCAGGCGTTGGACGAGCAGCCGGCTCAGCCAGTAGTCGGGGGCGGCGAACCAGTCCATGCGGCCCATGCCTACCACCCGGCGCCCCGGGCCCGGGCCCGGTCGGGGCGGCGGAGCCCGGAGGGTTCACCCGCTCGGCCCGGAGCGGCTCCGGCGGAGGCACCGGCAGGCCCCGCCGAAGACACACACCGGCCCGGCATCAACCGGCCCCGGACGGCACCGTGGCGGGGAGCCTCTCCTCGGGGGTGAGAGGCGCCCCGCCACGGTGGTGGACGGGTCGTGCCGGCCGGCGTTCAGCTGGGCAGGACGGGCCCGGGCTCGCCGATGATCGCCGAACGCCCGGGCACCGAGGTGCCGCTCTGCTGGAGCCGGTCGACGAGCAGGGCGGCCAGCGTGCCGAGCTCCTCCTCGGTGCGGGACTGCGCGGTGGTGTCCATGCCGACGGTGAGGACGCCGTTGATCTGGCCGGTGAGCGCGGCGCGCAGCGGGGTGCAGGTGAAGCTGAAGGTCTGCCGGCCGCGCTGCGGGTCGGGGCGGGGGGACTGGATCCGGACGTTGTCGAGGACGGTGGTGCGACCGGCGTGGTAGGCGTCCAGGACGGCCCGCCCCAGGCCCGCCGCACCGAGCTGCGGGTAGGCGGCGCCGACCGTCCCGTACGCGACCGGCGCACCGAAGGTGTCGGCGTGCTGGGCGTTGGCGTACCGGACCTCCTGGCCGGGGCCTTCGGTGAGCATGATGGGGAACGGCGAACCGTCGAAGGCGGCGAACATCTCCTGGCGCTGGGCCATCAGGTTGTCGCGCAGCCGGATCTCGGAGAGCAGCGCCTCGGCGAGGTGCTGGATGTCGCGCAGCCGTTCACGCCCCCACTGCCGGGGTTCCCGGTCGAGGACGCAGACGGTGCCGATGACGGTGTTGGTGCTGTCGACGAGCGGGGCGCCCAGGTAGGCGCGGACGCCCAGTTCGTCCACCACCGGGTTCCCGGCGAACCGGGGGTAGGCGAGGATGTCGTCGAGGGCGAGGGGGGAGCGCTGGGCGACGACGTGCGGGCAGAAGCCGTGACTCAGCGGCATTTCGCGGCTGGGGAGATCGAACGCGATGCCGCGATCCGCCCAGGAGGGTCCGTCCTCGGCCGTGATGTCGAGCGGATTTGGCGGAATGTAGAGCCCCCGGAACATCTGACGTTCGTCATTGATGAAGTTGACCATCGCGATGGGAGCGCGCGTGATACTGGCTGCGAGGTGGGCGAAGCGATCGAAGGCCTCGTCCGCGGACGGGTCGTTGAGCCCGAGGCCGCGCAGCCTGCGGGTTCGCTCGGACTCCCCGGAGGCACCCGGGAACTGGCCTTGAGTGCTCATCACATCAGTCATGGCGCACATGTAACCAGACATCAGCAGGCGGGGCCTTTGCCGTCCAGTGTTCCTCAGCCTTGCTGATGGCCAGTCAAAACCGCACGTGAACGACAGGTCGACGGACCGTCACGAAGCGGAGATCAGTCCCCTTCCGGGGGCTGGACAAAACCCCTCCGGATAAACACGGGCCGAATCACGCCAATCCAAGATCGACTCTGGGACGCCGCGGCGCGCCCATACAACAATGAGCCCTGCCGAAGACACGGACGGCGCCCCCTCGCCGGGACACCGCCCGATGACGCATGCGCCGATCGCACCGGGGCGACCGGCCGACACTCCCGCACACACCCACCTACCCCCGTGGGGGTTGCCGGAGCGGCTTCGACGGCACGGACGGAGGCACGGGCACCACACACATCGAGAGGACCGGAGCATGGCGATGGACTACTTCACCGACGACCGTCACGAGAACCTCCGCACCGAGGTCCGTGACTTCGCGGAGAAGGAGGTACGTCCGCAGGTGGCCAGGATGGAGGCCGAACGGAAGACGGAGTTCGAGCTGGCCCGGGAGATCGCCCGCCGGGGCTGGATCGGCGTGACGATTCCGCGGGAGTTCGGCGGGCTCGGACTGGGACACGTCGCCAAGACCGTGATCGTCGAGGAACTGGCCCGGGTCAGCGGGGCCGTGGGCTCGATCGCCCAGGCCTCCCAGCTGGGCGTGGCCAAGGTCCTCCACTACGGCAGCCAGGCCCAACGGCGCACGTGGCTGCCGAAGTTCGCCACCGGGGAGTGCCTGCCGACCATCGCCGTCACCGAGCCGGAGTCCGGCGGGCACGTGCTCGGGATGGCCGGCACCGCCGTCCGCGACGGCGACGAGTACGTGCTCAACGGCCGCAAGTGGTTCGTCGGCAACTCCCACATCGGCGACGTGCACGGCGTGATCCTGCGCACCGGCCAGGGCAGCCGGGGCCTGTCGGCCTTCCTGGTCGAGACCGACCGCGCCGGGTTCCGCACCGGCTCCCCCGGGTCGCAGAGCGGGCTGCACGGCTTCAGCTTCGGCGAGATCATCCTGGAGGACTGCCGTGTCCCGGCCGGCAACCGGCTCGGCCGGGAGGGTCAGGGGCTGGACGTCGCCTACTCCTCCTCCACCCTCTACGGCCGGATCAACCTCGCCGCCGTCGCGCTCGGCATCCACACCGCGATCGTCGAGGACACCGCCCGGTTCACCGAGGAACGGGTGCTCTACGGCCAGCCGATCAACCAACTGCCCAACATCACGCTGAAGCTGGGCGAGATGCAGTCCCGGCTGATGACCGCCAGGCTCGCCGTCTACCACGCCTCCCACCTGCTGGACCACGGTCGCACCTGTGACGCCGAGCTGATGAACGCCAAGCTGATCAACACCGAGTACGCGCTGGACTCCGCGCGCAACGCGATGGAGATCCACGCCGCCCGCGGCCTGCAGACCGAGTTCGGCATCGAGCGCTACCTGCGGGACGCCACCCACGTCTACCCGCCGGCCGGCACCTCGGACGTCCAGCGGCTGAGGCTCGGACAGGTCGCCTCGGGCACCTACGGCAAGCAGTGGTCGGCGGAGCTGTCGGACCTGACCAGCTGGGCCTGGAGCGAACTCAACCAGCGGGAGAACCCCGCGGAACCACCGGGCGGGCGGGGCGGGCAGGTGCTGCCGATGCCGCTGGCGGGATGAAGGCCGTTCTACATATCGTCAGTTGATGTTGTGTCAAGGGCTCATGGGGCTGATAGCGTTCCAGCCGTCGGCTGTCGTGCCAGTGCTCCGCCCCGCCGGTGACACCACGTCACCTGCTCCGGCAGTCCCGGCCTCGAAGCCCCGAAGCCCGGCCACGCCGCACGGGATCGACCCGCCGCTCGGACCCACCGGTCCGAGCCGGCGTGCCGGTCCTGCGGCTCGGCCCTGAGCGAGGAATCAGATGCCAGCCATATCGGCCACCCGCCCGGGCCACCGCGCCGGCCGGTCCGGCTCCCTCCGCGGCCGGCTCCTCGCCCTCACGCTGGTCCCCACCGCGGGCCTCCTCGCCGCCTGGGGCTACGCCGGCTTCCTGCTGCGCGACACCGGACACCGCACCGCGCTGCTGGCCGGCAGCGCGGCGGTCGCCCTGGTCGTGCTGGTCAGCCTGCTCCACGGCGTCCGGACCGCCCTGACCCTGTCCGCGCGGCTGTCCGGGCTCCGGGCCGAAACCCTCTCGCTCGCCCGGCAGGAGATCCCCGAGGTGGTCGGACGGCTGCGCGCCGGGGAACAGGTGCCCGTCCCGCCGGTCTGGACGCCGTCCCGGCGGATCGGCGACGAGGTCCAGCAGAGCGCGGACGGCCTCGCCGCCGTCCGCCAGGTCACGGTCGCCGCCATCGTCCACCAGGCCCGGGGCCGCGAGGGGACGAAGAAGGTCTTCCTCAACATCGCCCGGCGCACCCAGATCCTGATCCACCGGCAGATCAGCATGCTGGACGCGCTGGAGCGCGAGCACGAGGACCCGGAGCTGCTGCGCGAACTCTTCGCGGTCGACCACCTGGCCACCCGGATGCGGCGCAACGCCGAGAACCTGGTCATCCTCGGCGGCGCCCTGCCCGCCCGGCGCTGGCGCAACGCCGTGCCCGTGGTCAACGTGCTGCGCAGCGCCGTCTCGGAGACCGAGAGCTACTCCCGGGTCGTCGTCCAGGGCGTGCCGCGCGTCTCGCTCGGCGGGCAGGCCGTGGCCGACGTCATCCACCTGGTCGCCGAGCTGATCGAGAACGGCACCACCTTCTCCCCGCCGTACACCCAGGTGCAGGTCTCCGCGCAGGAGGTCCCCAGGGGCCTGGCGGTCGAGGTCGAGGACCGCGGACTCGGCATGACCGAGGAGGAGTACGAACGGCTCAACACGTACCTGGCCAACCCGCCGGAGCTGGACGTCTCCGCGCTCGGCGACGACCTGCGGCTCGGCCTGTTCGTGGTGGCGCGCCTGGCCGCCCGGCACGAGGTCCAGGTCACCCTGCGCCCCTCGCCGTACGGCGGGACCAGGGCCGTGGTGCTGGTGCCCTCGGCCCTGCTGGAGCAGGCCGGTCAGTCGGCCGCGGTGCCCGGGCTGCCGTCCGGCGCCCGGATCACCCGGACGCCGGTGTCCGACCAGGCGCCGACGGCGGGGCCCGAGGACGACTCCGTGACCGGGTCCGCGCCGGAACCGGAGTACGGCTCCGGCGCAGGAACCGGCTCCGGGTACGGCTCCACGTACGTCTCCGCGTACAGCTCCGGGCCCGAGTACGGGGCCGGGGCCGGGCAGGTCTGGCAGGGGTCCCGGGAGCCGGCGGACGCGACGGACACCATGGACGCGATGGACGCGCCGGGCGGTGCGACGGGCGGGGGTTTCGGCGCGCTGCTGGGCGGGGGCCAGGGGGCTCCGGGCTCGTTCGGCACCGCGGGAGCTCCCGCGGTGCCCTATGCGGCGGCCCCTCCGGAAACCCCGGCGGTGCACGCCCCGGACGGCGCCGGCCCGGGCACCGCGGGGAGTGGCGACGCCCTCGCCGGATCCGC
>NZ_MSJQ01000346.1 GCF_014596515.1 Streptomyces sp. CBMA156
ACCAGGGTGCCGAGCGGGCGGTGGCCCACCGCGACGGCGGCCAGCGCGGCGCCGAGGTCGGCGGTGGTACGGGCCGGGCGCAGCCCTTCGGCGAGCGCGTCCAGGCCCGACCGGACGGCGCGGTCGAGCAGTTCGGGCTTGCCGCGGAAGTGCCGGTAGAGCGCGGGCGCGGTGATGCCGACGCCGGCGGCGACCTCGGTCATCGAGACCTGGTGGTAGCCGCTGCGGTGGAAGCGGTCGGCGGCCACGGCCAGGATCTGGGCGCGCCGCCCGGGCGGCCGTCGGACCACCATCGCGGGCCTCCCTCCCCTTCGGCCGGGCCCAGGCCCGGCGCCGCGACGGCATCGGGACGGCACCCGGGATGGCGCCGACGGAAGGCTAGCAAGGATTCACTTCGTACCCGCGCCGACCGTGTTCCCCACCGCTTTTCCGCGCCCGGTCGACTCTGGACAGCCGAAGCTACCGGGGATTAACTTGTGGGGCCATCACCAGGCACGTTACGCCCCGGCCGGCAGCCCCGGCCGGTGCCGTCGAAGGGAGCGCCGCCGTGCGCCGCACCGTGTTCACCGAGGACCACGAGGCCTTCCGGGAGACCATCCGGGACTTCATCGCCAACGAGGTCGTCCCGGTCTACGAGAGCTGGGAGGCCGAGGGCCACCCGCCGCGCGACTTCTACCGGCAGCTCGGCGCGCTCGGCGTCTACGGCATCGAGGTTCCCGAGGAGTACGGCGGCGCGGGCGAGAGCGGGTTCAAGTACCAGGCGGTGGTCGCCGAGGAGACCGCCAGGGCGGGCGTGAGCTTCGGCTCCTCCGGCGTGCACACCGGCCTGGTGCTGCCGTACCTGCTGGAGTACGCGAACGAGGAGCAGAAGCGGCGCTGGCTGCCCGGCTTCGTCTCCGGCGACATCATGACCGCGATCGCGATGACCGAGCCCGGCGCCGGCTCCGACCTCGCGGGCATCTCCACCACCGCGCGGCTCTCCGAGGACGGCACCCACTACGTCCTGAACGGCGCCAAGACGTTCATCACCGGCGGCGTGCTGGCCGACCTCGTCCTGGTGGTCTGCCGCACCGCCCCGCACGACCCGGAGAACCGCCGGGCCGGACTGTCCATCCTCTGCGTGGACACCGCCTCCGAGGGCTACACCGTCGGCCGCAAGCTCCAGAAGATCGGCCTGCGCACCTCGGACACCGCCGAGCTGGCGTTCAGCGACGTCCGGGTACCGGTGGAGAACCTGCTCGGCGAGGAGGGCAGGGCGTTCTCCTACCTGACCCACAACCTGGTGCAGGAGCGGCTGGGGATCGCCGTCAGCGCGTACGCGTCGGCCGCGGCGGCGGTGCGGTTCGCGGTGCAGTACGTCAAGGACCGCAAGGTGTTCGGCAAGGCGGTGGCCGAGTTCCAGAACACCAAGTTCACCCTGGCCGACTGCGAGGCCCAGGTGGTGGCGCAGCAGTCGATGGTGGACCGGGCGCTGGAGCTGTACCAGAACGGCGAGCTGACCGTCGCGGACGCGGCCGCGGCGAAGCTGTTCTGCACCGAGTCGGCCTCCACCGTGATCGACAAGTGCCTCCAGCTGCACGGCGGTTACGGCTACATCCTGGAGTACCCGATCGCCCGGCTCTACACCGACAACCGGGTGTTCCGGATCTACGGCGGCACCAGCGAGGTCATGCGCAGCATCATCGCCAAGTCGCTCGGGCTGTAGGGCCGTTCGGGCCACGGCGGCCGAACGGTCACGGTGGTCGAGCGGTCACGGCGGTCACGGTGACCGAGCGGCCGGACCGGTACGGCGGGCCGCCTCCGGGCGGCCCGCCGCGCCCGTGACCGCGGGAGGGTTCCGGCTCAGTTGGGCGAGCCGTGCTCGGCGCGCCACGCGTCCCAGCCGGCCGTGGACGCCACCCGCGCCTCGTGCAGGGCCCGGTGGGCGAGGGCGGTCGGCTGGGTCTCCAGGCCGCGCACCCAGCTGCGGCCCGCGGTGACCAGCGCCGCGCAGACCATCGTCGCCCCGGCCGCACTGAGCACCGTGCCGATCGCGGTGAGCACCGCGCCGCCGGTCAGCACCGAGCGGTTGACCTGGAACCCGCTGAAGATTCTCTGGTTGGTCGCCATGCCTCCACGATGCGGGCAGTCGGCGGGGGCTGCACGTCGGGCCGCCCGGACCGGGCGACTTCAGGGCCCGAGGTGCGGGGCCTCCGGGTGCGGGGCGCCCGGCCGTCCGCGACCCTGGGCACACGGAGTGCCCGGAACCGGTGCCCGGAGCGAGCGGCCTGGGCACGTTGCCTGAGCACGTTCCCGGAGCAGCGAGGAGGAGGCGCGGATGCCCGATCTCGAACAGCTCGCCGTGGAGCACGCCGCCCTGGCGGCCGAGAGCCCGCACGGGCGCAGCGCCCACCTGGTCCTGCACGACGGCATCCTGCGGCAGACCGTGATCGCGCTGACCGCGGGCACCGCGCTGGACGAGCACAACCCGCCCACCGCGGGCAGCGTCCAGGTGCTGCGCGGCCGGGTCTCGCTGACCATCGCCGGCCGGCGGCTGGAACTGCCGGCCGGCCGCCTGGAGCCCGTCCCGCAGGAGCGGCACGGGCTGCTGGCCCACGTCGACTCGGTGGTGCTGCTGACCGCCGTCACCGCGTAGCGGGCGGGGGCTCCACGGGGCCGAGCACACTGTCGCTGACCAGCCGCAGCCCGCGCAGGAAGTCCGTTCCGCTGGGCGCGAGTTCGGGTGCGGCCAGCCACTGGGCGCTGTAGCCGGCCAGCAGGGTCTGGTAGAACGAGCCGCGGACGACCTCCTCCTCGGTGTCCGGCACCTCGGGCAGCCCCTGGAACACCGCGGCCAGCCCGAGCCGCCCCTCCTTCTGTGCCGCCGCGAAGGCCTGCGCGAGTTCGGGCGCGTGCCCGGCCTGGGCGAGCGCCTCGAACTGGGCCGCCCAGAGCCCTCGGTGCTCGGCGAAGACGTCCCGCAGGCCGTCCCAGACGGCCGCGAATCGCACCTCCGGGTCGTCCGACACCCGGTTGGCGGCGATCACCACCGCGCCCAGGGCCTCCCCCATCTCCCCGATCGCCTCGATCATCGCCGCGTTGAGCAGCGCCTCCTTCGAGCCGAAGTGGTAGCCGATCGCGGCCAGGCTGACACCGGAGGCGGTCGCGATGTCGCGGGCGGTGGTGCGCCCGTAGCCCTTCTCGTACAGGCAGCGCTTGGCGCCGGCCATCAGGTCTTCGCGGTTTCCCATGCCCCGATCCTACGGAAGACCTGGACGAATGTCTTGCACGGATGTCTTGCACGTTCGATTTACACATTTGTACTAGACAAGCGTCTGACACGTCCGTACCGTCTTCCCCATGACCGCAACCACCGGCCGCGCAGGCCGTCGCGAATGGATCGGCCTGGCCGTCCTCCTGCTCCCGACCCTCGTCCTCACCATGGACATGGGCGTGCTCTTCTTCGCCGTCCCGTACATCTCCACCACGCTGGCGCCGAGCGGCACCCAGCAGCTGTGGATCATGGACATGTACTCGTTCCTGCTGGCCGGGCTGCTGATCACGATGGGCGCGCTGGGCGACCGGATCGGCCGCCGCAAGCTGCTGATGATCGGCGCCGCCGGCTTCGCGGGCGCCTCGCTGCTGGCCGCCTGGTCGCAGGACGCCGGCCAGCTGATCGCGGCCCGCGCGCTGCTCGGCGCCGCCGGGGCCACCGTGATGCCCTCGACCCTCGCGCTGATCCGCACCCTGTTCGACGACCCCAGGCAGCGGCAGATCGCGCTCGGCGCCTGGGGCGGCGTCCTCACCGCCGGGGCCACCCTCGGCCCGGTCGCCGGCGGCCTGCTGCTGGAGCACTACTGGTGGGGCTCGGCCTTCCTGCTCGCCGTCCCGGTGATGGCCCTGGTGCTGCTGACCGCGCCCGTCCTGCTCCCCGAGTACCGCTCCGCCGCCCGCACCGCCCCCCGGGGCCGCTTCGACCTGCTCGGCGCGGCGCTCTCACTGGCCGCGATCCTGCCGCTGGTCTACGGCGTCAAGACGATCGCCATCGAGGGCTGGAGCGTGCTGCCCGGGCTCGCCGTCCCCGCCGGACTGCTGCTGGCCGCCGCCTTCGTCCGGCGCCAGCGCACCGCCGCGAACCCGCTGCTCGACCTGAGCCTCTTCCGGATCCGCACCTTCACCGGCGCGATCAGCGTCAACACCATCGCGATGTTCGCGATGATGGGCTTCACCCTCTTCACCTCGCAGTACCTCCAGCTGGTCAAGGGCATGAGCCCGCTGACCGCCTCGCTCTGGTCGCTGGTGCCGAGCGTGGGCGTCGGCGCGGCCGTCGGGATCAGCTCGGCGCTGGCCGGGAAGGTCCGTCCCGCGGTGCTGATGGGCGGCGGGTTCCTGGTCGGCTCGGCGGGCTTCGCGATGATGACCCGGGTCGGCGCGCACTCCCCGCTGGCGTTCATCCTCACCGCGGCCGGCGTGCTCGCCGCCGGGACGGTCGGCACCATGACGATGACCGCCGAGATGGTCGTCTCCGCCGCCCCCGCCGAACAGACCGGCGCCGCCTCCGCCACCTCGGAGACCGCCGTCGAGCTCGGCAGCTCGCTCGGCATCGCGCTGCTCGGCGCGGCCGGCGCCGCCGTCTACCGCCACCGGCTGGACGGCGCCCTCCCCGCGGGCGTCGAGGGCGAGGCCGCCAGGACCGCCCAGGACACCCTCGGCGGCGCGGTCACCGTCGCCGCCCACCTGCCCGGCCGGCTCGGCACCGACCTGCTGGAGACCGCCCGTGCCGCCTTCACCGACGGCCTGCACGTCGCCGCCGCGGTCGGGCTGGTCTTCGCCCTGGGCGCCGCCCTCCTGGCCTACCGCCTGATGCGCCACCTCCCGGCCGCCGCCCCCGCGCCCGCGCCCGAGGCCGCCACCGTCTGACCCGACCGGCACCGATCCACGCGAGTCATCGAGAGCCCCCGCCCACCCCGGGCGGGGGCTCTCCGCCGTTCCGGCGGGTGGACCTACAGGTGCCGGTAAACGTCACGACGGTTGCCCACCGACATGACCCAGACCACCAGGATCCCCGCCTCGACCGTGTAGACGATCCGAAAGTCCCCCACCCTCAACCGCCATCGGGCGTGGTGCCCCTGAAGCGCCTTGATGTCGAACGCCGAGGTGTCGCCACCGTCCAGCGCCACCTGTAGTTCGGTGAGCCGATGGAGAATCCGGACCGCTTCGGGCCGGGGCACCTTGAGGAGATCCCGCTGGGCGCGTGGACCGAACCGCGTGACGTACGCCATCGCGGTCAGCCGTGGTGCTCGCGGAGCATGGCGGCCATCTCCTCCAGAGAGACGGAGCCCTCGGAGCCCTCGGCCTCGGCCTCGTCCGCGAGACGGTTCAGCCACTCGTCCTCGGCCTGTTCGGCCAGGTCCCTGAGGCGCTGGTACTCGGCGATGTCGATCACCACCGCCTCCTGCCGGCCCCGCCTCGTGATGATCGTCGGCGTCTCGTCGCGGCGCGCCCGGTCTATCACGTCCGCGAGATGACTCCGCACCTCGGCCATCGACTCGATCACTGGCTCGCCCATGGTGAAAATGTACCAGATGTACATCTACTACATCGGTCTCCATGCGCCAGGTGGCCGATTCGGCGCCGGACAGGAGCGCCTGTCCGAGGAAGCCACCACCCGCCGCCGCAACCTGTCGGCGAGGCGTCCGCCTGTGCGCGGACACCGCCGGGAACGGAGGCGAGGCCGAGGCGTTCGGTGCCGTTCGTCCACTGATCGCGCCGGTACGGACGAGGGGGTGGACTTCGGTACCCGTATTCGGCCAGGTGGGCGCCGTGGCGCTCGTTCCGTCCTCGCGATCCGCTCGAACGGCACCTGGTTTTTGGCCAGCGTTTCCCAGCTGGTGTATCCGTTCGCCGTCAGGGCCAGGCATACTGGCCAGCACGGGCGGTAGCGCCCGCCATGACCCTAAACAAGAAGGGACCGGTGGCCAGGGATGCTGCGGAACGGTCTTGAGCCCTGGCACATTCTCGTGGTGCTGGCGGTCGTCGTCCTGCTGTTCGGATCGAAGAAGCTGCCCGAGATGGCCCGCGGCCTGGGCAAGTCCATGCGCATCCTGAAGGCCGAGACCAAGGCCATGCGCGAGGACGACACCCCGCCGGACGCCGCTGCCGCCGGCACCGCGCAGAGCACCGCCGCTCCCCAGCAGAGCGCCGACCGTCCGGCCGTCACGCCGACCAACGTCACCAAGGCCACCGAGACCAAGCGGCCCGAGACGACCGCCTGAGTCTCCGTCTCCTCCTTCGGAAAGCCCCCGGTGAGCCACCGGGGGCTTTCCGCTGTTCCGGGCCCGGCCGGGACCGATCCGGTGTGCCGCCCCCCGCCCTGACTCTCGACCGGCCCCGCCCGACCGTCGACTGGCCGCCCGATCTGATCCGTTATCTCCTGGTATGCACCCACCGGAGGAACGGAGTCCCGGCATGCCGACCGACCAGCCCGGCGACGAACTGGCCGAGCTGCGGGCCCGGCTGAGCGCCGTCGAGGCCCAGGAGGCGCAGCTCGCCCGGCAGTTGGCCACCGGGCCGGTGCCACGCCCGCCGCGGCACCGGGCGCGCTCCTTCCTCGCCGCCCTGCTGATCGTGCTGGCCTGTGTGCTCACCCCGCTCAGCGCCCTCGCGCTCTGGGCGAGGTCCGAGATCAGCGACACCGACCGCTACCTGGCCACGATGGTCCCGCTGGCGAGGGACCCGCGGGTCAAGGCGGCCGTCACCGACCGGGTGACGGCCGAGATCATGAAGAAGCTCCCGCTCGACTCGCTGCTCGACGGCATCGCCCCGGACGACAAGCCCAGGCTCGGCGCCCTGCTGGGCGGCATCGGCCAGGCCCTGGACAGCGGGCTCGGCGGATTCGTCCACACCCAGGTCGCGCGGTTCGTGGACAGCGAGGCCTTCGTCACCGTCTGGACGGACGTCAACCGGGACGCGCACGCCGCGGTCGAGAAGATGGTCACCGGGCAGGGCGGCGGCGCCGTCGAGGTCCACGACGACACCGTGGTGCTCGACCTCGCCCCGGTGATCGCCCGGGTGAAGACCGCCCTGGTGGACCAGGGCCTGCCGCTGGCCTCCCGCATCCCGGAGATCCACACCTCGTACCCGCTGGTGCAGTCCGACGCCCTCCCCGAGGTCCGCACCACCCTGCGGGTCCTGGACCTGGCCGGATTCTGGGTGCCGGTGCTGGCCGGCGCCTGCGCACTCGGCGGGGTGCTGCTGGCGGCGCGGCGCCGCCGGGCGGTGGTGGCGACGGCCCTCGGCATGGCCGGCGGGGCCCTGCTGCTGGGCATCGGGCTGAGCGTGTTCCGGGCCGTCTACCTGGACAGGCTCCCGGCCGACGTCGACCAGGCCGCGGCCGAGGCGGTGTACGACACCCTGGTGCGCTACCTGCGCTCGGCCGTCCGGGTGACGGTCACGCTCGGCCTGCTGGTCGCGCTCGGCGCCTGGGTCATCGGCGGCGGACGGTGGGCGCGCACCGTCCGGGGCGGCTGGCGCGCCGGGCTGGGCTCGGTGCGGCGGGTGGCCGGACGGGCCGGGCTGCGGCCCGGGCCGGTCGGCCGGTTCATCCACCGCTGGAAGGCCGCACTGGGCTGGTCGGCCGTCGCGCTCGCGGCGTCGGCCTTCGTGCTGTGGAGCCACCCGACGGTGCTGGTGACGCTCTGTCTGGCGCTCGGACTGGTCGCCGTCCTGGCGGTGCTGGAGCTGCTGGACGAGCCGGGGCGGGGCCGGGAACCCGGGCGGCCTGAAGGAGGAGCCGCGGTCTCGCCCTGAAGGACGATCACCCGGGGCTCCGCGCCTTCTAGGGTCGACGGGGTGTGGGGAACGACGTGGAGGGGCTCGCGACTGCTGCGGCCCGCGCTGATCGCCTCCGGGCTGGGGTACCTGCTGCTGGCGGGCCCTCCGGACGCGCTGACGACGGCCGACCGGGCGGTCGCCGCGGGCTCGCTGCTGCTCGCGGCGCTGGGCGGGCGCCTGCCGCTCGCGGTGGCACTCGGGCAGTGCGCGCTGACCGTGCCCGCCGTGGCGCACGCCGTGCAGGTGGAGGTGAAGGTCGGCGTGGCGGCGGCCTTCTTCGAGCTGGCCGTACGGCGGTGGGGTCGCCGGGTGGTGTGGCTGTGGGCCGTCCTGCTCTGCGCGGAACTCGCGCACGCCTGGCCGTCAGCACCCGCCGGGCTGTCCGCCGCGCTGCCCGCCGCGCTCTACCGGACGGCGCTGTTCGGCGGCGTGCCGGTGCTGCTGGCCGCCTACATCAGGGCCGCCGAACGGGTGCGGCGGGCGGCCGAGGAGCGGGCCGGGGAGGCCGAGCGCAGCCGCGACCTCGCCGAGTGGGGCGCCCGGATGGGCGAGCGCGCCGCGATCGCCCGCGAGCTGCACGACATGGTCGCCCACCACCTGGCGTCCACCGTGCTGCGGGTGGGCGTCGCCCGGCACGTCCTGCCGGACGCCGACCCCAGGCTCACCGCCGTCCTGGACGACGTGCACGCCGGGGCCACCGCCGCCCTCGCCGACCTGCGCCGGCTGCTCACCGCCCTGCGCGAGCCCGACGCCGGGCAGCTGGCCCCGCTGCTCGCCGAGACCGCCGACCTGCCGGCCGCCGTGGCCGGCGTGGTGGAGCGTTCGCGGGCGGCCGGGCTGCGGGTCGACGCGGTGATCGGCGGCCGGCTCGCCGAACTGGACGCGATCGGCGGGCTGACGGTGCTGCGGCTGGTCCAGGAGGGGCTGGCCAACGTGGTGAAGCACGCCGGCCCGGGGGCGCGGGTCCGGCTGCGGGCGACGACGGAGGACGGGAACGTGGAACTGGAACTGGAGAACACCCAGGGGGCGGGCGGCCCGGCCCCGGTGGGCGGCGGCGGGCACGGGCTGCTCGGGATGCGGGAGCGGGTCGCCCTGGTCGGCGGCACGATCGAGGCCGGTCCGGTGCCGGACGGCTGGCGGCTGGCCGCCTCCTGGCCGCTGGGGGTGGCGGCATGACCAGGGTGCTGATCGTCGACGACCAGCAGCTCGTCCGGGCCGGGGTGCGGATGCTGGTCGAGTCCACGGACGACCTGACGGTGGCCGGGGAGGCGGCGGACGGCGCCCGGGCGGTCGAGCTCTCCCCGCGGCTGCGGCCGGACGTGGTGCTGATGGACCTGCACATGCCGGGGATGGACGGCATCGAGGCCACCGCGCTGCTGCTGTCCCGCCTTCCCTCCGCCCGGGTCGTGGTGCTGACCACCTTCGATGACGACGACCGGCTCTACCCGGCCCTGGCGGCCGGCGCCTGCGGCTTCCTCGCCAAGGACGTCGAGCCGGGCGCGGTGCTGGACGCCGTACGGCGGGCGGCGGCGGGCGAGAGCCCGTACAGCCCGGCGGTGCTGCGGCGGGTGGTGGCGCGGGCGGCGGAGGACTGGGCGGGAGCGGAGCGGCGGGGTTCGCCGGTCCATGTCACCGAGCGGGAGGGCGAGGTGCTGCGGCACCTCGCGGACGGGCTGTCGAACGCCGAGATCGCCGGGCGGATGCACCTGGGGGTGACCACGGTGAAGACCCACGTGTCGAACCTGATGACCAAGACGGGCAGCCCGAACCGGGTGCGGCTCGCGGTGCTGGCCATCCAGCGGGGGCTGGCCTGAGCGGAGCAGCCCGACGGGCGGCCGCGAGCGCGCGCGGAGAAGCTGGGCGGGATGTCCGAGAACCCGCTGCCGCCGCCCGTCGACCTGCGGGCCTGGTGCTGGCTGCTGGGCGCGTCCACGCTGCTGATGACCGGGTACTTCACACTGCCGCTGGAGTGGCTGGGCGACCGCCGGCCGCTGCTGAGCTGGCTGGTGTTCGCCGGTGCGCTGGTCGGGCTGACCTGCCTGCTGCTGGCCAAGATCGTCGGGGTGCTGAGGGGAACGGCGAAGCGGCCGGTGGTCTGGCTCGCCTTCCTGATCTGCCTGGCGCTGACCGTCTTCTCGACGACGTACTACGTACTCGGCTCGCACAAGCCGGAGTTCGCCGGGCTGGAGACGCGGCTGGACGCGCTGTACTTCACGGTCGTCACGCTGGCGACGGTGGGGTACGGCGACATCACCCCGGCGGGCCAGACGGCCCGGCTCGTGGTGGTGCTGCAGATCGGGTACAACTTCGTGTTCCTCGCGGCGGCGGCCGGGACCGCCTCCCGGGCGGTCCGCGGGAACGTGGAGCGACGGATCCGGGGGGAGGGCTGAGCCCGGTGTCCGGCGGGTCCGGCCACCGCTCCCGGCCCCCGGGCAGCGGTCAACCCACAGCGTTGTCCACAGGCTGTGGACAACGCTGTGGGCTCAGGACCGGCTGGCGTCGATCACGCAGAACCGGTTGCCCTCGGTGTCGGCGAGGACCACGAAGTCGGGATCCTCCGGGTAGCGCTTCCAGTCCACCCGTTCGGCACCGAGGGCGACGAGACGGCCGACCTCCGCGGCCTGCTCCTCGGCGTCCCCGGCGTAGAGGTCCAGGTGGACGCGCGGCTCCTCCTGGACCGGGGACTCGCTGAGCCCGAGGGCGAGTTGCACGCCGCGGCCAGGGCCGGCCGGGACGAGGACCGTCCAGTCGGCCTCGACCAGGCCGTCGCGCGGGGCGTAGTCGAGGGCGGCCGTCCAGAAGGCGACGGCGCGGGGCATGTCGGAGACACCGAGGACGAGGGAACCGATCGTCAGCATGGGTCCATTCTGGCGGACCGTCAGTCGTCCTGGAGATCGGCGGCGGTGTGGAGGGTGGCGAACAGGGCCGAAAGTCGGGCGTTCCAGTTGGCGTACGTCAGGACGTCGACGGCGTGCTTCTTGCCCATGTCCCTGACCACCTTCTGGGCGGACTTGAGCTCCTGGGCGGCGTCGTCCGGGCTGCCCTCGTTGAGGCGCGCCGCGGTGGCGTCGAGGATCCTCAGCAGGTCCGTCTGCTTGTCCCGCTCCCTGCCGACCTCGGCCTGGGCGACGGCCTGGCGGAAGGACTGGACCTGGAGCGCGGCGGGCTGGTTGCGCGGGACGGGCAGGGCGGACGTCGGGGCCGCCGAGGGAGTGGTGGGGGTCGCGGCCGGGACGGAGGAGGTGACGGTCGGCTTCGGCGTGGCGGTCGGCTTCGGGGCCGTGGTGGTGGCGGTGGGGCTCGCGGCCGGGGCGGTGGCCGCCGCCGGCTTGGCGGCGGGCGCGTCACCGGCCGGTCCGCCGAAGGCGGTGACGGCC
>NZ_MSJQ01000347.1 GCF_014596515.1 Streptomyces sp. CBMA156
CGGGTCCGCGCCCGGGAGGCGGCCGCGCGCGGTGTGCGCGCCGGTGCGGCGCCGGGCATCCGGGCCGGGCCGCGGCCGGATGCCCGGGTATCCACCGAATCGCCAGGCATCCCTCGCGGGTTCACCTCCGGGACCGCGAAACACACTGGCCGACCATGATCCGCTGGCCCTAGGGTGGCGCTCCGTCCCATTGGTCCAGTCCAGGAGTCCCGCCCCGATGCCTTCCCCCGCCGTGTACCGCTCGCCGAGATCGAGCGCCATCGCCGCCACCGTCATGCTCGCCGTGAGCGGCGCCGTGTCGCTGGTCTCGCTCGGCACCTCCGTCAACCTCTACGGGGAGGTCGGCACGTTCACCACGGACGTCGACCTGAGGCTGGTCGACGGGTCCGCAGTGCTGGACGCGTACGCGCTGCACGGCAACGTCGGCACGCTCCAGGTGGTGACGCTGGTGGTCTCGACGGTCACCTTCATCACCTGGTTCCACCGGGTCCGGGTGAACGCCGAGATCCTCGACCCGCACGGGCACCGGCTCCGACGCGGCTTCGCGATCGGGGCCTGGTTCCTCCCCATCGCCAACGTCTGGATCCCCCGGCAGATCGCGGGCGACATCTGGCAGGCCGGCGCCAGGCCGGACGGCTCCGGAGTGCGCCCGCGGCTCCCGCAGACCCTGCTCACCCTCTGGTGGGGGGCCCTTCTGGGGGCCCCCGCGCTCGAGCGGATCGGCACCGTGTACACCAATTCGGCGGAGTACCCGGACACCTACCAGCAGGGCGTCGCCTGGCTGATCGCCTCCGACCTGGTGATGGTGGCGGCCGCGGTCCTCGCCGTCCTGGTGGTCCGCAGGCTGACGGCCACGCAGGAGCAGCGGTTCGCCGAGGGCGCCACGGCCGCGTACGGGGTCCACGGCGGGACGGTCTGGGGCTGATCCCGCCCCACGGGCCGGGTCCGGTCCTCAGTGCGTGAACGGGCCCGAGGATTCCGTGAAGGGGTCCGAGGCCAGCCGGGCGTGCAGGTGCTCGTCCACGTAGTCGCCCCCGCCGTAGGTGTAGGAGCCTCGCAGGGTGCCCTCGTACGGGAAGCCGGCCCGCTCCGCGACCCGGCAGGAGTCCTCGTTGGCGACGGCGTGGTAGAGCTCGACGCGGCGGACGCCGGCCTGCTCCACGCCCCAGCGGGTGACGGCGGCGGCGGCCCTGGTGGCCAGGCCCCGGCCGCGGGCGGCGGCGAGCAGCCAGTAGCCGACCATGGCGATGCCGTCGTCCCGGTTGGTCCACCCCAGGTAGGCGTTGCCGCACAGGCTGCCGTCGGCGGCGTCGGTGACGGCGAAGGAGGCCGCGGTGCCGTCGGCCCAGTGCTCGTCGCAGCGGTCGAGGTAGGTCTCGGGGACGACCCGGCCGCCGGTGCCGAGCGGGCTCCAGCGGGCGACGGCCGGGTCGGCCGCGGCGGCGGCCAGGGCGGGCACCACGCCGCCGGGCAGGTCGAGGGCGCGTCCCCACGGGCGCAGCAGGACGTCGCCGAGGTCGAGGACGGTGGGGCGGAAGACGCGCCGGTCGGTACCGGCATCGCTGATGGTCATCCGGCCTTCCTATCCCCGGCCCCCAGGCGCCCGCCAGCGAATATCCGTGGCGGGCGCCTGGTCCGGCACCGGGCGGAGCCGGGTCAGATCCGGGACAGGTAGCCGTTCTCCACCAGCCAGAGCACGTTCAGCTTGGCCGGGCCGCCGGGCAGCAGGGCGCCGTCGAGCTGGTACTGGAGGCCCCAGCCGGGCTGGTTGAACCACGGCGCGATCGGGCCGGCGTGCACCGTGAAGGCCTTGACCACCTTGTAGTCGTGGTAGTTGCAGGCGGCCGGCGGGTTGCCGTCCAGGCTCTGCGGCGGGATGGCGCGGTTGGCGTAGGGCAGGCCCTCGGGGGCGAGGAAGGCGCCGTACTCGCTGCCGTAGCGGTCGATGTTCTGGTTCGGGTAGAGCGTGAGGTCGAACTCGATCGGGCTGCCGTCGGGCAGGGTGACGTAGCCGTCGGAGGGCGGGTATATCCAGCCGCCCTTGCCGCCGTTGCCGGCCGGGTCGTAGTACTCGCCCAGGAAGGCCTGGTCGCTCGCGCCGCCGGTGCGCTGGTAGCCGGCGAGCTGGCGGCCGACCGGTCCCGTGGTCGGGAGGTCCGCGGGGCCGAGGCGGGCGTCGTCGTGACGGAAGGCGGCGGAGCACTGGTCGGAGGGGGTGGCCGCCGGGGCCGCGCTCGCGGCGGGGGCGCAGACGGCGGTGAGGGCGGCGGCCGCGGCAAGCGGCGCGACGAGCAGGCGAAGGCGAAGGCGCACGGTGTCTCCGTCGAACGGGTCAGCGGTCAGGGGAAGAGCCACGGAGGGGTGCTGTGCTCACCCTCCGTGGCTGGTTCGACACCAGGCAATCGGATCATCTGATCATTCGTCAACATGATCCATGCAACCGCATGTTCGACTCGTTGGATTCGGCCGTATCCGGGACGCCGGGACCGCCCACCCGTCAGGATGGACGGTCCGGTGCGCCTCGCCGCCTCCGGGGGCGGGCGTCACTTCCCGGGGGCGACCCGCCCGAGCAGGTGGAGCAGCCGGTCCAGGGCGTCCTTGGAGTTCGGCTCGGTCAGGTTGACCATCAGCCGGAACGCCACCTTCAGCAGCGCCGGGTGGCCGAGCCCGGCGGCACCGGCCGCGCCGAGCAGCCGGGGCCGCCCCAGCAGGTCGGCGGCGAGGCGCCCGAGCGCGAAGTAGCCCGCGTAGGCGGAGCGCAGCGCCTGCGGATAGGCGCGCAGGGCGAGTTCGCGGCCGCGGTCGGTGCGGCGGGCGAGGGCCTGGACGATGGTCTCGGCGGCGTAGCGCCCGGACTCCATCGCGTAGGCGATGCCCTCACCGGTGCCCGGGCTGACCGTGCCGCCCGCGTCGCCGACCAGCAGCAGGCCGTCGGCGTAGTGCGGCCGGCGGTTGAGCCCCATCGGCAGGGCGGCGCCGCGGATCGGCTCGGTGACCCCGTCGGGGGTGTAGCCGTACTCCGGCGGCAGGCCGTCGCACCAGCGGCGCAGCAGCTCCCGCCAGTCCACCTCGGTCCTGGCGGTGTCGAGGACCCCGAGGCCGACGTTGGCGGTGCCGTCGCCCATGCCGAACACCCAGGCGTAGCCGGGCAGCAGGCGCCGGGCCGGGTCGCCGGGGTCGCGCAGGTCGAGCCAGGCCTCCAGGTAGCGGTCCTCGTGGCGCGGGGTGGTGAAGTACGTCCGGTACGCGACGCCCATCGCCCGGTCGGTGCGGCGGTAGCGCTTCATCGCCACCGACAGCCGGGTGGAGTTGCCGTCGGCGGCGACGACGACCGGGGCCCGGTAAGTGACGGGCCGGCGCTCTTCCCCCAGCTTGGCGGTCACACCGGTGATCCGGCCGGTCCGCTCGTCCAGCAACGGGCCCGTCACATTGGCGCGTTCGACCACCCTGGCCCCCACCGAGGCGGCCTTGCGGGCGAGCAGTTCGTCGAAGTCGGCGCGGCGCCGCACCAGCCCGTACCCGGGGTAGGCGGAGAGCTCGGGCCAGTCGAACTCCAGCGAGCGGCGCCCGGAGATCAGCCGCAGGCCCTGGTTGTGCAGCCAGCCGGCCTCCTCGGAGACGTCGATGCCGAGGTCGGTCAACTGCTTGACGGCACGCGGGGTGAGGCCGTCCCCGCAGACCTTCTCGCGCGGGAAGGCGGACTTCTCCAGCAGCAGGACGTCCAGCCCGGTCCGGGCGAGGTGGGCGGCGGCGGTGGAGCCGGCCGGCCCGGCGCCGACCACGATGACGTCGGCGCTCTCCCCGGTCCGCTGCTCACCGGTCTGCCGCTCACCGGTCCGCTGCTCCCCGGCCTCGACGGTCGGCTCCGGGACGGTCTGCTCTGGGCCGGGCATCGCACTCTCCCACGGGTCGGATCGCTGTACACGCAACGGAGTCCTCGGACTGGGCGGTTCCGCACGGACGATAGAGAACCGCGGCGCCCGCCGCCGCCCCGACACGCAGACCACCGCCGCGAACCGGCCAATACCGGCCACGCCGGCCGCCCGGTTCCACCCGGTCTCGCCCGCCCGGACCCCGGCGACGAACCGGCCCGCACCTCGCACGTACGACGGTGCCCGGACCGCGATCGGCAGCGCGGCGCCCGGGCGGGTCGCGACCGCGTCGGATCGCCCGGGACGCGGCCACCCGTCCGCCGGGCGACGCCGGGGCGATTTTCTGACGGACCGTCATCACCGTGGCCTGGCAGGCCTTGAGCAGTCCGGCCCGGTCGGCCCGTCCGCGGGAGATCGATACCCCACGGGGGAAGGCCCGGTGTACCCGTCGGCGTAATCGGCGATATCCTTTTGCGTGACGAGTGGATCGCCGCCCAGGAGCGCGACACTCCGCGCAGCCAGTGCTGCGAGGCTCCCAACAATCAGGACGGGAATCATGACAATCACTGTGGGAATCAACGGCTTTGGCCGCATCGGCCGTAGCTTCTTCCGTGCCCTGCTCGCGTCCGACGCGGACATCCGGGTGGCCGCGGTCAACGACCTGACCAGTGCCCAGGCCCTGGCGAACCTCCTGAAGTACGACAGCGTGTACGGGCCGCTGCAGCAGCAGGTCGTGGCGGAGGGATCGTCGATCAGGGTCGGGGACACCGTGGTCGAGGTCCTCAGCGAGCGCGACCCGGCGCAGCTGCCCTGGCGCCGCCTCGGAGTCGACGTCGTCATCGAGTCGACCGGCGTGTTCAACGACGCCGCCAAGGCCCGGGCGCACATCGACGCCGGGGCCTCGAAGGTGGTCGTCTCCGCCGCGGCGAAGAACGCGGACCTCACCCTCGTCATGGGGGTCAACGACGACCTCTACGACCCCGAGCAGCACACCATCGTCTCCAACGCCTCGTGCACGACGAACTGTCTGGCCCCGATGGTCAAGGTGCTCGATGACGCGCTCGGCATCGAGGTCGGCACCATGACCACGATCCACGCCTACACCCAGGACCAGAACCTCCAGGACGGCCCGCACCCCGACGCCCGGCGCGCCCGTGCGGCCAACCTCAGCACCATCCCGACCACCACCAATGCCGCGAGTGCGATCGGCCTCGTGCTCCCGAACCTCCAGGGCAAGCTCGACGGGTACTCGGTGCGGGTTCCCGTCCCCGTCGGCTCGCTGACCGACCTGACCGTCCGGGTGGGCCGCGAGACGACGGCCGAGGAGGTCAACTCGCTGTTCCGCAAGGCCGCCGACGGCGAACTCGCGCGGATCCTGCGCTACACCGCGGACCCGGTCGTCTCGGCGGACATCGTCAGGGACCCGGCGTCCTGCATCTTCGACTCCCTGCTCACGCAGGTCATCGAGGGGCGCCACGTGCACGTCTTCGGCTGGTACGACAACGAGTGGGGCTTCTCCAACCGCCTGATCGACACGACCCTGCTGGTCGGGGGCGCGACGGCGTGACGCTCCGCTGAGCTCGGCACGGCGAGGGGCGGCGAGGGGCGCGGCGAGGGGCGGCGAAGGGCAGCAGCCCCGCGGTCGACCGGGATTCACGGCGACGGCAGGGCTCCCGTGCCCGCGGCCGTCTGTTTCCCGCCATCGGCGGGGGCCGGCCCTCGTCGTGCCGGGACCCGGGCAGGGCGGTGAACGGACCGCGCCGACCCGGCGTACCCGTCCGCCACTTCGCATGCGCATCGCCTTTGCCACCGAACGTCGCCGGTGGGGGGATATCGGGGTGGCACCGGCTATCCGGGCCGTGCCGGCGACGCCGAAGAGATCCCGCCCACTTCTCCGGTCCCGGGCCGGACAAACCCGGGTGTCTCAACTGACGAGAATGATCTGGTAGGGCTTGACGGCCCATCGTGACGCAAGTGACCATGATTACATGACGGTACTTCCGCGATTACCATTCGATAACCCGTCCACTATCGGCATCGCGCCGCAGATGCGCGCACTGCAACAGGAGGGGCCGGTCGCCAGGGTGCGGACCGCCGGTGAAGACGCCTGGCTGGTCACCCGCTACAACGAGGTACGGAAGCTCCTCGCCGACCGCCGACTCCGTCTCAGCAATCCCAACCCCGAGCCGTCGGTCGAGAACACGGCCCGGAGCACCATGGTCGCCCTCATGGCCGGGGACGACCACAACACCGAGCCCGCCAGGCACGCACAGATGCGCGACCTGCTCGTACCCCGGTTCTCCACCCGCCGAATGCGTCTGATGAAGACCCGGATCGAGCACCACGTGGACGAACTGCTCGACCGGCTGGCCGCCGGCGCCGCACCGGTCGACCTGCACCGCGCACTGTCCTTTCCCCTGCCGACCATGGTGGTCTGCGATCTGCTCGGCGTTCCGCTGGCCGACCGGGAACTCTTCGGGCAATGGGCGAGAGGCACATTCGACCAGAGTGACGACCAGCACTCGGCGAACACCTTTCAACAGGTCGTCGGCTACATCACGGAACTGGTGGTGCGAAAGCGGAAGGAGCCGGGCGACGACATCCTGTCCGAGCTCATCGCCGAGAACGGCGGCACGCTGTCCGATGCGTACATTGCGGACCTGGGCTGCGCCGTATTGCTGTTCGGCTACGAAACCACCATTGTCCGTATCGACCTGGGCACCCTGCTGCTGCTGCGCAATCCGGTCCAGCGCGCCATGCTGACCGAGAATCCGGGACTCGCGCCGGCCGCAGTCGAGGAGATCCTGCGCCTCGCCGTCGGCGGCAAGGGATCCAACGCGCTGATCCCCCGCTACGCGCACGGCGACATCACCGTCGGCGAGACCGTGATCAGGACCGGAGACGTGGTCCTGCTGGCCATCGGCGCGGCCAACTACGACAGCCGGGCCTTCCCCCACGGCGACGCGTTCGACCTGACCCGGGTCAAGCCCAAGCCGCACATGGCGTTCGGGCGCGGCGCCCGGCACTGCGTCGGCCGCACCCTGGCCCGGATCGAGCTGACCGCGGTGTTCGAGCGGCTGTTCCAGAAGCTGCCCGACCTGCGGCTCGCGGTACCCGAGGAGTCGCTGCACTGGCAGGAGCACCGGATCACCGGCGGGTTCGACGAGATCCCCGTCACCTTCTGAGCGGCATCGCACGAGCGAGCGCACGGCCGTTCACCGTCACGGGTGGCACCTGCCGCAGGGCCGGGCCGGCACCCGCCGGTCGCCTCCCGGCGGCGTAGTGGACCAGCGGGACTCGCGGTGGCCGGACTCCCCCGGCCCCGCCGCTCCACCGTGACCTGACGCTCCTTCCCCCATGCCCGGACGTCACGAGGACAAGGAACCATGACGGACACTTTCCGCCCCTACGTCGACTGCACGCCCCTGCTGGACGACCGTGAGGCCCTGGACCGGTTCTACGACGAGCACGGCTACGTCTATCTCCGCGGCGCCCTGGACCGCGAACTCGTGCGCACCGCCGCCGAGCAGATGCTCGGGGGCCTGATCGCACTCGGCCACGCCGCCCCCGGCACCACGCTCGACACCCTCACCATCGACTCCTACGAGGCGGTCGACGAGATCGCGATGCACGACCACGTCAGGTACGACGACCTGTGGAACCACCCCTCGACCCTCAAGGTCTGGGAGAAGGTCTTCGGCGAGCCCGTCTTCGTCTTCAGGTCGACGACGATCCGCTACTACCCCTCCGCCCCCGACTCCGCGGAGCCGGACTTCCTGACGCCGCTGCACCAGGACGGCTTCTACATCGGCCCGAACAAGGACTTCCGCACCGCCTGGCTGCCGCTGCTCCCGACGCCCACCGGCACCGGCGGCGTCGCCGTCGCCGACGGAAGCCACCGGCAGGGCCCGCGCGAGCACGTCGTCACCGAGAACTTCCGCCGCTTCGGACACCCCGTGCGCGGCATCCCGGCGGAGGAACTCGGCGCGGACGAGGAGTTGCTGATCTCGCCCATGGAACCGGGCGACGTGCTCCTCTTCCACGCCTTCATGTGTCACAAGTCCGTCCCGAACGTCTCGGTGGACCCGGCCGGCATGCGGATGTCGATGGACACCCGCATCCAGCCCGCGTCCTCGCACCGCGGGTTCAACGCCCTGACTCCCTGGCCGGAGTCCGCGAAGGACCACTCCAAGGGGATCATGTCGAAGATCACCGGCACCCCCACCACCACCGAGTGACGCGGGTGCTCCCGCACCCGCTCCGACCGTCCGTTCCACAGAAGCCCTGGTAGGCAGCACATGACGAATCGCGAGGGACTCCCCCCGCTGAAGGAGCCCGACGCGGCACCGAAGCCCCCGGCCGGCACCAAACCGGCCGCCACGGGGCTCGGTGGCATCGCCCTCGTGGTGGTGCTCACCGGATACGCCCTGTCCATCGTGGACGCGTCCATCGTCAACGTGGCGCTGACCCCGATCAGTGACGACCTCCACGGCGGCCCCGCCGCACTGGAGCTGGTGGTGTCCGGCTACGGCCTCACCTACGCCCTCGGCCTGGTGCTGGGCGGACGGCTGGGCGACGCCTTCGGCCGCCGGCGCCTGTACGCCTACGGGCTCGCGGCGTTCACCCTCACCTCGGCGCTGTGCGGACTCGCCCCGACCATCGAGTTCCTGGTCGTGGCCCGGCTGTTGCAGGGCGCCGCCGCCGCCATGCTCGTCCCCCAGGTGCTGGCCACGATCCAGGCCGCCACCGAGGGCCAGGCCCGCGCCCGTGCGATCGGCATGTACGGCGTGACCGCGGCCCTCGGCATGGTCGTCGGGCAGATCCTGGGCGGGCTGCTGGTCTCGCTGGACGTCGCCGGGATGGGCTGGCGGTCGGTCTTCGCGATCAACGTGCCGATCGGAGTGGCCGCGCTGCTGGCCGTCCGGCGCGTCCCCGCGACCAGGGCCGGCACGAAGCCGGGCTTCGACCCGGTGGGCACCGTGCTGTTCGGTGTCACCATGCTCTGCGTCCTGACCCTGGTCGTGGCCGGCCCCGACCTGGGCTGGCCGCTGTGGCTGTGGTCGCTGCTCGCGGTCGCCGCGGCGGGTGCACTGGCACTGGCCAGGACCGAACGCGGGCTGGAGGCCCGGGGCGGCTCACCGCTGCTCTCCCCCTCGGTGCTGTCCCACCAGGGGATGCGCAGGGGGCTGGCGGCGGTGGTCCCGTTCTCGGCCGGCTTCGGCGCCTTCCTGTTCGTCTACGCGCTGATCGCGCAGGGGCACTTCGGCTTCGACGGGCTCGCCTCCGGCGGGGTGCTGGCACCGTTTGCCGTGGCGTTCTTCGTGGTGGCGATGTTCACCCCGAAGATCGCGGCGGCCCTGGGCGCCCGGATCGTCACCCTGGGCGCCCTCGTCCAGGGCCTGGGCCTGCTGCTGCTGGCGCTGGTGATCCGGCTGGGCTGGCCGCATCCCTCCCTGGTGCTCGTGCTCGTCGGGATCGCCCTCTTCGGCGCGGGCGCGGCACTGGTCGGCCCGACGCTGTTCCGGCTGATCCTCGCCGAGGTACCGCCGGCGCAGGCCGGCATGGGCAGCGGCGTGCTGGTGACCAGCCAGCAGATGGCGACCGCGCTGGGCGCGACCGTCGGCGGGACCCTCTACATCTCCCTGGCCGACTGGCTGTCGACGGCGTCCGCGGCCGTGCTCGTCCTCGGCCTGCTGACGTGCCTCTCGGTGACCGTCCTCGTGATCAGTCTGAAGCTCCCCGACCCCCGCTGACGTCCACCCCCTTCGAACGGCGCGACCTGATCCAGACCTTCTCGTTGGCAACGGCGCGCCGTTCTTCGGCGTGCCCGCGCACAGAAGCGGAGACAGCCAAGTGCAGTTACGGACAAGGACAGCTGTGGTGACCGGCGCGGCCAGCGGCATCGGCCTCGCCCTCAGCGCCCGCTTCGCGCGGGCCGGCGCCGACGTCGTCATGGCGGACGTCGCGGACGACGCCCTGCACCGCCGGGCCGCCGAACTCGCCGCCCAGGGCGCCCGGGTCACCGCGGTGACCGCCGACCTGACCGACCCGGACGCCGTCGAACGGCTCGCGGACACGGCGTTCGGCCTGCTCGGCGACATCGACGTGGTGTGCAACAACGCCGGGGCCCTCGGCCCCGTCGGTCAACCCCTGTGGGAGGTGCCGCTGGAGCGGATGCGCCAGGTCTTCGAGGTGAACCACTGGGCGCACGTCCTGGTGGCCCGCGCCTTCGTCCCCCGGCTGCTGGAGCGCGGCCGGCCCGCCCACCTGATCCACACCGCCTCGATGTCCGCCTTCGTCGTCGGCGCCGGCAGCGCCGCCTACGCCGCCTCCAAGCACGCCGACCTCGCCGTCGCCCGCAGTCTGCGCGCCGATCTGCGGGGCACCGGGGTGCGGGTGTCCGTGCTGTGTCCCGGCCGG
Organism: Streptomyces sp. CBMA156; assembly: GCF_014596515.1. GTDB lineage: Bacteria > Actinomycetota > Actinomycetes > Streptomycetales > Streptomycetaceae > Kitasatospora. Next base: position 10,293 of record NZ_MSJQ01000347.1, read on the forward strand.
GTCGACACCCCCATGGTCCAGGGCCTGACGGCCCCGCGCGGCGCGGGCGGCGACACCTCGGTGAGTGCCGAGGACGTCGCCGGACTCGTCTGGGAGTCCCTCGGCTCCGACCGCTTCTACCTCTTCAGCAACTCCGACTCCCCCCTGCGGCTGCGCGACCAGTTCGACGACGTCTGGCGTCATGTTTCCCATCCGCCCCCTTCCCCCGAGGATGAACTGTGGCCCGCACCGACAGCGACGACCGCAACGACAGTGACGACCGCACCGACGGAACACCGGCCATCGACCTGGAAGCGGTGAGGGAGAAGTACCGGCAGGAACGGGACAAGCGCAACATCGGCCGCACCTACCAGTTCGCCCGCGGTGACTTCGGCCGCTACGCGCGGGACCCGTACACCGAGCGGCTGGAGCGCGAGCCGCTCACCGACGAGGTGGACGTCGCCGTCGTCGGCGCCGGCATCGGCGGCCTGCTGGCCGGCGCCCACCTGCGCAGGGAGAGCGGCCTGGAGCGCATCCGGCTGATCGACGAGGCCGGCGACGTCGGCGGCACCTGGTACTGGAACCGCTTCCCCGGCGTCCGGTGCGACGTCGAGAGCTACATCTACATGCCGCTGCTCGAAGAGGTCGGCACGACGCCCACCGAGAAGTACTCCACCGGGCCCGAGATCTTCGCCCACCTCCAGCGGATCGCCCACGCGTACGACCTCTACCGCGACGCCCTCTTCCAGACCTCCGTCACCGAGCTGCGCTGGGACGAGGCCGCCGGGAGGTGGCTGGTGAGCACCGACCGCGGGGACCTGATCCGGGCCCGCTACGTGGCCATGTCGATCGGTCTGATGCACCGCCCCAAGCTCCCCGGGCTGCCGGGCCTGGAGACGTTCGCCGGGCACTCCTTCCACGCCAGCCGCTGGGACTTCGACTACACCGGCGGCGACAGCACGGGCGGGCTGACCGGGCTGAAGGACAAGAGGGTCGGCGTCATCGGCACCGGCTCGACGACCATCCAGCTCGCCCCGCACCTCGCCGAGTGGGCCGAGCAGCTCGTCCTCTTCCAGCGCACCCCGGCCACCGTCGACGTCCGCGGCAACCGGCCCACCCCGGCCGGCTGGGCGGACGGCCTCGAACCGGGCTGGCAGCAGCGCCGGATGGAGAACTTCCACGCGCTGACCTCCGGCGTCCCGCAGGACGAGGACCTGGTCCAGGACCGCTGGACCCAGACCACGGCCAAGCTGGCCGCGGCGATCCTGCCCACCGGCGACACCGGGGGCGATCCCAGGGAGCGGGCGCTCGCGGCCGAACGCGCGGACTTCCTCAAGATGGAGGAGCTGCGCGCCCGGATCGACAGCGTCGTCACCGACCCCGCCACCGCCGCCGCCCTCAAGCCGTACTACCGCGTGTACTGCAAGCGGCCCTGTTTCCACGACGGGTACCTCCAGACCTTCAACCGGCCCAACGTGACCCTGGTCGACACCCAGGGGCAGGGCGTGGAACGGCTCACCCCGGCCGGAGTGGTCGCGAACGGCCGGGAGTACCCGGTCGACTGCCTGGTCTTCGCCACCGGCTACGAGCACGAGTTCGCCGTCCCGTACACCGACCGCGCGGGCTACGACATCGTCGGCCGCGGCGGCGTGAAGCTGTCCGAGAAGTGGGCGGACGGGGCGCGCACCCTGCACGGACTCCAGGTGAACGGCTTCCCCAACTGCTTCGTCCTGTCCAAGATCCAGGCCGGCCGGCACGTCAACATCGCCTACATGCTGGGCGAGCAGACCCGGCACCTCGCGCACATCGTCAAGTGCGTGGAGGAGCGCGGCCACCGGGTCGTGGAGGCCTCCGAGACGGGCGAGAAGGAATGGGTCGAGGAGATCCTCCGGCTCGCCTCCAGCGACCTCGGCTTCCTGGAGAGCTGCACGCCAGGCCTCTACAACAACGAGGGCGACCCGGGCGGCATGCCGCTGCTCAACTCCAGCTACGGCGGCGGCTCGGTGGAGTTCGTGAACATCCTCAGGCGCTGGCGCGAGGCGGGCGACCTCGCCGGCCTCGACCTGCGCTGACCACCCCCGTCCCCCTGCGAAAGGCGGCAACACCCATGGACGTCACGCCCATACCCGGCGCCGCTCTCGGCGCCGTCGTACACGGCGCCCAGGTCACCGGAGACATGGACGGAACCCGGCTGGAGGAGCTCCGGGCAGCGGTCGACGCGCATCTCGTCCTCGTCCTGCGCGGCCACCGGACCCCCTCCCACGAGGAGTTCCTGGCCTTCGGCCGCCGCTTCGGGCACATCCCGAAGACCGGTCTGACCAGCGGCGCCCACCCCGACCACAACGAGATCCTGATCGTCTCCAACCTGGTGGAGGACGGCCGCAGGATCGGTGTCGGCGACGCCGAGTGGATGGACTGGCACACCGACTACTCCTTCCGCCCCCGGGTCTCCCAGGTCGGCTTCCTGGAGGCCCTGGAAGTGCCGTCCTCCGGCGGCGGCGAGACCCTCTTCACCGACATGTACGCCCTGTACGAGTCGCTCCCGCCCGAGGAGCGCCGGCGCCTGCACTCCTACCGGGTCCGCCACGCCCTGCGCACCGGGTACGAGGAGACCATCGAGGAGGAGCTCCAGGGCGAGGTGTCCCTCGGCGAGGGCACCGGACGGATCCAGCCAGAGGACGGCACCTCCACCGTCCACCCGCTGATCGCCCGCAACCCGCGCACCGGCCGCCAGTCGGTCTACGTCAGCACGCTGAACACCAAGCGGATCGTGGACCTCGCCCCCGACGACAGCCGCCGGCTGCTCGACGAGCTGCTGTCCCACGCGGGCAAGCCGCAGTACACCTACGCCCACACCTGGCAGCCCGGGGACATCGTCATGTGGGACCAGCTCGGCACCATCCACGCCAAGCAGGCCTTCGACCCGGCCGAACGGCGCATCATGCGCCAGGTCGTCAGCATCTTCGACGACCCGACCGCCCCCTGGCGCGCGAAGGTCGCCCCGTGAACCGGCGCCGCGGGCCCGTCATCGGGAGGTGCTCATGAGCGGCGCACCCGCCTGCCTCAGCCACAGCCGGGTCACCATCACCCCGGCGCTGCGCGCCGCCGTCGACCGGCTCGACCGGCACTCGCGTCACCAGGCGGCCTACCACTTCGGCTGGATCACCGCCGAAGGCCTGCCCACCGACGCCGACGCCGGCAAGGCCGTACGGCCCGCGCTCGCGCTGCTGTCGGCCGAGGCGGTGGGCGCGCCGGCGGCGGTGGCCCTGCCCGGTGCCGTCGCCGTGGAGCTGGTGCACAACTTCTCGCTGGTGCACGACGACCTGATGGACGGCGACGAGGAGCGCCGCCACCGGCGCACGGTGTGGAAGCTGTGGGGGCCCTCCAGCGCCATCCTGACCGGTGACGCGATGCTGGCGCTGGCCCAGGAGGTGCTGCTGGACACCGGGCTGCCGACGGCGGCGCCCGCCGCCCGGCTGCTGGCGCGCACCACCCGGCACCTGATCCGCGGCCAGGTCCAGGACCTGTCCTTCGAACAGCGCTCGCACGTCACGGTGGCGGAGTGCGTCGACATGGCCGCCGGCAAGACCGGCGCGCTGCTCTCGGCGAGCGCCGCGATCGGCGCCGTCCTCGCCGGGGCACCGGAGGCGACGGTGGACGCGCTGGCGCTCTACGGCGACCAGGTCGGCCTCGCCTTCCAGCTCGTCGACGACGTCCTCGGCATCTGGGGCGACCCGGCCGTCACCGGCAAGTCGGTCCACTCCGATCTGCGCTCCCGCAAGAAGTCCCTGCCGGTGAGCCACGCCCTGAACCAGGAGGGCCCGCTCAACGACGAGCTGGCCGCCTGGCTCGCCGCCCCCGGCGACCCCGAGGAGGAGGAACTGCGGCGCGTGGCCGGCCTGATCGAGGAGGCCGGCGGCCGGGCCTGGGCGCTCGCCGAGGCCGCCCGCCGACTGGCGCTGGCCGAGGACGCGCTGCGCGGTGCCGAGCTGGACGCCCACGCCCGGGACGAACTCCTCGCGCTCGGACGGTTCGTCGTCGACCGCGAGGTGTGAGACCGGGCCCGCCCCGTACCCGTACGCCCCGTTCCGCCTCCCCGCTCTCGGATCAGCGCAGCACCCCCGCCAGGGCACCGCCATGCCCGCTGCCCTCCACCACCCACCTCCGAGGACTACCCATGCCCCAGGACGTCGATTTCCACATACCCCTGCCGGGCCGACAGAGCCCGGATCACGCACGGGCCGACGCCGAGCAGCTCGCCTGGCCGCGGTCGCTCGGGCTGATCAACTCCGAGGAGGCCGCCACCCGTCACCTGCGGGGCGGCTACGCCGACCTGGCCTCCCGCTTCTATCCGCACGCCACCGGCGACGACCTGGATCTCGGCGTCGACCTGATGTCGTGGTTCTTCCTCTTCGACGACCTCTTCGACGGGCCGCGCGGCGAGAGCCCCGAGGAGAGCAAACAGCTCACCGACGCGGTCGCGGCGGCGCTGGACGGCCCCCTGCCCGACACCGCGCCGCCGATCGCCCACGGCTTCGCCGACATCTGGCGGCGTACCAGCGAGGGCATGACCCCCGCCTGGTGCGCGCGCAGCTCCCGGCACTGGCGCAACTACTTCACCGGCTACGTCGACGAGGCGCTGAGCCGCTCCGGGGACACGCCGTACGACTCCGCGGCCCAGTACCTGGCGGTGCGCCGGCAGACCATCGGGGTGCAGCCGACGGTCGACCTCGCCGAGCGCGCGGGCCGCTTCGAGGTGCCGCACCGGGTCTTCGACAGCGCCGTGCTCTCCGCCGTGCTCCAGATCGCCGTCGATGTCAATCTGCTGCTCAACGACATCGCCTCGCTGGAGAAGGAGGAGGCCCGCGGTGAGCAGAACAACATGGTCATGATCCTGCGCCGGGAACACGGCTGGTCCAAGGACCGCAGCATCGCCCACATCCAGGGCGAGGTGCGCGCCCGTCTGGAGCAGTACCTCCTGCTGGAGTCCTGCCTGTCGCGGGTCTGCGACATCTACCGGCTCGACGGGGCCGAGCGCGAGGCCGTGGAGCGCTACCGCCACGACGCCGTGCGCACCGTGATCCGCGGCTCCTACGACTGGCACCGCTCCTCGGGCCGCTACGACGCCGAGTTCGCGCTCGCCGCCGGCGCCCAGGGTTACCTGGAGGAGCTCGGCAGCAGCACCCACTAGTGCCGCGCGCACACCGGCACCGCGCACGCCGGCCACCCGCACCCGCGCCCGACCGTTGCGGCGGCACCGCCGGCAACGGACCGGAGCACCTGTCAACAGATCAGTACAGACGGGAAGTTGGAAACCGAATGACCGAGCAGACCACGTTCACGGCGGGAACGGCGCCCGGGGCGCTCCCCGTCGTGGGACACGCCGTCCAGATGATGCGTCACCCCGTGAACTTCATGACCTCGCTGTCGGCCCACGGCGACCTGGTCGAGATCAGGATCGGCCCCACCACGGCCTACGTCCCGACCCACCCCGAACTGCTGCGGCACGTCCTGACCAACGACCGCCTCTTCGACAAGGGCGGCGTCTTCTACGACCGCGCCCGGGACATCGCCGGCAACGGGCTGGTCACCTGCCCGTTCGCCGACCACCGCCGCCAGCGCCGGCTGATGCAGTCGGCGTTCACCCGCGGCCAGCTGAAGCGGTACGCCGAGGCCATGCACGCCGAGATCGAGCACACCGCGTCGCGCTGGCAGGACGGCATGGTCGTCGACGCGTTCCAGGAGATGTACGGCATGGCGCTGCGCACGGTCGGCCGCACCCTGTACTCCACACCCGTCAGCCCCGAGCTGGCGGCGAAGGTGGAACGGTCCTTCGACGTCGTGCTCAACGGGCTGTTCCGGCAGATGTTCCTGCCGGCCGCGATCCGCCGGCTGCCCCTGCCCTCCCAGCGCCGCTACAAGAGCAACCTGGCCTTCCTGCACGAGACCACCCAGCAGCTCATCGACGACTACCGCAGCTCCGACACCGAGCGCGACGACCTGCTCGCCGCCCTGATCGCCTCCCGCGACGACGACGGCGGCCGGCTCGGCGACCGGGAGATCCACGACCAGGTCATCACCGTCATGGCGGCCGGCACCGAGACCGTCGCCGGCACCCTCACCTGGGTCTTCTACCTCCTCTCCCGGCACCCGGAGATCGAGGCCGCGCTCTACGACGAGATCGACACCGTCCTGGACGGCCGCGCCCCCCGGTGGGACGACCTGCCGAGCCTCTCCCTGACCGACCGGATCATCTCCGAGACACTGCGGCTGCACCCGCCGGCCTGGCTGTTCACCCGCCGCACCGCCGCACCGACCGAACTCGCCGGCCGCCGGCTGCCCACCGGCTCCACCGTCGTCTTCAGCCCCGCCGCCGTCGCCCAGTACGAGGAGGCCTTCGCCAACCCCACGGAGTTCGACCCCGACCGCTGGCTCCCGGACCGCATCGCGCCGGCCGCCCGCCACGCCTACGTGCCGTTCGGCACCGGCGCCCGCAAGTGCATCGGCGACCTCTACGCGCGCACCGAGGCCGCCCTGGGGCTCGCCACCATCCTCGGCCGCTGGCGGGTCACCTGCGAGCCCGGCATGGACATCCGCCCGGTCCCGCTGGCCACCGTCTACCACCCGCGCCGGCTGCGCCTGCGGCTGGACGCCCGCACCCCGCGCCGGACGGCCTCCGCCGTCCCCGCACCGGCCGGGGGTGACGCGGCATGAGCGGGGGGAACGTCGTCCTGGCCCAGCCGCGCGGCTTCTGCGCGGGCGTGCGGCGCGCCATCGGCATCGTCGAGCGGGCGCTGGACCTGCACGGGGCGCCGGTGTACGTGCGCAAGGAGATCGTGCACAACCACCACATCGTCTCGGAGCTGGAGAAGCGCGGCGCGGTCTTCGTCGACAGCGAGGAGGAGGTCCCGCACGGCGCGGTCTGCGTCTTCTCCGCGCACGGCGTCTCCCCCGGAGTGCGCTCCGCCGCCGCCGGCCGGCAGCTCGACGTCATCGACGCCACCTGCCCGCTGGTCTCCAAGGTCCACCAGGAGGCGGTGCGCTTCGCCCGCGACGGCCGCACCATCCTGCTCGTCGGGCACGAGGGCCACGAGGAGGTCGAGGGCGTCGTCGGCGAGGCCCCGGACCTGATCGTCGTCATCGAGACCGAGGACGACGTACGGCGCCTCGGCCTGCCCGACGACGCCCCGGTCGCCGTGCTCACCCAGACCACCCTCTCGTTCGACGAGACCGGGCGCGTCGTCGAGGCCCTGCGCGCCCGCTTCACCGACCTGATCTCCCCCGGCGACGACATCTGCTACGCCAGCCAGAACCGGCAGAACGCCGTCAAGGACCTCGCGCGCGACCACGACCTGGTCCTGATCGTCGGCTCGCACAACTCCAGCAACTCGCTGCGCATGGTCGAGGTGGCCCGCGACCACGGCGCCGCCGCCCATCTGGTGCCCGACGAGCACCACCTCAGGGCGGCCTGGCTGGAGGGCGTGTCGTCGGTCGGCGTCAGCGCCGGGGCCAGTGCCCCCGAGGTTCTCGTCGACGGGCTCGTCGCCCGGCTCGCCGCACTCGGCTTCGACGGGGTCGAGCTCCAGCGGGGCATCGCCGAGGACGTCGTGTTCTCCATGCCGGGACGGCTGGCCGACCCGGTCACCGGCCGCGTCCCGCGGACACCGCTGGCCGGCGAGATCTCCCCCGCACCCGGTGGGGTGCGATGAATCCCCCACCGGAGAAGGAGGGTCGTGCCATGCCACGCCTGGAGGAGATCCGGGGGCCGGAGGACCTGCGCGCCCTGTCCCCGGCCGCGGCCCGCGCGCTGGCGCCGCAGATCCGGCGGCTGCTGGTGGACACCTGCACCGCCAACGGCGGCCACCTCGGTCCCAACCTCGGGGTCGTCGAGCTGTCCATCGCCCTGCACCGGGTCTTCGACTCCCCCCGCGACCGGATCCTCTGGGACACCGGCCACCAGGCCTACGTCCACAAGATCCTCACCGGCCGCACCGCGGCCCTCGCCACGCTCCGCCGCACCGACGGCCTGTCGGGCTACCCCAGCCGCGCCGAGTCGGAGCACGACGTCATCGAGAACTCGCACGCCTCGACCTCGCTGTCCTGGGCGGACGGCCTCGCCCGCGCCAACGCCCTGCTCGGGCGGGACGACCGCGCCGTGGTCGCCGTGCTCGGCGACGGGGCGCTCACCGGGGGCATGGCCTGGGAGGCCCTCAACAACATCGCGGCCGCCCCCGAACGCCCCGTCGTCATGGTCCTCAACGACAACGGCCGCTCCTACGCCCCCACCGCGGGCGCCGTCGCCGGACACCTCGCCGAGCTGCGCGCGGGCGACGCCCCGCAGACCCTGTTCGAGAGCCTGGGACTCCGCTACGTCGGCCCGGTGGACGGCCACGACATCGAGGCCGTGGAGGCGGCGCTGCGCGAGGCCGTCGCCCTGCGCCGGCCCGTGGTGGTGCACTGTGTCACCGAGAAGGGCCGCGGCCACCTCCCCGCCGAACAGGACGACACCGACCGCTTCCACGCCGTGCGCGCCGCCTCCGCCCGCACCCCGGGGGGCGCCCCCAGCTGGACCTCCGTGTTCGGCGGCGAGCTGGCCGAACTCGCCGCCGACCGGCCGGACGTGGTCGCCGTCACCGCGGCCATGCTCGACCCGACCGGGCTCGGCGACTTCGCCCGCCGCCACCCCGAGCGCGTCATCGACGTCGGCATCGCCGAACAGCACGCCGTGACCGCCGCCGCGGGGCTGGCCCTCGGCGGGATGCACCCGGTCGTCGCGCTGTACTCCACCTTCCTCAACCGGGCCTTCGACCAGCTCCTGATGGACGTGGCCCTGCACCGCGCCCCGGTCACCTTCGTCCTGGACCGGGCCGGGGTGACCGGCGACGACGGCCCCTCCCACAACGGCATGTGGGACCTGTCGCTGCTGAACCTGGTACCCGGCCTGCGGCTGGCCGCCCCGCGCGACGCCGCCACCCTGCGCCGCGCCCTGCGGGAGGCGGTGGCCTGCGACGACGGCCCCACCGCCCTGCGCTTCCCGAAGGGCTCCAGCGGAGCGGACATCCCGGCCGTGGAGGTCCACGCCGGGCTGGACGTCCTGCGCCGCGGCGGGCGTCCCGACATCCTCCTGGTCTCCGTCGGCGCGATGGCCGCCACCTGCCTCGACGTCGCCGGGCTGCTGGCCGAACGGGGCGTCGGCGTCACCGTCGTGGACCCCCGCTGGATCAAGCCGGTGCCGCCGGGACTGACCGGGCTCGCCACCGACCACCTGCTGGTCGCCACGGTCGAGGACAGCGGCCGGGTGGGCGGCGCCGGGGCGAGCGTCGCCCAGGCGCTGAGCGAGGCCGGGTCGGACCTGCCGGTGCACGTCTTCGGCATCCCCCAGCGCTTCCTGGAGCACGGCTCGCGGGCCGACCTCCTGGAGGCCGGCGGCCTCACCCCCCGTCGGCTCGCCCACGCGCTGCTGGAGGCCCTGCCCTCCGGGTGGCGGGCCCGGCGGGGAGCCGCCGCCTCCCTGGCCGTCGGCTGACACCGGGCGCCCCGAAGGGCGGTCGGCCGGGCCGCGCCCGCTCCCGCCCCGGCGCCCCCTCTCCCCCGCTTCCGCGGCCTGCAATTGCAACCAGCCATCCGCCACAGCCCGGTCCGCCAGGACCGGCCGACCATCTTGGGGACCTGTCATGCCTGTCGCTCTCGGAGTGCCGACGGTACCGCCGAGGCTGGCCCGACGACGTACCAGCCGTCAGATCCAGGTAGGGACCGTACCGGTGGGCGGCGACGCCCCGGTCTCGGTCCAGTCCATGACCACGACCCGTACCTCCGACATCGGCGCGACGCTCCAGCAGATCGCCGAACTCACCGCGTCCGGCTGCCAGATCGTCCGGGTCGCCTGCCCCACCCAGGACGACGCCGACGCCCTGGCGACGATCGCGCGCAAGTCGCAGATCCCGGTGATCGCGGACATCCACTTCCAGCCGAAGTACGTGTTCGCCGCGATCGAGGCCGGCTGCGCGGCGGTGCGCGTCAACCCGGGCAACATCAAGCAGTTCGACGACAAGGTCCGCGAGATCGCGCGGGCCGCCAAGGACCACGGCACTCCGGTCCGCATCGGGGTCAACGCGGGCTCGCTCGACCGCCGGCTCCTGAAGAAGTACGGCAGGGCCACCCCGGAGGCGCTGGTCGAGAGCGCGCTGTGGGAGGCCTCGCTGTTCGAGGAGCACGACTTCCGGGACATCAAGATCTCCGTCAAGCACAACGACCCCGTCGTCATGGTCGAGGCGTACAAGCAGCTCGCGGCGCAGTGCGACTATCCGCTGCACCTCGGTGTGACGGAGGCGGGCCCCGCCTTCCAGGGCACCATCAAGTCGGCCGTCGCGTTCGGCGCGCTGCTCTCCCAGGGCATCGGCGACACCATCCGCGTCTCGCTGAGCGCACCGCCCGCCGAGGAGGTCAAGGTCGGTCTCCAGATCCTGGAGGCCCTGAACCTCAAGCAGCGCGGCCTGGAGATCGTCTCCTGCCCGTCCTGCGGCCGTGCCCAGGTGGACGTCTACAAGCTGGCCGAGGAGGTCACGGCCGGGCTGGAGGGCATGGACGTCCCGCTGCGGGTGGCCGTCATGGGGTGCGTGGTGAACGGCCCCGGGGAGGCCAGGGAGGCGGACCTCGGCGTCGCCTCCGGCAACGGCAAGGGGCAGATCTTCGTCAAGGGCGAGGTCGTCAGGACCGTTCCCGAGTCGAAGATCGTCGAGACGCTCATCGAGGAGGCGTTCAAGCTCGCCGATCTGATGCGGCGGGAGGAGGAGGACGACGACTCCTCCGGGGCCTGAGCCCCGGCGGGAACCGCGCACGGACAACCGCACACCGACCACAGCACCGACGACGACACCGATACCGACACCGACACCGACACCGACCGGAGGAAGCACCCGTGACCTACGTCATCGCCCAGCCCTGTGTGGACGTCAAGGACAAGGCCTGCATCGAGGAGTGCCCCGTCGACTGCATCTACGAGGGTCAGCGGGCCCTGTACATCCAGCCGGACGAATGCGTCGACTGCGGCGCCTGCGAACCGGTCTGCCCCGTCGAGGCGATCTTCTACGAGGACGACGTGCCCGAGGACTGGAAGGACTACCACCGGGCGAACACCGAGTTCTTCGACGAACTCGGCTCGCCCGGCGGCGCCGGCGGCCTCGGCCTGATCGAGCGCGACCACCCGTTCGTCGCCGGACAGCCGGTTCGCACGGCGTGAACCGGGCCGGAGCGGGCCGCCGGGCGGGGGTCACCGTCCGGGCGCCGGGCAAGGTCAACCTGACACTGTCGGTGGGCCCCCTCCGCCCGGACGGCTATCACGAGCTCTCCACCGTCTTCCTGGCGGTCGGCCTCCACGACGTGGTGCGGATCGCCCCGGCGGCACGGCTCACCGTCACCGTCCGGGGTCCCGGTGCGGCCGGCGTCCCCGACGGCGACGACAACCTGGCGGCGCGGGCGGTGCGCCTGATCGCCCGCGCCGCCGGGGCCGACCCGGCCGTCGCCGTCCGCATCGACAAACGCGTCCCCGTCGCCGGCGGCATGGCCGGGGGCAGCGCCGACGCGGCGGCCGCACTGGTGGGCTGCGACGCGCTGTGGGGCCTCGGCCTCTCCCGGGAGGAGCTGCGCCTGCTGGCCGCCGAACTGGGCAGCGACGTCGGCTTCCCGCTGTACGGCGGGGCCGCGCTGGGCACCGGACGCGGGGAGCTCCTCACCCCGCTGGGGACCTCCGGCTCCGGGGTGTTCCACTGGGTCTTCGCGGTGTCCCCGCAGGGCCTGGCCACCCCGGCGGTCTTCCGGGAGTACGACCGGCTGGTCCGGACGCGGCCCGCCCACGGCGAGCGGCCCGCGGCGGAGCGGGTGACGGCGGTGGCCGACGCGCTGGACAGCGGCGACGCCGCCCTGCTCGCGGCGGCCGTCAAGGACGCCAACGACCTCCAGGAGGCCGCCCTGTCCCTGCGCCCGGAGCTGGCGGACACGCTGCGGCTGGGACCGGAGCACGGCGCCCTGGCCGGCCTGGTCTCGGGCTCGGGGCCGACCTGCGCCTTCCTCACGGAGTCGGCGCCCGCGGCGGCGGCACTGGCAGGCGCCCTGTCCGCGACCGGCCGCT
>NZ_MSJQ01000348.1 GCF_014596515.1 Streptomyces sp. CBMA156
GCGGCGAGCAGCGCGCCGGCCGCCGCCAGGGCGGGCCAACGGGCGGTGCGGGTACGGGTGTTCATGCGGAGTCTCCCCAACGGTGGCCCGCCCGGCGAGCACCGGGCCGCCACGGCCGGCGGCCCGCCCGGCCGGCGGTGGCTCTGATGGGGGAGAGTCTTCGGCAGGACGCCGGTCCGCGGCATCCGGGAACTCCCCCCAAACGCCCCCGAGCCCTCCCCGAGAAGATCCCTGATCACGCGTCAGGGGCGGGCGCCCACGGCCGTCCGGCGCCCATCCCTGCCCCCTGCCCCTTGACCCTTGACCCGCGGACCGGCGCAGCGGCGCGGCTCAGTGGGCGGAGTGCTTCTCCGCGCCGCGGTGCCGGTGCCCCTTGAGCTCGGCGTGCATCGCCGGGGCGGCGTGCATCGTCGTGCCCGGCGCGTCCCTTCCGCCGTGCCGGAACGCCTCGTCGGCGCCGTACCCGGCGGCGGCACGGGACGCCGCCCCGGCACCCGGCGTCGGCGCGAGCCGGGCGGGCGGGCTCGCCATGCCCCGGCGTTCCAGCAGTTCCTGGGCACCCTGGCGGAGCTTGGCGGCACCGCCGGGAACGTGCTTGGTCATCGTCGGCCTCCCTTCGTCGGCCACCGGCCGGACGGATGCCGGCCGGAGGGGCCGCACGGGCGTTATGTCCGGATTTTATCCGGGTTTCGGGCCCGCGCCACCGCAGGGAGGCGGCTCACCCCGTCTCCGGGCTCACCCCCCGACCCGGGCGCACCCCGGCTCCGGACTCGCCTCAGCCCATGACCTCGTGGACGAAGCACCAGCGCCAGTCCTCCCCCTGCTCGTACGAACGGATCACCGGGTGGGAGGTGTTGTGGAAGTGCGCGGTGGCGTGCCGCTGCGGCGAGAAGTCACAGCAGCCGATGTGGCCGCAGTCCAGGCAGATCCGCAGGTGCACCCAGTCCCGGCGGCCCTGCGCCAGGCAGTCGGCGCAGCCGTCGGCGGGCGGCCGGGGCTCGATGTCCTGAGGGGCCAGAGCGAGGTCTTCGCAGGCGCTCATGCCTGAAAGGCTATGCCGCCCCGGCGCGGAGCGCCTGCTCAGGACGCCTCCGACCTCGTCGCCTCCGCCCCGCCGGCCTCCGCCCGCCCCACGTCCGACGGCCCCCCATCCGCCCCCGGTGCCGTCCAACTCGCCAGCAGGGCCAGCTTCTGGGCGGTGGGCGAGCCCGCCGGGGCGGTGTAGACGACCAGCAGCTGGTCCGGCGAGCCGTTGACCCCCAGGGTCTCGTAGCCGAAGTCGAGTTCGCCGACCAGCGGGTGGTTCACCAGCTTGACCCCGTGGGTCTTCTCCCGCACCAGGTGGTCCGCCCAGAGCCGGACGAACTCGTCACTGCGCAGCGACAGTTCCCCCACCAGGGCACCCAGCGCCGGATCGTCCGGGTGCAGTCCGGCGTCCCGGCGCAGGAAGGAGACGGTCTCGGCGGCGACCGCGTCCCACTGCCGGTAGTACTCCCTGGCCGCCGGGTCGAGGAAGGCGTTCCTGGCCTGGTTGGGCACGCCGTCCGGGCCGGCGGCGGAACGCGCGAAGAAACCGTTCACCGCGTCGCCCAGCGCGTTCCAGGCCAGCACGTCCATCCGGCGGCCCAGCACGAAGGCGGGCACCTCGGTCATCAGGTCCAGCAGCAGCCGCGTCCCCGGGCGGACCGGCTGCCGCCCCCGTCCGCGCCCCCGTCCCTGGGCGGCGGAGGCCGGCGCGGACGCCGAAGCCCTGGGCGGACGGACCAGCGAGCGCAGGTGCGCGGCCTCCACCCCGTCCAGCCGCAGCACCCGGGCCACCGCGTCCAGCACGGCGTCCGAGGCGCTGCCGCCCCGGCCCTGCTCCAGCCGGACGTAGTAGTCCACGCTGACGCCCGCGAGCTGCGCCACCTCCTCCCGGCGCAGGCCCTGCACCCGGCGGCGGCCGTGCGCGGGCAGGCCCACCTCCTCCGGCAGGATCCGGGCCCGGCGTGAACGGAGGAAGTCCCCCAGGGTGTTCTCCATGCCCGGCAGGGTAGCCCCGGACGGCTGCCCGAGGGTGGTACTGCCGCACCCGGGAAAGGCCGTCCCAGGTAGGGCGTTCCCGGGAAACGCGGAGCCCTGGGTAGCCGGTCGCGGCCCGAGCACAGTGGTCGGTGCCACCCCACCGAACCCCCCGGAGCCCCCGATGACCCACCCGTCCCTCGCCGCCCGCACCGCCGTCGTCACCGGAGCCGCCAGCGGCATGGGCGCCGCCACCGCCCGGCTGCTCGCCGCCTCCGGCGCCCGGGTCGCCCTGCTCGCCCGTCGCGCCGAGCGGCTGGACGCCCTCGCCGCGGGGATCGCCGCCGCGGGCGGGCAGGCGCTCGCCGTCACCGCCGACATCACCGACCAGGCCTCGGTGGACGCCGCCGCGAAGACCGTCCACGACGCCTACGGCCCGGTCGACCTCGTGGTCAACAACGCCGGGGTGATGCTGCCCAACCCCCTCGCCGACGGCCGGATCGACGAGTGGACCCGCATGGTGGACACCAACCTCACCGGCGCACTGCGGATCGTCCGCGCCTTCAGCGCCGACCTCACCGCGGCCGCCGCCGACGGCCGTACCGCCGACCTGGTCAACGTCTCCTCGATCGCCTCGCACGTGGTCTTCCCCGACTACGCGGTGTACGGCGCCACCAAGGCCGCGCTGACCCAGCTGTCCGCCGCCCTGCGCAGCGAGCTCGGCCCGCGCGACGTCCGGGTCAGCGCGATCGAGCCCGGACTGACCGACACCGAACTCGGCGGGCACATCGACAACCCGGTGCTGCGCGAACAGCTCGGCGGCATGTTCGACGCCATCCCGGCGCTCGGAGCGGAGGACGTCGCCGACCTCATCGCGTACACCGTCAGCCGCCCCCGGCACGTCAACCTGCGCCACCTGGTCGTCCTGCCGACGCGGCAAGCCTGAGCCCCGTCCCGCGGGCACTGCCGAATCCCCGCTCCGCGGCCACCGGTGGCATGGGAGCATGCCATCCGTGGCGATCGTGACGGGGAGAACGAACGGCGACACCGGCGGGAGCGACCCCACCGGTGCGCCCGGGCAGCGGGAACGCGGCACGGGGACGCGGGAGGACGACGGCGTCGGGCGGGCCGGTGACACCGACGGCGGCGTGCGGGGCGACGGCGGAACGGCCGCCGTCGCCCGGATACCCGAGCAGAGCGGCCCCGGCCGGTTCCGGGCCCGCCCGCTGCCCGCCACCGACCGGGTCCGGCAGCCGGTCGCGCTGATCCGGCTGCTCGGCGGCCTGTTCGCCATCGCCCTCACCCTGCTGCTCGCCGACTACGCCCGCGCGACCACCAGCGGCATCGCCGCCGACGTCGCCGAGGCAGCCGGGCTGGTGCCGCGCCCGCTGGCGAGCCTGGCCGGCGGGCTCACCACCGCCGCCGTACTGCTGTTGCCGGTCGGCCTCGCGATCCGCCGGATGCTGGGCCCCGACCGGCGGCGCGCCCTCCAGCAGGTCTCCGACGGGCTGCTCGCCGCCGTCCTCGCGTACGGCGCCACGCTCGGCCTGGACCTGTGGGCCGACGGCCTCGCCCCGGTCTCGCTGCTCACCTCGCTCACCCAGCCGCTGCCCGGCGACGTGCTCGGACACACCGAGCCCGTCTACGGCTACCTCGCACCCGTCCTCGCCTTCATGACGGCCTCCGGCAGCCGGGAACACCGCCTGCCCTGGAGCGTCCTCGCCCTGTACGGCCTCGCCGGACTGGCCGGCGGGTACGCCACCCCCACGGCGCTCCTGCTCGGGCTGCTGATCGGCTGGACCGGCGCCCACGGCACCCTGTACGCGGTCGGCACCCCCGACCCGCGGCCCCGGCCCGGCGAGGTCCTGCGCACCCTGCGCGACTGCGGACTGCGCCCGGTCGAGGCCCAGCCGGCCGCCCCCGACCGCTACCGGGTCCGGCAGGCCGACGGCCGCCCCGACCTCGACGTCCAGCTCCTCGACCGGCAGGCCGTCACCGCCGCCGCCGTCCAGCGCGCCTGGCGCCGGCTGCGCCTGCACACCGCCCCCGACCCGCGCGTCCTGCGCTCCCCGCGCACCGGGCTGGAACACGAGGCCCTGGTCACCTACGCGGCCCTCGCGGCCGGCGTCCGCACCCGGCACATCGCCGCCACCGCCGGCCTCGGCCAGGACACCGCCCTCATCGCGTACGAGCGGCTGGCCGGACGCAACCTGGACGAACTCGCCGACGAGGAGATCACCGACGAGCTGCTCACCGACGCGTGGCGGCAGCTCTCGCTGCTCCAGCGCCGCGAGATCGCCCACCGCGCGCTCGTCCCCTCCTCGCTGCTGATCGACGACTCGGGCGCGGTGCACCTGGTCGGCTTCGCCGACGGGGACATCGCCGCCACCGAACTCGTCCTGCGATGCGACCTCGCCCAGCTGCTCACCACCCTCGCCCTCCGGGCCGGCGCCGCCCGCTCGGTCCGCACCGCCGTCGCCGTCCTCGGCCCCGACCCCGTCGGCGCCGCCCTCCCGCTGCTCCAGCCCATCGCCCTCGCCCACACCACCTGCCGCGCCCTCAAGCAGCACGCGAAGCGCGCCCCCGCCCCGGCCGCCCCGGCCGCCACCGCAGCCCCTGCGACCAGTAAGACCGGTAAGACCGGTACGACCGCTGTGCCGGAACCCGACGGCGGCGCCCCCACCCCGGGCGGCCTGCTCGACGAGATCCGCACGGAGGTCCTGCGCGCCCGCCCCCAGGTGGTGGGCCGCCCGGTGCGGCTGGAGCGGATGCGGCCGCGGACGCTGCTGGTCGTCGTCGGCGGGGTGGTGGCCGGGTGGCTGCTGATCCCGCAGCTGTTCGCGGCGGAGGACAACCCGATCTCCACCCTGGCGGACGCCGATCCGTGGTGGCTACTGCTCGCACTGGTCGCGGCGGCGTCGAGCCACGTCGCGGCGGCGATGGGCTTCGTCGGCTTCGTACCGGAGCGGCTGGACTTCCGCAACGCGGTGCTGGCGCAGGTGGCCGGGTCGTTCGTGAAGCTGGTGTCACCGGGTGGCGTCGGCGGGATCGCGCTGAACACCAGGCTGTTGCAGCGGGCCGGGATCCCCACCGCGCAGGCGCTGTCCAGCGTCGGCGTGGGGAACCTGATCGGGCTGGTGCTGCACCTGCTGCAACTGGGGGCCTTCGTCTACCTGCTGGACTTCACGCCGGGCGGCTCCGAGCTGGACGCGCTGCCCGCGGTGGTCGGCGGGCTGGCGGGGGCGGCGGCACTGCTGGCGCTGGTGTCGGCGATCCCGGTGGCCCGGCGGTGGCTGGCGACACGGCTGCGGCCGCTGACGGCGGAGGTGCTGCCACGGCTGCTGGACCTGCTGCGCAACCCGACCCGGCTGGCGGTGGGGGTGGCCGGGCAGCTGCTGGTGTCCATCTGCCTGATCGCCTGCCTGTACTGCTGTGTCCGGGCGATCGGCCGGGAGCCCTCCTTCGCCTCGGTCGCGGTGGTGTTCCTGGTGGGCAACGCCGTGGGCAGCGCGGCGCCGACCCCGGGCGGGGCCGGCGCGGTGGACGGGATGCTCATCACCCTGCTCGGGCAGACCGCGTCGATGGAGCAGGGCGGCGCGGTGGCCGCGGTGGCGCTGTACCGCCTGCTGACGCTGATCCTGCCGGTGCTGCCGGGCTGGGCGGCCATGGCCTGGCTGCAACGCCGCCGGGCCCTGTGACCGGCGGGGGCTCCTACTCCCGGTACTCGTCCTCGTCGTTGCGGACCGGCCGGGTCTGTTCCACGACGTCCGCGACGTTGGTCGCCGGGTCCGCGCCGACGGCCCGGCGTTCGGCCACCTCGTCGTAGGTGTCGCCCTCGGGCGCCTTCTCGTCGGACTCGACGGTCTCGGCGCTCTCCTCGATCAGGTATTCCTCGTGCTGTTCCTGCGGCATGGCATCCGTCCTCACTGTTCGGAGGCCTTCACGGGCCCGGCTGGCGGTATTGGCAGTATCCGCCGCCCGGAGCCCGGACGCGACGTGCCGGGCCCGGTCCGGCGTGTTGCCCGCACCCCCGTCCCGCCCCGGCCGCGTGGCTCGATTGACCCGCAGAACAGGCCCCTGAATGACCCAGTGGCCGGGTGCATTCCGCTCCTAGGGTCGTAGCCATGACGACGAACGAGATCACCGGAACCCCCGCCCGTCTCGACTACGCCCGCACCGCCCCCAAGGCGTTCCGCGCGATGATCGCCCTGGACGCCGCCGCCCGCGAGGGCCTGGACCCGGCTCTGGTCGAGCTGGTCCAGATGCGCACCTCCCAGCTGAACGGCTGCGCGTACTGCCTGGACATGCACGCCAGGGACGCCCGCAAGGCCGGCGAGACCGACGAGCGGATGTACCTGCTGCCGGTCTGGCAGGAGGCCCCGGCCGACGTGTACAGCGAGCGCGAGCGGGCTGCCCTGGCGCTGGCCGAGGAGGTCACCCGGATCGGCGGCGGCGTCTCGGACGCCGTGTACGCCCGGGCCGCCGCGCACTTCGCGGAGGCCGAGCTGGCACAGCTGATCTCGGTCTGCTTCACCATCAACGCCTGGAACCGCATCAACGTGGCCACCCGCAAGAGCCCCGGCACCGCGTGACCGGAGAACCGGGCGGACCGGACGCTCCGACCGGTCCGGAGCACCCGCCGGAGCACCCGTGGGAGCGCCGCCGGGCACTCCGTCCGGAACGCCGCCCGGAACGCCGTCCGGGCCACCGGGGGTACGATCGGTGCCGTACAAAGGGCTAACCCACACCCACCCGGTGGCCCCGAGGCCCATACGAACGACGGGGAAATCATGTCCGGCTCGCACTACTTCACCGGTGCACCCGAGGTCGCCAGCGAACGCCGGCCGATCACGGTCTCCCTGCCGGACCTCACCCTGGAACTGACCACCGACACCGGGGTGTTCTCCCGGAGCCGGCTCGACCCGGGCACCCGGATCCTGCTGGAGCACGCCCCGCCGCCGCGGGTGCGCGGCCCGATCCTGGACATCGGCTGCGGCTACGGACCGATCGCGCTGACCTGGGCCAGCCGCCGCCGTCGCCTCCCGGTCTGGGGGGTGGACGTCAACGAGCGCGCCCTGGAGCTGGTCCGGCTGAACGCCGAGGCGCTGGGGCTGGGCAACGTGCAGGCCGCCCTGCCCGACAACGTCCCCGCGGACGTCCGCTTCGCCACGATCTACTCCAACCCGCCGATCCGGATCGGCAAGGCCGCGCTGCGCCGACTGCTCACGCACTGGCTCGGCCGGCTGACCCCGGACGGTTCGGCGTTCCTGGTCGTGCAGAAGCACCTGGGATCGGACTCGCTCCAGGCGTGGCTGAACGAGCAGGGCTACCCGACCACCCGGGTCACGTCGGTCAACGGGTTCCGGATTCTGGAAGCGCGGCCCCGCCCCGAGGCGGGCGAGGGCTCCGAGAGTGGACGAGGTACGACGACGTGAAGCAACTGCGCGGGACCGAACTGAAGCGTCTGCACCGCTCGTGGCGGCGCAGCAACGAGTTCCGGCTCGCGATGATCCTGGAGAACCTCCAGTCGCCGTTCAACGTCGGCTCGGTGGTCCGCACCGGTGCGGCGATGGGCGCCGAGAAGCTGTACCTGGTCGGGGACACCCCGTCGGTGCGCTCGTCCGGCGCCCAGAAGGCCGCGATGGGTACCGACAAGTACCTGAAGGTGGAGCACTTCCCGACCGTCGCCGAGGCGGTGGCGGCGGCCAAGGCGGACGGTTTCAAGGTCGTCGGCCTGGAGCTGGCGGACGAGGCGGTGCCGATGTTCGCCGCCGGACTGACCCCGGCGGTGGCCTTCATGCTCGGGCACGAGGACCGCGGGATCACCCCCGAGGCCCTGGCGCTCTGCGACCAGGTGGTGTTCGTGCCGCAGCTGGGCCGGGTCGGCTCGCTGAACGTCTCGGCGGCCGCGACGGTGGCCTGCTACGAGGCGCGCCGGCAGGGGTACGTGATCAGCGGCACCCCGGACGGCGACCTCGCGGGCGACCTCGGCGACCTCGGCGACGACGAGTAACTCCCCGACATCCGAGGAGAGCCCGGGCCGTCCGCCGACGACCCGGGCTCCCGGCTCCTGATGCCCGACCGCCGGCACCCGACCGCCGGCACCCGACTCCTGGCTCCGGTCAGCCCTTGACGTTCCGTCGGGCGGCGCCGGCCACGAACACCACCGCGAGCATCGCCGCGGACAGCGCCCCGACCAGCAGCGGGCCGGGCCCGGCCGGGCTGCCGTTCACGCGGACGGCACCCATGAAGTCGAGCGCGGCGACGTTGTTCACGAGCAGCCACCAGAGCGGCAGGTAGACCGCTTGGAAGAGCCGGTGGGAGCGGCTCACCACGCCGAGCACCATGGCCAGCGACGGGACGAACAGCGCGCCGCCGACCCAGCCGGCCGTCCCCGCACCGTCACCCGCCACCAGCATGCGGACCAGCGGGGCGACACCCGTCACCGCGCTGAGCACCAGCCCGGACGCCCACTCGGCCAGCAGCCGGCGGCGGGCCGACGGGTACGCGCCGAGCAGCACCTCCAGGCCGTTCTCGACCTGCCGGCTGCCGAGCCGGGACCAGACCAGCACCGGCCACAGCCACACCAGGGGCAGCAGCAGACCGGTGACCACGTCCACCGGCAGCGCGAACCCGGCCACGGTCAGCCCGGCGGCGACCAGCCACCACCAGGGGGAGATGCCCCGGAGGAGGATGCGGACCTCGCCCGCGAGCAGCCGGCCGAACGCTCCGGCCCGCCGCGGTTCGGTCCGCGGCAGGCCGCCCGGGGCGATCGCCCATCGCGTCCCGGCGGGACCGGGCGCAGCCGCCGCGGCCGGCACGTCCACCACCGGCACATCCACCACCGGGGAGGCGGCCGCCGCGGCCGCGCCACCGGAACCACGCGCGGGATCGAACCTGCCGAACCACAGGGCCGGCAGCAGCGCCACGGCGAACGCCGCCGGCACCATGGCCAGCCGGCCGAGGACGAACCCGGAGGACGCGTCGAAGCCGTCCCAGAGGAAGGTGCCCAGCGGTCTGTCGACCTTGGTCAGCCCGAGGCTGAACTCCCCCTGGCCGGCCGTCCCGTGCCGGGCCTCCAGCGCCGCGCCCAGCGACCGCGCGACCCCGTGCACGCCGAGACCGTCCAGCGGCGCGGAAGCCGACTGCCCGCCGATCGAGACGGCCAGGGCCACCACGAACCACACGACGTTCCCCAGGCCGCCCCGCAGCAACGGCACCGTCTCGAACAGGAGCGCCGCCGCCGCGGTGAGCGCCACCAGCGGCAGCGAGAACAGCAGGAACGGCTCCACCAGGGCCACCGGGTCGACCGAGCGGTCCTCACCGCGGGCGAGTTGCATCAGCAGTGCGGTGACGGCCAGCACGCCGACCATCGAGGCGAGCACCAGCAGGTTGCTCAGGTACTTGCCCAGGAGGTAGCGGTAGGTGGGCAGCGGGGTCGCGGCGAGGATCTGCCCGACCCCGCTCCGCTCGTCCCGCGCGATGCCGCTGCGGACCACGTAGAAGCCGCCGAAGGTGAGCCAGAGCGCACCGGCCAGGGCGGTGACCGTGCCGACGTAGGCGCTGTTGTAGACACCCCGGTTGCCGCCGACGTCCATGATCGTCCACTGGCCGTCCGCGTTCGGCACGGCCAGGTAGCCGAGACCGACCGCGGCGAGCAGCGTCACCGCGTACACCGGCCGGCGCACCCGGTCCCGGAAGTCGCCGACCGCCAGCCTCCCGACCGCCAGCCCCCTGACCGCCAGCCTCCCGACCTCCAGTCCCCCGGTCACCGGCCCACCGCCCGCCGCTCGGCCCGGCTCCGCTCCCCCGCGCGGTGGATGACGCCCAGGTAGGCGTCCTCCAGGTCGGGCGCCACCGGGACCGCGTCGGCCCACGGCCACCCGGCGGCGATCACCCGCAGCCGCACGCCGCTGCCCGTCCGAACCATCCGGCTGACCACGTGGCGGGCCTGGACCTCCAGGAGGTCCGCCGGGGCGACCACGGCCTCCCACACCTGCCCGTCGATCTCCCGGAGCAGCTCGTCGGGCGAGCCCCGGCGCAGCAGCCGGCCCCTGGCGACCACCGCGATGTCGGAGGCGACCGACTCCACGTCGGAGACGATGTGGGTCGACAGCATCACGACCCGCTCGGCCGCGAGTTCGCTGAGCAGGTTGCGGAAGCGCACCCGCTCCTCCGGGTCCAGGCCGGCAGTCGGCTCGTCGACCACGATCACCCTGGGGTCGGCCAGCAGCGCCTGCGCGATGCCGACCCGCCGGAGCATGCCGCCCGAGTACGTGCCGAGCGGGCGCTTGACCGCCTCGGTCAGGTTGACCAGCTGGATCAGCTCGTCGATCCTGGCCCTGGCGGAGCGGGCACCGAGCCCCTTGGCCGCCGCCAGGTAGGCCAGGAACTCCCGCGAGGTCAGGTTCGGGTAGACCCCGAAGTCCTGTGGCAGGTAACCGAGTTCCCGGCGCAACCGGTCCGGTTCGGCCACCACGTCGACACCCTCGTACCGGACCTGCCCACCCGTGGGCCTGGTCACCGTCGACACGATCCGCATCAACGACGACTTCCCCGCTCCGTTCGGCCCCAGCAGCCCCACCATCCCCGGCCCGAGCCGCATCGTCACGCCGTCGACGGCCCGCTTGCCGCCCTTGTAGACCTTGGTGACATCCACCAGTTCGAGCATGGACTCCCCCTCCCCGACAGGACTCGTCGCCCTCACCCCCTGAGCTCCGTCTCGCGCCCGTCCCGCAGCACCGCGACGCCCCTGGGCACCTCGACCCGGTACTTCGTGTCGCAGTCGGCCAGCCCGGAGCACCCCGCCCGGAGTTCGAGCACCCCGCCGTCGAGCGTCCAGGACTCCTTGGCGCTGCCGATCTTGCCGCTCGTGTCGAACCAGCGGGTGACCTTGACGTCCGTGCGGTCGGCCGCCACGAGGTCGGCCGGAGCACCGTGCGACCTGACGTCCAGGCGCTGCCCGGCGAAGGTGAAGGTCTTGTCCTCGGGCGTCGCGTCCGCGGCGTCGGCACACCCCGCCAGCACCACGAGGCCGGCCACCACGAGACCGACCACCCCGTATCCGGACTTCGCACGCTGAACCACCGCATCCTCCGGGAGGCTCGAATCGGGCCCGTCTCTCGGACCCACCCGAAGCCTCACCGATCCGCGGCCTCCTGCCATCTGCCGTTCGGCAGATATCCCGTTGGACCAAGGACAGAGTTTCCCCTCCCACCCACCGGCCCGGGACCGGCAGCCCCCGCCCACGCGAAGGGCCCGGACCGGATGCGATCCGGTCCGGGCCTCGGGAGGGAACGGCCGCCCGCCGCCGTCGGGCTCAGTGGTCCAGGTAGGCGAGGACGGCCAGCACCCGGCGGTTGTCGGTCTCCGACTGCGGCAGGCCGAGCTTGGCGAAGATGTTGCCGATGTGCTTGGCCACCGCCTTCTCCGAGATGTAGAGCTCCTCCGCCGTACCCGCGTTCGAACGGCCCTGGGCCAGGCACTCCAGCACCTCCCGCTCACGCGCGGAGAGCGCGGTCAGCCGCTCGTCGCGGACCTTGCGGGTGAGCAGCTGCTGGATGACCTCCGGGTCCATCGCGGTGCCGCCCGCGGCCACCCGCTCGACGGCGTCGACGAACTGGTCGCCGTTGGTGACCCGGCTCTTGAGCAGGTACCCCACGCCCGCGGAGCCGGTGGCCAGCAGCTCGTGGGCGTACAGCGGCTCGACGTACTGCGACAGCAGCAGCACCGGCAGGTCGGGAATCCGGGTGCGGGCCTCCACCGCCGCGCGCAGTCCCTCGTCGCTGAGGCCGGGCGGCAGCCGGACGTCCACCACCGCGACGTCCGGGCGCTGCTCGGTGAGCGCGCGCAGCAGCATCGGACCGTTGTCGACCGCCTCGACCACCTCGTGCCCGTAGGCGGTGAGCAGTTGCACCAGGCCGTTCCTCAGGAGGAAGTGGTCTTCGGCGAGGACAATGCGCACGGCAGCTCCATGGTGATCAGGGTGGGTCCTTCCGGCGGGCTGCTGACGGCCAGGATGCCGTCGAAGGCCGCCAGCCGACGTTCGATCCCACGCAGCCCGGTCCCCCGGTCCGGGTCGGCGCCGCCGCGGCCGTCGTCGGTGATGTCGATCCGGAGCATGCCGCCCTCGTGCCGGACGTCGATCCAGGCGCGCTCGGCACCGGAGTGCTTGGCGGCGTTGGTGAGGATCTCCGAGACGGCGAAGTAGGCGGCGGACTCGACGGGCGGCTCCGGCCGGCCGGTCAGGTCGATGCTGACCTCCGTGGACAGCGGGCAGAGCAGGGCGAGGGAGCGGATCGCGTCGCCCAGGCCGCGGTCGGCCAGCACCGGCGGGTGGATGCCGCGGACCAGGTCCCGCAGTTCGTCCAGGGCCTTGGTCGAGGACTCACGGGCCTCGGCGAGCAGCGCCGCCACCGCGTCCGGGTTGGTCTTGAGCAGTCGTTCGGCCGCGTTGAGGGTCATGCCCATCGCGACCAGACGGGCCTGGGCACCGTCGTGCAGATCCCGCTCGATGCGGCGGATCTCGGCCATCTGGGTGTCCATCGCGTCGGAGCGCGTGGTGGTCAGGTGCTCGATGCGCTCGGCCATCGCCTCGTCCGCCCGCGGCGCCAGCATCCGGAACAGGTAGCGGGCGTGGCGCGGCGCGGTGCGCGGGGCGTCCCACAGCGCGAACAGTGCGACCACGATGGCCAGCAGTCCGGCGAGCACCGCGGTGACGGGACCGTCGACCGGGATGAACATGTACCAGATGCTGCCCCAGTCGCTCGGCAGCTGGGCGCCGAACACGGCCGTCACCAGCCCCCACGCGCTGCTGAGCAGCAGTGCCGCCGGAACGAACGCGATCACGCCGCCGACCAGCGGGTCGATGACGACGAACCGCCAGTCCCGCCACACCTGGTTGTCCCGCGCGACGAGGAGGGCGTGCAGCGCCTGGCCCTGCCGGGTGTCCGGGAGCGGCGGATAGCGCGCGGGCACCGGCACCCCGGACCACTGCGCCGCCAACTCCCGCTGCCGGTCGACCAGTCGGCGGACGGCGCGCTGGGTGCCCGGCAGCAGCGACACGCCCAGGCCGGCGGGCAGGAAGATGTACAGGCTCGTCAGCCACAGGCCGAGCACCAGGGCCCGCAGGGAGAGGCCGAACAGCACGAGGGAGCGCCGCAGGCCGGTGACGGCACCGCTCGGGAGCGCCGGTGGTGGCGTGTGTCCGGTCATCGATACGCCCTGCTGCCTGGTGTCCATCGGGTGCCCCCCTGGGGTTCCGCATCCCTGGTTGATGCGCTGCCCTCCATTATTCGGAACGGTCACCGCCCGCCGCAGGGGAGGAATATCCACTTTATTGCCAGGGGACGGCCAGCGAACGCGTTTCGGCCACACAGGCGACACCGGGCTCGCCCTCCACCTCGACCTCCATGCGGAGCCCGAACAGGCAGCCGGACGGCAGTTGCCTGGCCGTCAGCAGCGTGGCGCCCGCCCTGACCCGCCGCCCGACGCGCACCGGCCGCTGGAAGCGCACGGAGTCCAGACCCACGTTGAGGATGTGCCGGGTCCCGCCGATGGTCAGGATGCCGTCCGTCATGGCGGACAGCAGACTCAGCGTCAGGTAGCCGTGGGCGACCGTCCCCCCGTAGGGGCCCTCGGCGGCGCGCTCGGGGTCGGTGTGGATCCACTGCTCGTCGCCCACGAGGGAGGCGTACCGGTCGACCAGGTCCTGGGTGATCGGGATCCAGTCGCTCAGGCCCAGGTGCCGGCCCGTGGCCGCGGCGAACTCTTCGACGTTCGGGAAGGCTGTCACGGCGCACATCCTCAGGTGCCGTCCCGACCGGTGGCAAGCGCCCGCGGCGAGCGGTCAGCGCGGGATCAGCGCGGGATCAGCGAGGTGTCAGCAGGCCGGTGGAACGTGTTCCCATGACGGCGATATCGGCGGTTGCCAGCCACCGCCCCAGGACAGTGCCGCTCGCACAGCTACAGCAGGACGTCGGCCTGACCGACGGCCAACTGCGGCAGTACGAGCGGTACTACGGCCTCGCGGAGATCTGCCGCGAGCCCGGCGAGGCCGAGACGCACCTGCTGCGACAGGCCGTGGCGGCCCTCGCGGAGCTGCGCGGCCGGGAGTCCGACGTCCGCTACGTGCTGCAGGCCAGGACGATGCCGTCCCCGATGCCCTACCCGCACACCTCGATGGCCCCGCTGCTGGAGGAGCTGGGGCTGCGGCACGCCACCGGCTTCGTGGTCTCCCAGCACGCCTGCGCGTCCGGCCTGCTCGCGCTCGACATGGCCGGGACGCTGCTGGCGGCGGACGGCGACCCGGACGCCCTCGCGCTGGTCCTGGCCGGCGAGAAGGTCGGGTCCAGGCAGTCGCAGTCCATCCCCGGCGTCACCGTGATGGGAGAGGCCACCGCAGCGGTGCTGCTGAGCGCGGGCGGCACCGGCGACCGCCTGCTCGGCTACGCGGCCCGCACCCACAGCCGGTTCCACGACCAGTTCCTGATGGAGGATCCGGAGGCCGCGAAGGAGTTCCAGGCGCTGTACCCCTCGGCGCTGTGCGAGGTGGTGCGCGCCGCCCTGGACGAGGCCGGATGCACCCTGGACGAGGTGGCGCTGGTGCTGCCGCACAACGTCAACCGGCTCTCGTGGGCGGCGGTGTGCCGGATGCTCGGCATTCCGATGAGCCGGGTGTACCTCGACCTGGTCGCCCGGACCGGGCACTGCTTCTGCGCGGACCCCTTCGTCAACCTGCACCAGGCCACCCGGGACGGCCTGCTGGCCACCGGCGACCGCTACGTGATGACCAGCGTGGGCCTGGGAGCGACCTTCGCCGCCATGGTCCTCGAACACTGAGCGCCCTCCGGCGCCGGCGGTCCTCCCGTACCGACAGCCCCCTGCACCGGCAGTCCTCCTGCACCGACAGCCGTCCACCGACAGCCGTCCACCGACGCAAGAAAGGCAAGGTCGAGCCTTGGACGAGACCGACAGCGGCTTCCGCTCCCGACTCGGGCGGGCGGTCACCGGCTCCGCGGACACACCACTGCTGTTCCTCGGCAACTTCGAGGTCGAGAACAGCTGGGCCGAGGGCGAGCCCGCACTGCCCCGGGTCGCCTCCCACGCCGGGAGCGCGGTGGTGAACCGGATGGACGAGTTCGCCCTGCTGCTGGGCGGCGAGCGGGACCACGTCGTGCTGAAGGCGGCGCCCGATCCGGACTACCTCGACCAGTTGCGCGGGCTCGGCATCAGCACGCCCACCGTGCACGTTCCGGCCCGGCAGGACCCGCTGCGCACGGTCACCGAGGACGCCCTCGACGACGACGTCCTGCTGGACGCGCTGCGGCAACAGCTGGCGCCACTCGGCGTCCAGGTCGTCGCACACGGCGTGTCCGACGCCGAGGAGCGGTTCGCCGCGCGCACCTCGCTGCGGCTCGCCGCACCGCAGGCCGCCCTGTGCAAGCGCGTGAACAGCAAGGTCTACAGCCGGCGGCTGGCCGACGAGCTGGGGCTCCGGCAGGCGCCCGGCCGCACCTGCGAGACGACGGCGGAGCTGGCGGCGGCGGTGGACTGGGCCGGCGGACGCCTGGCCGAGGGCCGCAAGGTCGCGGTCAAGGACGCCTACGGGGTGTCCGGCAAGGGCATCGTGGTGCTCGACGACCCGCGGCGGCTGGAGCGGCTGCAGCGCATGGCCGCGGGGCAGGCCGCGCGGGCCGGCAGCGACCGGCTCGCCCTGGTGCTGGAGGAGTGGGTCGCCAAGGAGGCCGACCTCAACTACCAGTTCACCGTGAGCCGCGACGGCTCGGTGCGGTTCGACTTCGTCAAGGAGGCGCTGACCGAGCGCGGCGTGCACAAGGGCCACCGGATGCCGGCCCGGCTCACCGCCGCGCAGGACGGCGAGGTGCGGGAGGCGGCGGCGCTGCTGGGCGGGAAGCTGGCCGCAGACGGCTGGTTCGGTGTCGTCGGCATCGACGCCATGGTCGACCCGGACGGCGGCCTCTACCCCGTGGTCGAGATCAACGCGCGCCACAACATGTCGACCTACCAGGCCGTGCTGACCGAGGGGCTGATGGCACCGGACGGCATCGCCGTCGCCCGCCAGTACCCGCTGCGCTCGGCCCGGCCGGTGTCGTTCGCCGCGCTGCGGGACGCGCTCGACGGACTGCTGCTGGCGGAGCGCGGCGGCACCGGCCTGTTCGTCAACAACTTCGCCACGGTCAACGCCGCCGCCGCGACGGGTGGCGAGGGGCCGTTCGAGGGACGTCTGTACGGCGTGGTGGTCGCCGCCGACGACGCCGCGGCCGCGGTCCTCGACGAGGAAGTGTCCCGCCGGCTGGCGGGGCTGCTGCACACCGAGGAAGGGAGTCCGGAATGAGCCGGGAGTTCACTGTGCAGGGCGTGGGGATCACCGCCCTGGCCGAGGAGTTCGGCACCCCGCTGTACCTCTACGACGGCGACGGAATCGCGGACCGGTTCCGGGAGCTGAAGTCGCTGCTCCATCCGGCGCTGGAGGTCTTCTACTCCCTCAAGGCCAACCCGAACATCTCCGTCTGCGCGCTGCTGCACTCCGCCGGCGCCCGCGCCGAGGTGTCCTCGATGGCCGAACTGGTCACCGCGCTCCGGGCCGGCGTCCAGCCGCGGGACATCCTCTTCCTCGGCCCCGGCAAGAGCCGTGAGGAGCTCGCCGCCTGCCTGGACGAGGGCGTCGCCGCCATCGTCTGCGAGTCGCTCGACGAGCTGGAGCTGATCGACGAACTGGCCCTGGAACGCGGTGTCCTGGCCCCCGTGGTGCTGCGGGTCAACCCGGAGTTCACCGTCAAGGGCTCGGGCCTGACCATGGGCGGGAAGCCCCGGCAGTTCGGCATCGACGAGGAGCAGCTGCTCTCCGCGCAGGCGGTGCTGGACCGCTGCGGCGCGGTCCGGGTGCACGGCGTGCAGGTCTACCTCGGCACCCGCATCCTGGACCCCGCCGTCGTCGCGGACAACGCCCGCCGCATCTTCGAACTGGCCGAGCTGCTGTCCGCGAAGCTGGGCTTCCCGCTGGAGCTGGTGGACATCGGCGGGGGCCTGGGGGTGGCCTACTTCGACAACGAGCAGGACCCCGACCCGGCGGTGCTGGGCGA
This sequence comes from Streptomyces sp. CBMA156, assembly GCF_014596515.1. Taxonomy (GTDB): domain Bacteria; phylum Actinomycetota; class Actinomycetes; order Streptomycetales; family Streptomycetaceae; genus Kitasatospora. The sequence goes on from NZ_MSJQ01000348.1 coordinate 17,106, forward strand.
ACTGCTCAACCCCCTGGTCGCCGACTTCGCCGACCGGCACCCCGGCGCCCGGCTGATCATGGAGCTGGGCCGCTACCTCGTCGCGGTGCACGGAACGTACGTGGTCCGGGTCCGCTACACCAAGAGCTCCATGGGCGAGCGCTTCGCGGTCGCCGACGGCGGCACCAACCACCACATGGCGGCGGTCGGCATCGGCTCGTTCGTCAAGCGCAACTTCCCCATCACGGCGCTCCAGCGGCTCGACGAACCCGACAGCGGCCCGTGGAACATCACCGGACCGCTGTGCACGCCCAACGACCTGCTGGGCAAGAAGGTGTCGCTGCCCGAGCTGCGCCCCGGCGACCTGCTGGGCGTGGAGCGGTCCGGCGCGTACGGGCCGAGCGCCTCCCCGGTGTACTTCCTCAGCCACGGCTACCCGGCCGAGGTCCTGATGCTCGGGGGACGGCCGCACCTGGTCCGGGAACGCGACGACACCGAGTCGATGCTCGGACGCCAGCACCTCCACCTGCCCGCGGACGCCGCGGGACCCACCCCGGAGAGGAACCAATGACCAACGACATCGCCACCGTGACCGCCCCCGAGAAGCGGGCGGCCTGCCTCGCCGCCGTGCGCGAGGCCCTGGCCCAGGTGCTCAACCAGGACACCGCGGAGGTCGGCGAGGAGGCCCGGATCTTCGACGACCTCGGCCTGGACTCCAGCAGCGCCCTGGAGATGCTCATCGTCATCGAGGACGAACTCGACCTCCAGTTCGACGTGGAGAGCCTGGACATGGGTGACTTCGCGACGGTGGGCACCCTGGTGGACTTCGTCGTCAACGAGGCGGGCTCGTAGCATGTTCCGCGCCTCCGCGCCGCTTTCCCGAACCGTGCCCGCCGCCGCCGACGCGGTCGCGGGCACGGTCCCCCGCCTGCTCAGGGCGGGCTGGCACCGACCCGCCGACCAGGGGGGCCCGGGCGCCGCGCCGCGCCCCGCGGTCCAGGAGGTGCACCGGCAGATCGCCGACCTGTACGGGACGCGGGTGCTGTCCGAGGGGTTCACGGACTCCCCGCTGCGGCCGACGCCCCAGCTGGCCGCGGGGGCCCTCGACGCGCTCGGTCCGCTCGCTCCGGACGAGGCACCGCAGGTGGCCGTACTCGCCTACACGACACCGGACTTCGAGCACACCACGCTCACCGCGTCGCTGCTGCAGCACCGGCTGCCGGGCGAGCCGCTCTGCTTCGCGGTCTCGGACCAGGGGGTGCTGAGCCCGTTCACGGCGCTGCGGATCGCCGTCGAGTACGCCCGCCGCTCGGACTGGAGCCGGCTGCTGCTGGTCGTCGTCGACCAGAGCTCGCAGCCGTACCCCGGACCCGCGTCCGGCCAGTACGCCGCCGAGCACGACTCGGCCGTGGCACTGCTGCTCGCCTGGGACGGCGGCACCTCGCCCGTCGCCGGGATGGGGCAGGGCCCCGCCGGTCAGGTGCTGCCCGCGCTGCGCGCGGACCTCTCCGGGGCCGCCCTGTTCGCGGCGGGCACCGGACTGGCCGCCGGTCCGGGGATCCCGCCGTCCGCCGCCCCGCGCCGCGACGCGGAGCCGGGGCTGCCGTGCACCGGGGTCTGGGCGGCGCTGCGGGAGGCTCGGGGCGGGCGGGCGGTGCTCGCCGACCACGACCGCGGACTGGACCGCCTGGCCCACTGCACCCTTGAACTGCCGGCCCGGGAGGGTGGGGTCCGATGACGGCGACGGTCGACCTCGAACGCTGCTGGCGGGAGTGCCGCGCCCGGGCCCGCCGCGAC
>NZ_MSJQ01000349.1 GCF_014596515.1 Streptomyces sp. CBMA156
CCGGGCCGCGCTGGCCGGGGCGGGTGGGCGCGGCAGCGGCTTCCTGTCAGTGAGCACGGGGCCGGTCCCCCGGCGCGTTCAGGCTCTGCTGGAGCCGGAGCCCGCCGGGCCCACGGGGCGCGGGCCACGTGCGGCCGCGTCCGGTCTCGTCGCCGCGGTCGTGGTGTCGGCCCTGCTGGCGCTCGGCCTCGCCTACGGCCTGCACGAGTACGTGGAGTACGCGGCCAGGAGGATCGTCGGCCACGGACCGGTCTGACGGCGCTGATCTGACGACATCGATGTAGACCAATGATCGGAAGCGTGGGTATGGTGAGCCTCGGCTTGCTTCTTTCGACGCCCGGGGCGTCGCGCTTTTCCGATGATGGGGACACGGTGTGTACGACGGACGGCAGGGATCGTCGAGTCCGTTCGAGCAGTCCGTCTACCTCCTGTCGGAGGCCGGGCGGGCCGTCGACCGTCTGCTGGCGGAGCGGCTGGAACACCGGGGGCTGACTCCGGTCCACCACGCGTTGCTGTCGGCGCTGGCGCAGCTGGGACCGCACGGTCGGCACGATCTCACCACCCGGGTCACGGCGCCCGGGGCCGAGGTGGACCAGGCCCTCGACGACCTCCTGTCGGCACGCCTGCTCCAGTCGATGGTCGTCCACGTCGGCGGTCGGCAGGAGGTTCTGACGATCACCCCCTCGGGCGAGTCCGCCCTGGACGTGCTCCACACCGACGCGTCCGCGACCCAGGACGACCTGCTGGCGCCCCTGACGAAGGGGCAGCGCGCCGAGCTCAACTCCCTTCTCCGGCGCGTGTGCGCGGCCGCCGCCCGCGGAGCCGGGCAACGGCCGCGGCTCCGTGAGGACGACGGCTGGGCACTGACCCGCGGATCCCGGCGCACCTGGGAGCGGGTCCGGGACGGCGTCGGCCCGGCCGACGGACCGGGCGTCGCGACGGCGGGCTGACTCCCCCGCGCGGAGAACTCAGTTCGGCACCGGGCTGAGGGCCGCCCGGTGCTTCGTGAACGGTGCCCCGCCGGCGCCGTCGAGCGCGAGGAGACGGTCCGCGTGGGCCGACACCAGGGGCAGGTCGTGGCTGACCAGGACGACGGCGAGGCCCTGGTCGGTCCGCAGGCGGCGCAGGAGTTCCATGATGCCGTCGGCGGTGTCGGCGTCGAGGGCGGAGGTGACCTCGTCGCAGAGCAGCACGTCGGGTTCGGCGGCCAGGGCCCGGGCGATGGAGACCCGCTGGCGCTGCCCGCCGGAGAGTTCCTGGGGGTGGCGGTCGGCGTGGCCGGGGGTGAGGCCGACGGCGGTGAGCAGTTCGGCGACGCGGGCGTCGCACCGGTCGGCGGGCCGGGCGAAGTGGAGCTTCAGCGGGCGCGCGAGGGTGGCGCCGACGGTGTGGGCGGGGTTGAGGGCGCCGAGCGGGTTCTGCGGGACGAGCTGGATGCGGCTCCGCTGGTCGCGGGTGCGCCGTCGGTAGGAGGGGGCCAGGGGTTCGCCACCGAGGCTGATGCTTCCGGCCTCGGGGCGGTGGAGGCCGGCGAGGGTGCGCAGCAGGGTGGTCTTGCCGCATCCCGACGGGCCGGTGATCCCGGTCAGCGTGCCGGGGTGCAGGGTGAGGTCGAGGCCGGAGAGGACCTGGTGGCGGGTCCGGCCGGTGCCGACCCTGGCGTCGAGTGCCTTCACCTCGACGACGGGCTCCGTACCGGCGCGAGCGCGAACCGGCGTGGGCTCCGGGGGTGTTGCCGGTGTGCTCGGGACCGTGGCCGGGCGAGCGGGCTCCAGTGCGAGGACCTCGTCGGCGCAGCGGGCGACGAAGTCGGAGTCGTGGCTGGTGAGGGCGATGGCGATGGCGTCCCGGTCGGCGAGGTCGCGCAGCAGGTCGGCGATGTCGTCGCGCAGGGCGGCGTCCAGGCCGGCGGTGGGTTCGTCGAGGAGGAGGATCGCGGGCCGGCGGGCGAGGGCGCGGGCGAGGGCGACGCGCCGCTGCTGTCCGCCGGACAGGCTCGCGGTGCGGCGGTGTTCGAGGCCTTCGCCGGCCGGCAGCCGGACGACGCTCAGCAGGTCCGCCACCGGGGTTCGGCGGCGCTGCGGGGAGGTCTCGCCGATGAGCCGGGCGACGCGCATCCGGGGGTTGAGTCCGGAGCCCGGGTCCTGGCCGACGAAGGCGAGCTTGTGGCGGCGCAGCCGGCGCAGTTCCTCGGGCGGGAGGGTGAGGATGTCGTGGCCGAGGACGGTGAGGCTGCCGGCCGCGGCGTGCGCGCCCGGGGGGAGGGCGCCGACGAGGGCGCGCAGCAGGGTGGTCTTGCCGGCGCCGGAGGGGCCGGTGACGGCGGTGATGCGGCCCGGGGTGAGGGTGAGCGTGGCGTCGGTGAGCAGCGGGGTGTCCCCGAGGGTGACGGACAGTCCGGCGGCGCGGGCGGCGGGGTCGGTGGTGCTCACAGCGGGGTCTCCGGGGTGGGCCGGGCGGGGGCGAGGGCTTCGGCGGCGAGGTTGACGCTGATGGCGAGCAGGCCGATGGCGAGGCAGGGGGCGCCGACGGCCCACGGGTTGAGGGTGATGCCGGCGGCGTTCTCGCGGATCATCAGCGCCCAGTCGGCTTCCGGGGGTTGGGGGCCGAGTTGGAGGAAGGCGGCGACGGAGACGATGTAGATACCTTCGACGAAGCGCAGGCCGAACAGGGCGAGGACGGTGGAGCGCAGGTTGGGCAGGACCTCGTGGACGGTGAGGTGCCAGAGGTTCTCGCCGCCCGCGGCCGCGGCCTCGACGAAGCCGGTGGTGGCGACGGGGGCGGCTGCGGCCGCGACGATCCGTACCGCGTAGGGGATGCCGAGAAGGGTGGCGGCGGCCGCGACGGCCAGGCGTCCGCCGGCGGGCCAGGCCAGGGCGATGAGCATGATGGCGAGGACGGAGGGCAGCAGGATCGTCAGGTCCGCGGCTCGTTCGATCCACCGGCCGAGGGCCGGGCGCAGTACGGCGACGATGCCGATGGCGGTGGCGGCCGCGGTGACGACCAGGGCGATGGCCAGGGCGGTGGCGATCAGGGGTGCGCCGCCGGTCAGGAGGCGGCTGAGGACGTCGCGGCCGAGCTGGTCGCCGCCGAGCGGTGCGTCGCCGCCCGCTTCGGCGTAGGGGAAGGTGACCGGGGCGTCGATCGGGTGCGCGGCGAGGAGAGGGCCGGCGAGGGCGAGGGCGACCAGGACGAGTGCGGGAACCGCGCGCACGAACACCCGCCGCCTGGTGCGTCGGACGGTGGGCGCGGGGGCCGCTGTCGGGGCGTCGGCGGTCATCGGCGCTCCTCTCCGAGGGTGGTGGTGCGGACGAGGTCGGCGAGCAGCAGGAGCAGGCTGATGGCGGCGCCGGCCGCGGCCACGACTCCGGCGATGAGCGGGGTGTCGCGGTCGGTGATGGCTCCGGCCAGGATGGCGCCGATGCCGGGGTAGTTGAAGAGGGTCTCGACCACGACGGTGCCGCCGAGCAGCATGCCGGCGGAGGTGGCGATGCCGACGGCGACGGCCGGCAGGGCACCGGGGAGCATGTGGTGGCTGAGGACGCGTCGGCGGGGCAGGCCGTCGAGGATGGCGGCCTGAACGTGCGGCAGGGCCGACTGGTCGGCGAGGGCGCCGCGCACGATGCGGGTGTTCCAGCCGATCTGGGGGACCGCCAGGGAGAGCAGCGGCAGGACGATCATGGTCCACGACTCGGGTCTGCCGTCCGGTCCGGTGAGGGTGACGGCGGGCAGCCAGCCGGTCCACTGGGACAGCAGCAGGAGCAGGGCGACGGAGACGACGAACTCCGGCAGGGCGAACGCGGCGGTGGACAGGGCGTCGACGGCGCGGTCGACGCGTCCGCCCGGGCGCAGCGTGGCCCAGCCGCCGAGGGCGAGCGCGCCGGCGGTGCTCAGGGCGAGGGCGAGGGCGCCGAGCAGGAGGGTGTTGGGGAAGGGGCCGGCCAGGACGTCGGTGACGTGCTGTCCGCGCGCGGTGGTGCCGAGGTCGCCGGTGGGCAGGCCGGTCATCCAGTCCCAGAACCGCTCGGCGACCGGGCGGTCGAGGCCCATGGCGGTGCGGCGGGCGGTGAGGTCGGCGGCGGTGACGCCCCGGTCGGAGGTCGCGCCGGCGGCGTCGCCGGGCAGGAGCTCGATGGCGGCGAACACCGCCGCGAGCAGGACGACGAGCATGACCAGGCGTCGGGCCGCCTGGCGGGCGGCCCGGCCCGCACCGGGGAGGATGCGGGCCGGGAGGCGGCGGGGCGCGCGGGCGCCCGGTTGGAGCGTGGTCAACGCGCCAGCCAGGTCTTCTCGAGCTGGACGCGGCCGTAGCCGGGGAGCCTGGGCAGGTCGCGGACGGCGGCGCCGGCCAGGTCGATGCCGTCGGCCATGCCCCACAGCAGGTAGCCGGACCCGGCGAACTCGATCTCCTGGAGCTGGTGCAGCAGCGTGCCTCGCTCGGCGGGGTCGGCGGTGCCCATGGCCTTGCGGTAGGCCTCGTCGAAGCTCGGCTCGTTCCAGCCGGACTCGTTCTGGCCGGCGTCCGAGAGCATCGTCTTGGAGGCGAAGAAGACGACGGAGTCGTTGGTGCCCCAGTAGCTGGTGTAGAGCGTGCCCTTGAGCCAGGTGGCGTCCCAGAACGCCTTGGAGTCCTGCTTCACGACGTTGATCTTCACTCCGGCCTCGCGGACCTGGGTGGCGAACAGCGTCGCGGACTCCGCCAGGCCGGCGATGTCCTCGGTGGTGACCAGGTCGTACGTCTTCGAGGTGTCGAAGCCGGCGTCGGCGAGCAGTTGCCTGGCCTTGGTCAGGTCCCGGGTGCGCTGCGGGATGTCCTTGGCGAAGGCCGGGTCGCCGGTGCCGAGGATGTCGTTGCCGACGCTGCCGTAGCCGGAGAGGACCTGCTTGACCATGGCGTCGCGGTCGACGGCGAGCTTGAGGGCCTCGCGCACCCGTACGTCGGCGAACGGGCCATCGGCGGTGCGCATGACGATGGGCATCGCCATGTCGTTGGGGCGGCGGACGATCTGGACGTCCTTGCGGGCCTCGGCGGTGCGGGCGGCGACGGCGCCGACGTTGGACGCGACGTCGATCTGCCCGGCGAGCAGGGCGTTGGCCATGGCCTGGGGGCTTTCGAAGAGGCGCACCTCCACGGCGTCCAGCAGGACCTTGCCGCCGTACCAGGTGTCGTTGCGCACCAGGCGGGCGTTGCCGTCGCGGTACCAGTCGAGCTTGAAGGGGCCGGTGCCAGGGGCGCCGGCGATCGCGTCGTCCTTGGTGTCCTTCTTGAGGACGAAGGTGGTCAGGCGGGTCTGTAGCGGCAGGTCGGCGTTGGGGTAGTCGGAGACCAGGACGACGGTCCTGGCGTCCTCGGCCGTGATGCCCTCGGGCTGGATGCCGGGCAGCCGGCTCTTGCCGGCCGGGGTGTTGCGCAGCCGCTTCAGCGACCAGACGACGTCGTCCGCGGTGACCGGGGTGCCGTCGTGGAACGTGGCACCGTCGGCCAGGGTGAACCGCCAGGTCTTCAGGTCCTCCGACGGCTTCCAGGAGGCGGCCAGGCGGGGAGCGGTGTTGGTCTTGTCCCCGGGTATCGCGAGCGTGTCGTAGATCAGGCTGATGACGAGGTAGTCGCTCTCGTTGGCCTGGGTGCCGTGCGGGTCCCGGGTGACGGCGGAGGCCTTCCCCAGCGCGCCGATCTTCAGCGTCCCGCCGGGGCGGGGCTGCCGGCCGTCTCCGCCGGAGGGCGCGGCTTCCGTGGAGCCACCCTTGCCGCCACCGCAGGCGGCGAGCACGCCGATCGCCCCGGCTCCGGCTCCGGCCCACAGCAGCTGTCGTCTGGTGACGCCCACGTTCGATCCTCGTCTCGGTTCCGTACTCGATTTGCTTAGGGTTACCTACCCTAAATTCGAGCCATGTCGCAAGCCGTCCGACGGGGCGCGGCCGACTTCCGGCCACGCGCCCCCGACCTCCAACTCACTTCTTGAGCAGGGGCGTTACCCCTGCGCGGCGCGTGCGCCGCCCCCCGGAACAGGGACTACGTAAATGTAGACATCCAGCCGGGTAAGGCTTGCCTAACCTCAAAGTCGTTGTTACGTTTCCTGTCGTCCGGCCGTTCGAGCCGCCCCGGACCACCGCCCCACGCGCAGCTCCCGTCGCCGTCCCACACCGGCGCGGTGATGCCACGTGCCCGCACCAGTGCTCCTTCTCCTCTCCTGTCCCCGGAAGGTCCCGCCGTGCCCACCTGCCCTGCCCCGGTACGCCGTCTCGACGCCGACGACGTCGCGGAACTCACCACCACCGCCGCCGAGTTGCTGGCCCTCCACGGCTCCGCGACCAGCCCCGCCCTGCTCGCCGACCTGCCCGCGGCCTGCGCCCGGCTCGGCGAGCCGCTGCGCCACCGGCTGCGTCCGGTCGACACCCCCGACGGCCTGTTCGTGCTGCGCGGCCTGGAGATCGACGACTCCGATCTCGGCCCCACGCCCGGCCACTGGTCCACCGTCGGTGACGCCGGCGCGCTCTGGGACGTGGTGCTGCTGCTCGTCTCCACCCTGATGGGCACCCCGATCGCGTGGGACGGCCAGCAGGACGGCCGGTTCGTGCACAACATCGTGCCCTCGCCCGGCCACGAGAGCGAGCAGACCGGTGCCTCCAGCTCCGTCCTGCTCACCCCGCACACCGAGGACGCCTTCCACCCGGGCCGCGCGCACCTGCTGCTGCTGTGCTGCATGCGCAACCACGACGCCATCGCCACCACCGCGGCCGGCGTGCGCCTCGCCGACCTGTCCGACGCCGACGTCGAGCAGCTGAAGCGGCCCGTCGCGCCGATCCTGCCCGACGACGCCTACGAGCAGGCCCGGCAGTTCGGCGGCCGGCCCGCTCCGGTGCCCACCCTGTTCGAGACGCCCGAGGGCCTGACGATGCGTTACGACCCCGCCTACACCCCGCTGGAGGAGACCGACGAGGCATGGCGCGAGGCGTACGGGCGCCTCGGGGAGGAACTCGCCCGGGTCTCGGTCGCGGTGAGCCTGGAGCCCGGTGACGTCCTGGTCGTCGACAACGACCTCGTCGTCCACGGCCGGGTGCCGTTCCAGGCCCGCTACGACGGCACCGACCGCTGGCTCAAGCGCGCCTCGGTCCGCGTCGGGAAGCGCCCCACCCGCCCGGCCGCCGAGAACGACGAACACGGCTACGGCCAGGCCGCCCTCACCGCCTGGGCCGCCTGAACCACCGCTACCGCCGCCTCACCACCTCGAAAGGGCACCCTCATGGACCGGGACGACACCACCCTGCGCGTACTGTCCACCAGCGACCTCGCCGGCCTGGACATCAGCCTCGCCGACGTCGTCGACACCGTCGAACAGGCCTACCGCACCCTGGCCGCCGGGCAGTCCGACAACCCGCGCAAACTCACCGTCAAGCCCGCCGACGGCCACTCCGTCTCCTACGCCATGCTCGGCCGCGACGGTGTGCGCAACGTCGTCGCCGTCAAGACCTCGTACAAGCACGGCCTCGACGAGAGCCGCGAGAACCAGCACTACTACACGACGCTGACCATCTACGACGACGTCACCGGCCTGCCCGTCGCCATGATGGACTGCTCCCGCATCGGCTCCCTGCGCACCCCGGCCGTCTCCGCCCTGCTGGCCCGCGAGTGCGCCGCCCCCGGCGCGTCCACCGCGCTGGTGATCGGCACCGGCACCCAGGGCCGGCTCGCCCTGCCGTTCCTGCTCACCACCCTGCCCGGGCTGAAGCGCCTCCTGCTGTCCGGCACCCACCCCGACGGCATCGCCGCGGTCCGCACCGAACTCGCCCGGCACTTCCCCGACCGGGAGATCGAACCGGTCACCGACCTGGAGGCCGCCGCCCGCGACGCCGACGTCGTCGTCGCCACCGCCGGCGGGCACACCCCGGCCGCCGTCGAGGCCGACTGGCTGAGGCCCGGTGCGGTGGCGATCCTCGTCGGCCACGGCCTGGCTCCCTCCACCCTCCACCGGGCGGACCGGGTGATCGCCACCAGCGAGGCCCAGATGCGCGTCACCGGCACCGACATGGCCGACGCGGACGGCAACCTCCCGGCCGTCGACCTGGAGCTGCCCGTCGTCATCTCCGGCGCCTCCCGGGCCCGCACCGCCCCCGGACAGCGGATCTTCGCCTACAACAGCGGACTCGTCGTCACCGACATCGCGTTGGGCCACCGCTTCGCCCAGCTCGCCGCCGGCCAGGGCCTCGGCACCGAGGTGGCGCTGTGGCGCTGACCCTGCCCGCCCACCCCGACCCGCTCGCCGACCGGATCCACGACAGCGGCCTGCTCCACGAACTCGCCCACGGCCTCCGCGGCCCCTTCCACTACCTGCTGCCCGAGCGGTTCGACGCCAACCTCGCCGCGTTCCGCGCCGCCCTGGCCGACGCCGGGGTGGAAGGCCGGGTCCACTACGCGAAGAAGGCCAACAAGGCCTCCGTGTACGTCGAGCGCTGCGCCGCGGCCGGCGCCGGAGTCGACGTCGCCTCGCTCGGCGAACTGCGCGACGCCCTCGGCCACGGCGTGCGCGGCGAGGACCTCGTCGTCACCGGCCCCGCCAAGTCCCCGGAGCTGCTGCTGGTCGCGGCCCGGCAGGGCGCGCTGATCGCCGTCGACGCCCTCGACGAGCTGGAGCGCCTGCCCGGCCTCGGCGGCGACCGCCCCGTACGGGTCCTGCTGCGCCGGTACCCGCAGGACCAGCCGCGCAGCCGGTTCGGCCTGGACGACGCGCAGTTGCACGAGGCGCTGCGGCGCTGCGCCGCGGCCGGGGACGCCGTACGGATGGAGGGCTTCAGCTTCCACCTCTCCGGCTACGCGATCCAGCCGCGCGCCGACCTCGCCGGGGAACTCGTCGAACTCTGCCTCAAGGCCAGGGCGTCGGGCCTGCGGGCGGACCGGATCAGCATCGGCGGCGGCTTCCCCGTCGACTACGTCGCCGCCGATGCCTGGGACACCTTCCTCGCCGGACAGGGGCCCGGGCACTACCACGGCGAGAAGGCCTTCGCCGCGGGCGACTTCTACCCGTACCACTCCCCCGTCGCCGGCGCGGACGCGCTGCGCGCGATCCTCGCCGCCAGCCCCGGTGGCAGTGGTCCGAGCCTCGCCGAGCGGCTGCGGCGGGCCGGCGTGCTGCTCCTGCTGGAGCCCGGCCGCGCCCTGCTGGACCGCGCCGGGTCGTCGGTGTTCCCCGTCCAGGGGGTCAAGGACCGCGCCGGGTACGGGATCGTCACCGTGGACGGCACCAGCCTCAGCCTGTCCGAGCAGTGGTTCAACAGCGAGTACCTGCCCGATCCGGTCCTGCTCCGCGACCGCAGCCAAGGCACAGCAGGCGACGAGCCGACCGACCGGCCGTACCCGGCCTGCGTGGGCGGGGCCAGCTGCCTGGACTCCGACCTGCTGACCTGGCGCAAGATCGCCTTCCCCGCCCGGCCCCGGGTCGGCGACCTGCTCGTCTACCCCAACACCGCCGGCTACCAGATGGACTCCAACGAGTCCCCCTTCCACGAACTCCCGCTGCCGCCGAAGGTCGTCGTCGACCACCACGGCGACCGCCCGCGCTGGCACCTCGACCGCTGACCCCCGCCCCGCCGTCCCCACGGAGCCCCACCATGACCGACGCCCTGAACCGCCCCCCGGTGGTCAGCCGGATTTCCGACCTCATCGGGTACACCCCGCTGTTCGAACTCGCCCGCGCCGACAACGGCGCCCGGCTGCTCCTCAAGCTGGAGATGTTCAACCCCACCGGCAGCGCCAAGATCCGGATGGCCCGCCAGATGGTCCTCGACGCCGAGGAGCGCGGCGAGCTGCGCGAGGGCGGCCACATCATCGAGTCCACCTCCGGCAACACCGGCCTGGGCCTGGCCGTGGTCGCCGCCGAACGCGGCTACCGCTTCACCGCCGTCGTCGACAACCACGCCGCCGCCGACAAACTGCGCGGCATGAAGGCGATGGGCACCGAACTCGTCTACGTCGACGCCGACACCGACGGCGAGGAACTCCACACCGCGGCCCGCGAGGAACTCGCCGAGGAGATGGCCCGCGGCAAGGACAACACCGTCTTCACCGAGCAGCACAACAACCCCGGCAACGCCGTCGGGTACTACGCCGTCGGCCGCGAGATCGCCCAGGCCCTCGACCACCGGGTCGACGTGCTGATCGGCGCGGTCGGCACCGGCGGCGGCCTGTGCGGGACCGCCCGCGAACTCAGGAAGTCCGTGCCCGGCGTCGCCGTCGTGGGCGTCGAACCGAAGGGCTCGATCGCCTTCGGCCCGCCCGCCCACGACTACTACCAGTCCGGCACCGGCACCCCCGAGGGCGCCACCATCGGCCTGCTGGTCGACTACGACCTCATCGACGAGGGCGTGAAGGTCGGCGACGTCGAGGCCTTCGCGACCGCCCGCGTCGTCGCCCGCCGCACCGGCCTGCTCATCGGCGGCTCCGCCGGGGGCGTCGTCCACGAAGCGCTGAACCGCCTGAAGACCCTGGCGCCGGATGCCGTTATGGTCGCCTTCGTCAACGACGGTGGCGAGAAGTACCTGGACACCGTCTTCAACGACGACTGGATGAACGCCCGGGCACTGCTCGACGAGGCCGTGGAGGCCGACATCGACGAGACGCTCACCAAACTCCGCAGGCCCTGACTTCCGAGAAACGTGACACCCACGATGCAGCAGCTAGCCACCCTCGTCCGCGACAGCCGCGCCCTCGCCGCACTGGCCGTCCCGCTCGCCCTCACCCAGCTCGCCCAGGTCGCCCTCACCACCACCGACACCATCATGATGGGCGTCCTCGGCACGGAGGCCCTGGCGGCCGGCGGCCTCGCCCTGGTCGTCTTCAACCAGCTGCGGACCATGGGCGTCGGCCTCGTCACCTCCGTCGGCAACCAGGTCGCGGCCGCCGCGGCCCGGGCCGAACGGGCCCAGGGCTCCGAGGAGGCCGAGGGCACCGGCGACGACGACGTACGGGGCCTGGTGCGGGCGGCGATGGCGGTCGCCACGCTCGCCGGCCTCGCCGGAGCCGTCCTGATGGTCCTCATCGGCCAGGCCGCGACCTTGCTCGGCCAGGACGCCGCCGTCGCCCACCGGGCCCAGGGCATGCTCGCCGCGCTGGCGCCGGGCCTGCTGCCCTGCCTCTGGTTCCAGGCGATCCGTCAGTTCACCGTCGGCATGCGCCGCCCCCAGGCCCTGCTGCGGATCACCATCGCCTCCGTCGCCGTCAACGCGGGGCTCAACTGGATCTTCATCCACGGCACCTGGGGCCTGCCGCAGCTCGGACTCACCGGCATCGGCGTCGCCACCAGCAGCGTCTACCTGCTGTCCTTCCTCGCCCTCCTCGGCTCCGCCCGCCGCGACCCGCAGCTGGCGCCACTGCTGAGCCTGGACTTCTGGCGCGCCGACGCGGCCACCGTCCGCCGCCTGCTCGGCCTCGGCACCCCGATCGCCGCCACCTACGGCTCCGAGGCCGGGTTCTTCTCCGTCACCGCCCTGTTCGCCGGCAGCTTCGGCGCCGCCGCGCTCGCCGCCCACACCGCCGTCAACCAGCTGATCTACATCGTCTTCCAGGTCGCCGTCGGCCTCTCCCACGCGGCGTCCATCAACGTCAGCCGGGAGCTCGCCCTCGGCGAGTACACCGCCGCCCGCCGGATCAAGAACACCGCCCTCGCCTGCGGAGCGGTCGTCACCACCCTCGTCGGCATCGCCTACCTCGCCCTCCCCGACCTCGTCCTGCGGCCCTACTTCGACGCCGGCTCGGCAGCCGACCGGCAGGGCCTGGAGATCGCCACCGGCCTGCTGGCCGTCGTCGCCGTCCTCCAGTTCTTCGACTGCGCCCAGAACATCGGCGTCGGACTGCTGCGCGGCCTCGACGACACCAGGAGCGGCTTCCGCATCACCCTGATCGGCTACTGGCTCGTCGGCCTGCCCGCCGCCTGGCTGCTCGCCTACCCGCTCGGCGGCGAGACCCGCGGCCTCTGGTTCGGCCTGCTCATCGGCCTCGCCACCACCGCCGTCCTGCTGCTGCGCCGCTACGGCCTCGCCCTCACCGCCAAGGCCGCCGCCGTGCCCGAAGCGGCCGTGGCGGGCTGAGCCGAACCGCGTCCGGGGGCCGGGAGGTCCGGTCCCCGGCCGGCATGATGCCCCGGCCCGACCACGGCGGCGGCGCGGCACCCCGAGGGTGCCGCGCCGCCGTCATGTCACGCCGTTGTCATGTCACTTCGCCGGCACGTCACTCCGCCGGCAGTCGCGGCGTGCGCGGCGGCATCGTCCGCCGGCTGCCGGTCGCCTCGAAGGCCGCGGCGAGGGTCAGCAGGGCGGTGTCGTCGTAGGCGCGGCCCGCGAAGGTCAGTCCGACGGGCATGCCGGTGTCCGTCATGGTGCCCATCGGCACGGTCACCGTCGGGATGCCGAGGTGACGGGGCACCAGGTTGCCGTTGGCGACCCAGACGCCGTTGCGCCAGCCGAGGTCGGCGGACGCCTCGGAGACGTCCATGTCCGCCGGGCCGACGTCGGCGACCGCGGGGAACACCACCGCGTCCAGCCGCAGGCCGTCCATCCAGAGCTCCAGGTCGACCCGGCGGGTCTCCTCCAGCCCGCGCAGTCCCTGTTCGAGGTGCGGCATGTCGGTGAAGGACGCGTACGGGCGCTCGCGCACGAGGCGCGGGTAGTCGCCGATCGTGTCGTCGAAGCCCTCGTAGCGGTCCGGGAGTTCACCCTCCTGCTTGGGGAAGACGCGGTCGCCGTCGACTTCGGCCAGGGTGTCCAGCTCCGGGTCGCCGTTGGCGCGCAGGAAGTCGTCCCACGCCCAGGCGGACAGGTCCTCGATCTCGACGGTGAGGAAGTCGCGGCCGACCAGCCCGCGGGTGAGCAGCGAGGGCGCGCCGGGGCGGTCGGACTCGTAGTTGGTCACGACCGGGAAGTCGACCTCGACCACCTCGGCGCCGGCCGCCTCCAGGTCCCGGCGGGCGGCTTCCCACAGGGCGATCACCGAGGGGCGGGTGTCGATCCGCTGACCGGTCTGGCCGCCGATGCCGCCGTCGGGGTTGGTGCCGGCGTCGGGGTCGGCGTTGATGTACATCGCGGGGACGCCGACGCGCTTGCCGGCGAGCGAGGCGCGTGCGCCCTGCGCGTCGGCCGGGGCGAGCGCCGGGTACGAGGCGGGGCGCACCCGCGACGCCGCGGGAATCGGCACCCACGGCTGGGCGCGCCACAGGTCGCCGCGCGTCTGCGGGTCGTCGGCGACGACGACGTCGAGCAGTTCGAACAGGTCGGCCATGGTGCGGGTGTGCGGGACCACGACGTCCATGGTCGGCACGAGCGGCCAGTTGCCGCGCACCGAGATCACGCCGCGGCTGGGCGTGTAGGCGCACAGCGCGTTGTTGGAGGCGGGTGCCCGGCCCGACGACCAGGTCTCCTCGCCGAGGCCGAACGCGCCGAACGAGGCGGCCGTCGCGGTGCCCGAGCCGTTGGAGGAGCCGGAGCCGTAGGCGCTGGTGAGCCAGTCGGCCCTGTACGGGCTCTCCGCGCGGCCGTACACGCCGCGCTGCATGCCGCCGTTGGCCATCGGCGGCATGTTGGTCAAGCCGATGAGGACGGCCCCGCCCGCGCGCAGCCGCTCGACGGCGAAGGCGTCGCGCTGGGCGACGAGGTGCTCGAAGGCCGGCGAACCGGCCGCGGCCGTCAGCCCCTTCGCGAGGTAGCTGTCCTTCGCGGTGTACGGGATGCCGTCCAGCGGGCCGAGGGTCTCGCCGCGCGCGCGGCGGGCGTCGGAGGCCTCCGCCTCGGCGCGGGCGTCCGGATTCATCACGACCATCGCGTTGAGCGCGGTGGCGCTGCCGGGCCGGTCGTAGGCGGCGATCCGCGCGAGGTAGGCGTCGAGCAGCCCGACCGCGGTGGCCTCGCCCTTCTCCAGCGCCGCGCGCAGGTCGGCGATACCGGTCTCCACAACATCGAATCCGCGCGTCATGCGGGTGTCTCCTGGATGGTCGGGTCGGACAGTGCGGACCGCCGGGCTTCGGGCCGATCGCGCGCGCCGTCATGCCGCTCAGCCGCACTGACTAGATTTTCAGTCTAGACTACCGATCTAGGACCACGGAACCGAGACGAGGCCATGCCGACGCCAGAGCCCACCCGGCCACAGCCCCTCCCCCCGCCGGACAGCCCGCCCGGACCCGCGGCGGACACCGGACCGCGCACCGCCCCCCGGCCCGCCCGGACCCCGACCGAAAGGAAGCGCCGGCCCAGCGGCGACGAGGCACGGGGAAGGGCGATGCGGGCCGCCATCAGCGCCATCGCCGAGAAGGGCGCCGCGGGCGTACGGATGTCGGACATCGCCGCGCGGGCCGGCATGAGCACCGGGCACATCCTCTACCACTTCGGCAAGAAGGACCGCCTGCTGCTCGAAGTCCTCGTCTGGAGCGAGGCGGACCTCGGGAGCCGGTACCAACAGGCCGCTGACCAGGCCGCCTCCCCCGCGGAGAAGCTGGCCCTGTTCGTCCGCTTCTACCTGCCCCGCCACCAGGGCGACGAACGCTACGCCCTGTGGACGCAGGTCCTGGCCCAGCACCACGACGACGAGGGGCGGCACCTGCTCACCGAGCTGTCCGACGTCTGGGAGGAGCGCCTGGAA
Source organism: Streptomyces sp. CBMA156 (assembly GCF_014596515.1). GTDB lineage: Bacteria > Actinomycetota > Actinomycetes > Streptomycetales > Streptomycetaceae > Kitasatospora. The sequence continues at coordinate 14,621 of NZ_MSJQ01000349.1, forward strand.
GCCGTCCTCCTCGAAGGCCGGGCCTCGGGACGGTTCGCCGACGTGGACACCGCCGAGTTCACCATCAGGGCGGTGGCCATGCTCAACGGGCTCTCCGGCGACATCATGTTCGGACGGCCGCGCTGGCTCCACGCCTCCGCGGACGCGTTCGCCCTGGCCGCCCTCGAACGCGAACTGCGCCCGCCCGCCCGGCCGTGACGGCGCGCCCCGCTGCCGCGGTCCGCTGGTCCGCCGCACGGACGCGCATCCGCCGACGCCGTGTCAGAGGCGTCCGCGGACCTCGCCCGCACCGCCGGCCAGCGGGTTGGGAACGGGCACGAAGCGGGATTCCGTGCCGCCCAGGTCGAGCCAGCGGGAGAGCAGGCTGGCCTTGCCCGGGACCGTGGCCGCGCCGAGGAGCGCGGTGATCTCCGGGACGCCGCGCTCCCGGTCGCACCTCTCGAACTCCCGCCGCGCGACCGGCCACAGCTCGCCCGCCGTCCCCGGGAAGCGGTGCGCGAGGGTGCCCGCGATCTCGCCGAGGTTGTTGACGACGAGGCAGTACACCAGACGCTGCCAGGCCGCCTCGCGAGGCGTCTCGGGGACGACCCTGACACCCTCGGTGTCGCGGAAGACGGCCTGCACGGGAACGCCGTCCGCGTCCACGCCGACGAGGGTGTTCTGGAGATGGCACTCGACCGCCACGCCGTAGCGGGCGTACGCCTCCAGGACGGGCGGGACGACGTGGCCCAGGTACGCCGACCACCAGCGCAGCGGATCGGTGACCCGGTCGAGCGGGTTGCCGTCGAAGCGCTCGGCGAGCGCGGCGGCCAGCACCGCGGTGGCGCCCGGCAGGAGGTGCCCGTCCAGGCCGTCCCGGACCACGACCGGGAAGGTCTCCTCAAGACCGCGGACCGTACGGTGCCCGGGTTCGCTCAACCAGGCCGCCGCGCCGTCCATCGCCGCGAAGGCGGCGGTGGCCAGCGGGTCCCTGCGGCGCCCCTGGCGCAGGTCGTGCAGCCACAGCCGCCGGACGTCGTTGGTGATCCACACCTCCAGGCTCAACTTCAGGAACAGGTCGGCCGGTCCGGGGCCCTCAGGACCCCCCGGGACGTGGACGGTGCGCACCGACGACGTCGCCCGGGCCTGCCAGGCAGTGGTGCCCAGCCGGACGAGACGGCCCCGGGCGAAGGCGGCGCGCACCGCGGGCAGCCGGCGGCTGAGCGCGAACTGCCAGGGATGGACGGGCAGCAGACGGAACCCGGGCGGAGCCTGCCCCAGGGAGTCGAGGACGCGGGTGTCGCCCTCGTCGACCACCGCGTCCGTCGACACGCCGAGCAGGACGAGCGGGAAGCGGGCGTACGCCTCCGGGGCGTAGCGGAGCCAGGCGGCGGGCGGACCGCCACCACTGCGCGCCTTGGGAGCCGGGTGGCAGGGGTGGCCCATGACGAGGGCCTGTTCGGAACGCAGCCACAGGTCGTCGGGTGGGGTGGCGCGGGCCCGGGCGGCGAGGACGGCCTCCAGGGCCGCGCGGCTGGCGGTCGCCTCGGTGACGAGCGCGGGGTTGGCACGCCCGGTGGTGGCCCGCATCTCCTGTGCGGCGAGATCGACGAGCCCGGCGTGGCGCAGCGGCCGCCAGCCCGTACCGGTCCACAGTTCCGGCGAGGAGGGCCGGTGACGGGTGCGGACCCGGAGCAGCCGTCCGCTGGCGTGCAGGCGGTGGACGGTGTGGCCGGCGGGTGTGCTCCCCGCCGGTTCGGCGGCTTCACGCAGGAGGCAGTTGAGCAGAGGCGTGACGGACAGCGCGTCGGCTGCCCGGGCGAAGTCCCGCATGGGCCGCCACCCTACGTGGAACGAGCTGGGTGTGGTGGGAGATCGGGTGTGCGGCAGCGCCGCCGAGCGGCGGCTGGCAGAGCAACTGGGCGCCATCCGGCCGGAGCGGGTCGATGCCTACCTGGCCGCTCTGCCCGGGGCGCGGGCCGCCGTGCTGGCACGGTTGTGGCGGGGGCTGGTGCACGAGCCGCTGCCCTGGGTCGTGCGGCGGACCACCGGGCGCGACGGTGTCGGGCTGGAGCTGGCGGACGGGCGGCGTCTGCACGGTCCGCCGTCGGACCCGTGGGCGACGGGGACGGCGATCGCCCGCGTCGAGCTGGACGGCCGCCCGTTCGGCCACCCGGGCCGGTTGCTGACGGCCCTGGCCGTGCCCGGCGGCGGGCGGCTCGCCGCCGAACTCGATCACAGCGCCGCCTCGATGGCGCTCTCGCGCACGGCCCCTCGGCCCGCCGACCCGCCGACGGCGCCGTGGCAGTGGGAGCAGCGGTCACCGGACGGGCACCCGTACCACCCCACCTGCCGGTCCCGGCCGGGCTTCTCGGCCGCCGAGCAACTGGCATACGCGCCGGAACACCGGCCGGTGGTGGGGCTGCGGCTCACGCCGGTGGCCGACGCCGTGCTGCGCGGCCCGTGGCCGGCGGACCTGCGCGACGGCCGGGTCACGCTGATCCCGGTTCACCCGTGGCAGGCCGAGCACACCCTGACCGGACGCACCCTGCTGGCAGGGCCGCGGGCCCACCCGCTGCTCTCCCTGCGGACGCTCGACCCGGGAGGGGACGTGCACGTCAAGACGGCGCTGAGCACCCGGCTCACCTCCGCGGTGCGGGACATCTCCGCCCACTCGGTGGAGCACGCGCTGACCACCTCCGAGGTCGTCGAGCGTGCCGCGGCCCGGCTGGGCGGCCGGCTGCACATCGCGCGGACCCTGGCGGCGGCGGGAGCCGGCACACCGGACCTGGCCGCGGTGCTGCGGCAGTCGCCGTACACGTACGCCGGGGCGGGGGAGCAGGTGGTACCGGTGGCGGAACTGCCCGCGTTCTTCGCGCCGCTCACCCCCGGCGAGCGGTGGAGCCGGATCACCGGGTTCGCGCGGCTGGCCGTGGGGGTCTGCCTGGACATGCTCGACCTGGGGGTGGCCCTGGGGGCTCACGGGCAGAACCTCCTCGCCGTCCTCGACGAGGAGGGGCGAGCCCGGCGGCTGGTCTACCGCGACCTCGCCGACATCCGCGTCAGCCCCACCCGGCTGCTCCGCCACCGGCTTCCGTCGCCGCCGACCGGCCGACTCGTGGACGACGATCCGCCCGGCCTGCGCCGCCACGCCTTCGGCTGCCTCGTCACGGGCTCGCTGGGCCCGCTGGCCGGCAGCGCCGCCGCCCTGGGCGCGCTCCTCGAAGCCGCCACCCGGGACCTCCCCGCGACCCCCGACCTGCGGGCCCTGGTGGCGGATCCGGTGCCGGCCAAGGCGCTCACCCTGATGCGGCTGGCCCCGGACGGTGTCCGCTGGGCCCTGCTGCCGAACCCGGCCCGGAACGGCTGAATCCGCCGGAAGCAGCCGTCCGCGGACAACGCGCGGATCCGGCCGGCGGGGCCGGGGTGCGATCGGCCCCCGGCCCGCCCTGGCGGGGCAGCCGGATGCGCCGGGCCGGACCCCCGGGAATAATCGATTCGTGGACGACATGCCGGCGCGCACGCCCGTCGCTCCCGACGGCCGGCTGGGGAAGGCCGCCGAGCACCCCGGTTTCAGCGACCCCGCCTACCTGCGGCGGCGCGAGGAGGTCGCCGCGCTCGCCCGCGGACTGCGGGTCGGCGCGCCGTCCCCGGTGGTGGCCTACAGCGAGAGCGAGGAGCGGACCTGGCGCACCGTCCGCCGGGCCCTGTGGACGGCCCAGGGCGAGCACGCCTGCCGCGCCGCGCTGGAGGCCCGGGGGCAGGTTTCCATCCCTGCGGACCACATCCCCCAGCATGCCGAAGTCGGCTCGCAGCTACGGCGGCTGACGGGCTTCGTGCTGACCGCCGCGCCCGGCGTGGTCGAGAACAAGCGGTTCCTCGGCTCGATGGCCGAGGGGTACTTCCACGCCGTGCAGTTCGTCCGGCACCCCGCCCTGCCGCTGTTCACCCCCGAGCCCGACGTCCTCCACGACGTCCTCGGCCACGGCATCCACCTGGTCTCGCCCGCCTTCGCCGACATCTACCGCCTCATCGGGCGGGCGGCCGGGCGCATCGACCGCGCCGACGTCCTGCAGATGATCAGCGACGTCTACTGGTTCACCCTGGAGTACGGGGTCCTCGACGAAGGCGGGACGCCCAAGGCGTACGGGGCCGCCCTGCTGTCGTCCTACGGCGAGATCCGCCGCCTCGGGCAGGCCCGCGTCCGTCCCCTCGACATCGGCGCCATGCTGGGCACCGCGTACGACATCACCGGCTACCAGCCGGTGCTCTTCGCCGCCCGCTGCCTGCACGAGGTCGCCGACACCCTGGGCGGCTTCCTGGAGCGGCTGGACGACGACAGCGCGGCGCGTTTCGGACGGCACCCCGGCCACCCGGCCCTGCGGTGACTGTCAGTACTCGTTCTTGACGACGAAGTACGAGCCGCGGATGGTACCGGCGAGCTTCGACTTCTGCCGGGCGAACTTGAAGCGGGAGGCGAGTTCCTCCGGGATCTCCATCCCCTCGGAGAGCTTGAACCCGACCGCCCGCTTCTTGGCGTCGTCGACGGTGTACATCACGTTGACCGACAGTCCGCTCTCGTAGAAGACGTAGGCCATGCGGATGTTCTCGACCTCGAAGGCCGTGGCCTGGAGCGGGCGGGAGGCGATGACGATGTCGCGTTCCTCCCGGAGGATCCGGTGCACCCAGTCGACGGTCTCCCCGGCGTCGCCCGCCGGCTCCACCGTGAAGACGTGGTCGTACTTGTTCCTGAAGTAGCGGGCCTCGTTCGCCCGCAGACCGGCAAGAGCCTCCGCGACGGGAGAGGACTCCAGGCCAACGGTCGAGACGGTGTGGAAATCCACGGTGTACGTCATGGCGGGTACTTCCTCGTCGGCGTCGGTGGGCGGCGGGCCCCTGGCCGGGCGGCGCGTACGAAGGCCGGGGCCCGGCCGTCGGGGGGACAGCCGCAACGGTGTCATCGAGCCTGCCCACCACGGTGGGCACGCGCCCGGGGACCTCCGCCGAACGGGTGATCAGCCCGTGGAGTCCGGGTCAACGGATACGGCGGCTCCACGGGTTCAGCATCCCGGGCAGGAAATTCCGCGAAAGGGAGGAACCCAGGTCAGACGGGTGCGGTGAAGCCGAATGTGTGAAGTGTTCACGGCATTTCAGGGAATTCTCTCCCGGTGCGGATGCCGCCACGGCAAGGAACGTGTTCATTGCTTCCTTGATTGGCTCGAATCCCTTCCGTTCACCGATCGGATCTGACAGCATCGTCCGCTATCCGGCGACCGATTGCCGGTGATCACTGCGCCGGTGCGCCCGTGGGGTGTCCGTCCGTGGCCGATGTCCGGCCGGACCGGATGGACGGGTGGGACCGGGACGCGACCGGGGGAGGAACTCGAGTGGCCGACCGACCGCGTCACGTGGGGGCGACGTGACCACCCGGACCGGCACCCGCGTGCCCACCCCCGGGCCTGCCCACCGCCCCGCGCGCTGGGTCCGCACCAGACTGCGGGCGAACCCGACGGCGGCGCTGCTCGTGGCGGGCCTCGCGTTCGTCACCGTCTTCCTCGCGGCGGCCCTCCCCCTCCTCATGGACCGGGGCGCGGACACGGCGCTCCAGGACTTCGTCCGTCGGAGCGGCCCCGACCCGACCAGCCTCCAGGCCACCTCCAGGACGCGGGAGAAGGACAACGCGAGTGAACTCGGCCTGGTGCAGCGGCAGCTCACCGAGCAGGCCGGCCGGCGGCTGACCCTGGACCAGGCGGGCCTGGCCTACGGTGCCCGCGCCATGGGCGACCACTCCATGAGCAATCCGGGGTACGCCCACCTCTCGGACAAGGAGCCCTATCCGGTCCTCGGCCTGCTCTACCTGCACGACCTGGCCGCCCGGGCCACCCTCACCGACGGCACCTGGCCGACCACCGCCACCGACGGCGGTCCGCTGCCGATCGTGATCAGCGCGAAGGCCGCCGAGACCATCCACATCAGGCTCGGTGACGTCATCGACATCGGCTTCGACGGCTCAGGGGCCCGACGGACCACCGTGGTGGTCGGCCTCTACCGGGTCAACGACCCCCAGGACCCGTTCTGGGACGACCTCGGCTGCCCGGCCCGCGCCTGCCTGAACACCAAGCCCGACCACGAGCACTGGATGACCAGCGGGTTCGTCGACGGCGACAGCCTGCCCGCGCTGGTCCGCTGGGGTGCGACCGCCGAGAACTTCTGGCGGCTGCCCGTCGATCCCGCCTCGCTGCGCGCCGACCGGCTCGACGAGACCCGCGACGTCATCAGCTCCCTCCTGACCGGGCGCGACGCCACCGCCCTGGGCGAAGCGGTCAAGCGCGCCGACCTGAACACCACCTCGGGCCTGTTCGAGATCCTCACCCTGGCGGACGAGCGCTACCAGGCCTCGCTGCCGCTCAGCGCGATCGGCCCGGCCGGTGTCGCGGGCGTCGCCACCGTGGTGCTGTTCCTGGCCGCCGTGCTCACCACCGACCGGCGCGCCGCCGAGATCCGGCTGCTGCTGGCCCGCGGCGGCTCCCGCACCGGGGTGCTGCGCCGGCTGCTCGCCGAAGGTGCGGTCGTCGTCCTGCCCGCCGCCGTGCTCGGCACGGCCCTCGCCCTGGTGCTGCTGCCCACCCCCCGGTGGGAACGCGCGGTGCTGTCGGCCCTGGTCGCGACCCTGATCGCGCTGCTGGCCTTCCCCCTTCGCGCGGCCCTGCTGCGGACCCGTCAGCGGCCGGCCGGCGGACGGCGCCGACTCGTCGGTGAACTCACCGTCCTGGCGCTCACCGTCGCGGCCGTGGCGGAGGTCCGGCGCCGGGGCGTCGGTCACTCCGGGGCCGGGGTGGACCCGCTGCTGGTCGCCGCGCCGCTCCTGCTCGCCGTCACCGGAGGGCTGTTGCTCGCCCGGACCGAGCCGGTGCTGGTCGGTCGGCTGGCCACCCTGGCCGGCCGGGGCCGCGGCCTGATCGCCTTCCTCGGCCTCAGCCGGGCGGCCCGCGACGGCTCGGGCCGCCGCAAGCCCTCCGTGCTGCCGCTGCTCGCCCTGCTGATCGCCGTCACCACGACCGGCTTCGGCGCCACCGTGCTCGACACCGTCGACCACGTGCGGACCCGCGCCGCGCGCATCGCCACCGGCGGGGACATCGGCGTCGCCGTCCCGGACTACGCCACCCTGACCGAGTCGTTCACCGGGGCCGCCGCCGCCCTGCCCGGCGTCCGGGCCGCGACCGGGGTCTGGACCGAGCCCAAGGCCCGCTTCGTCGGTGCCGACCACGACGACACCGAGGCCTCCCTGGTGGTGGTGTCCGACCCGACGGCGTACGCCGAGATCGCCCGGACCCTCGGGGCCGACGGGTTCGATCCGGCGAAGCTGGCCGGGACGCCCGGCGGCCGGGACACCCCGGTGCCCGCCCTGGTCAGCCGCGACCTGGCCGGGCGCCTGGCCGCGGGGCCGTCCCGGGTACGCACGCTCAACGGCAACGACCTGCACCTCACCGTCGCCGGTGTCGTCGGCGCCACCCCCGCACTGCCGGACCCGGGCAAGCCGTTCGTCGTCGTCCCCGCCGGCCCCACCTGGGAACGGCTGCCGGACGCCAAGCGGGTGAACCAGTGGTTCGCCGCCGGCGACGTCGACCCCGACCTGGTCAGGGCCACCCTGCGGGACAACAGCGGGGCCCCGCCCGTCGGCCTGGCCAGGCTGATCGCGGACAACGCCACGGCCGGGGGCAAGGACGCCCACGGCCTGCCCGCCGGATACACGGTGCACAGCAGCCGGGAGGCCGCCGCCGCGCTCGGCGACGACCCGCTGCAGCACGCCGCCGGGCGGCTGTTCTGGTACGCGGCCGCCGCCGGAGCCGGATACGCCCTGCTCGCCGTGCTGCTGACGCTGTTCCGGGCCGCGGCCGACCGCACGGCCCTGCTCGCCCGGCTGCGCACCATGGGCCTGCGGCCCCGGCAGGGGCTGGCGCTGATCCTCACCGAGGCGCTGCCGCAGACCCTGGCGGCGGCCGTCGGCGGCGGCCTGGTCGCGGCCGCGGCGGTCGCCCTGCTGGGCGGCGCGTTCGACATCTCGTCGCTGGTCGGCGCCAGGGTCGGGGAGGTCGTCACCCCCACGCTGCTGCCGGTGCTGCTGCCCACCGCAGGACTGGCCCTGCTGGTCGGGCTCGGGGTGGTGGTGGAGACACTGGTCGCCGGCCGGCGTCAGGTCGCCACCGAACTGCGGGCCGGGGAGGAGCCGTGACGGTGCGGCGGCTCCGCGGGCGAGGGAACAGAGTGCGGGCCGTCGCCGTGTCCACGGTTCGAGCAATCCACCACGATCTGCGAACGGCAGGTGCGGTCCGATGTCCACAACAGAGCCGACGCAAGCCCGCGTCGAGGATTCCGGCACCGTCCTGGTCGCGCCTTCGGCGGTGCGGGACCACGACGTCGTCAGGGAGTTCCTCGGGTCCACCATCACGCCGGAGGACCTCGCCTCCGGTTCACCGGACCTCGCGCGGAAGACCGTCTACCTGTGCGGCGACCTGTCCGGGCTCAGTGAACACCACCTGCGCGCGGCCGCCCGGGTGTTCGTCGTCCGGGAGCTCTCGCACGGCTCCCACGAGGCCGTCGGCGGACGCTGGCCCGTCGTCGGCCTCGGCCGGGTCCCGGTCCGCGTGCACGGCGTCGGCGTGTACTACCACCGCTTCTTCGCACCCGACGCCGATCACTTCGGACGGATCCGCGCGGAGCACGCGTTCCAGTCCCTGACGGAGTCCACCAAGCCCGGGAAGGCCCACCGCAGCGGGATCTACCTGACGCCCGTCACCCGGGACGGCGACGGACTGCACTTCCGCCTGCTCCGGTGTTCCACGAACCTCTCGGGGCCGACCGAGGGCTTCCGCCCGACCGACACCCACATCGTCGACGCCCTGAACCGCGAGGCCGCCGCCGTCTTCCGGAACCAGGCGCCACTGAATCACGTGCTCGCGCAGATCTACCACAACACCCTTGCCACGGACGGGCGGAAGCAGTCCAAGGCCAGGATCTCGGCCCATGCCGACAAGACCAAGGACATGCCCGCCAACGGCATCATGGCCTTCTGCACCTTCTACGACGGGCTCGACAGGCTGCGGCCCCTGGCCGAGGACCCCTTCGACCACGGCGTGAAGGGTGCCAGCGGGCTGACCCGACTCCGCTTCCGTCTCAAGGAGCCGGCCAGCGAACGCGACGGAGCCGCGCTCCCCGACCGGTTCACGCTGACGCTCCACCCCGGCTCCGTGTTCTTCATGCCGCTGTCCACCAACCGCCTCTACACCCACGAGATCCGGCCCTCGGCACTGGACGCCGAACTGCTCCCGACCCGCCTGGGGTACGTGGTGCGCTGTTCGAACGCCGAAGCCGTCCACCGGGACGGCCGGACGTTCCTCAAGAAAGGCGGAGACCTGGTGAAACTGAGGCCACCCACGCAGGCCGGCCTGGACGAGCTGCGCAGGCTGTACGCCGAGGAGAACAGGACCTCGTCCTTCATCGACTACGGCGACGCGTTCCCCTTCAGCATGAACACCGGAGACTACCGTGCCCCCCGAGTCCGGGATCTCGGCTGAGATCCTCTCGTACACCCTGCCGACCGAGGGCGACCTCTTCGCCGAGCTGTCCGCGTCGGTCCGCTGGGAGGACGCGGGAAAGGGCCGGCGAGGCGCCGTGCTCACCAGGACCGACGAGACGGGTGGCGTGCCGCTCGTCCGCACCACCACCCGTTACGGCAGCCCGGCGCAGCGCTTCCGGCCGGTACACGAACGGCTGGCGCGACGGATCCGGGAACGCGCGGCACTCCCGGCCGGCTTCAACAACGCTCTCGTCGAGAGCTACACGAACGCCTACCGGACCATGGGCGGCCATTCCGACCAGGCCCTCGATCTGGCCGACGCGTCGTTCATCGCCGTCTTCTCCTGCTACCAACGCCCCGATCCGAACCCGACCAGGAAGCTGATCGTCGAATCCAAGGGGCCCGATGGCGAGACGTTCGAGCTCCCCCTCGCCCACCACGGTGTCGTCGTGTTCTCCGTCGGCACCAACCGGCGGCTCAGGCACAGGATCGTGTGGGACGCGCCCGCCCGGGCGGCGGACAACCCGTGGCTGGGTGTCACCTTCCGGACGTCGAAGACCATCGTCCGGTTCCGGGACGGGCACGCGTACCTGCCGCAGGGTGCGCGTCTCACGTCGGCCGACGAGGAGCAGCGGCACGAGTTCTACCGGCTGCGGCGCCGCGAGAACCAGGAGACGGACTTCGTCTACCCCGGGCTGACGTACACCGTCAGCGAGAGCGACCTGCTGCCGCCCGTCTGACCCTGCCAGGCCGGGCCGGGCCGGGTCCTGGCGGACCGCGGGCCGACGGCGCCGGTCACCAGGTGACGGGCAGCGCGTGGAGGCCGTAGACCTCGTTGTTGACGCGGTAGGGCACGTCCTCGGCGGGACACGCGAGCGCGAGGCCCGGCAGCCGCCGCAGCAGCGCGGGCACCGCGATCCGCAGTTCGATGCGGGCCAGTGGTGCGCCGAGGCAGTGGTGCGGGCCGTATCCGAAGGTCACGTGCGACACGGGTGTGCGTGCGATGTCGAAGCGGTCCATCCCGGCGCCGAGCGCCGGGTCGCGGTTGGCCACCGGCAGTTGGCAGACGACCTGCTCGCCGGCCTTGATCGGCACGCCGCCGATCTCGGTGTCACACCGCGCGGTCCTGGCCATCGCGGTGCTGGACACGGACAGGTACCGCAGCAGCTCCTCGACGGCGGCGTCGATCACCGGATCGCCCTCGGGAGCGTCGCGCAACCGGTCGCCCTGTTCCGGGTGCGACAGCAGGGCGAGCACACCCAGGCCGATCGTGTTGGACACGGTGACATGGCCGGCCAGCAGCAACAGCTCGGCGACACCGACCAGTTCGGAGTCCGACACCGCGCCGCCGTGCTCCCGGACGAGCATGCCGATCATCCCGTCGTCCGGGCTGCGCCGTTTCTCCGCGACCAGGGAGGCCACGTACGCGTGCGTTTCCCGGCCGGCCGCGAGCCGTTCCTCCATGGGGAGTCCGAGATCCAGCGTGGTGCGGGACCAGCGGTGGAACTCCCCCTGATCGGGGTCGGGAACGCCGAGCATCGCGCAGATCACCCCGAGCGGCAGCGGCAGGGCGAAGTCGTCCATCAGGTCCGCGGTCCGGCCGCGCGACTCCATGGCGTCGATCAGCTCGTCGACCAGGGTGCGGATCATCGGTTCCAGGGCGCGGATCCGCCTCCCGGTGAACTCCGGCGTCAGGACGTGGCGCAGCCGGGTGTGCTCCGGCGCGTCCATGTTGAGGAGTTCGTTCGGCAGGACCGGAGCGCGCTCCGGGTCGTGCATCGCGAACGTCTCCTGGTCGGCCAGCACGCGCCGCACGTCGGCGTGCCGGGTGACGAGCCAGAACTCACCGTCCCGGTGCAGCCAGAAGTCCTGGACGCGCCGGACCGGTTGCTCCCCTTGCTGGACCTCGCCCAGGGCCGTGCCCGGGTCGAGCCCGTCGCGACGGTAGAAGATCGAGACCGGCGGCACTTCCTGCTCACTCATGGAACCTCCCGTGATCACCCGATACCCACTTCCCGATACCCAGGTGCCCGTGCCGCTGCGCGCTTCGGCCGCGATCCTGTGCAGCGAGCAGGCGCGCGGAGGCCTCCTGCGCGCCCCCTCCCACGGACCGGAGCCGCCCCCTGCCCCCTCCCGCTGCCCCTCCCCCGCGGGGCAGCGAACCGGGACCAGCCGGCCCGGACGTGGTTCAGTCGTTCGTCGCGAGCGGGCGGGTCCGCAGCAGGGCCCGGGCGGGCAGGGCCGTCGCGGCGAGGCAGAGCACCACGGCCGCGGCGGCCAGCGACAGGGCGGTGCCCGGCGGGACGTACGGCGCGGTACCGGCGAGGCCACGGGCGATCGGCACCAGGGTGACCCAGGCGATCACGCTGCCGAGCAGCAGCCCGGCCGCGGCCACCAGCAGGGCCTCCCAGCGCATCATGCCGCGCACCTGGCGGCGGGTGGCGCCCACGAGGCGCAGCAGGGCCACCTCGCGGCGGCGGTCCAGGGCGGTCATCACCAGGGTGTTGGCGGCGGTGATCGCCGCGAAGCCGCCGAGCACGCCCGCCATCACGGAGTTCGCCCAGTCGCCGGCCTCGCGCCTGCGGTCGGTCTGGGCGAGGTATCCGGCGCGGTCGGCGACGGTGAGTCCGACGGCCGTGGCGGTGGCGGTTGCGTTGGCGGTTGCGTTGGCGGTTACGGCTGCGGCGGTCTCGGCGGGGAGCTTCGCCAACCGGGCGGCGATGTCGGCGCGGTCGGCACCGGGGGCGTCCGCGACCAGGACCTGGCTGTCGTAGGCCACGCCGGCGTGTGCGGCGACGGCCGCCCGGGGCAGCACCAACTGACCGAAGGCGAGGCCGCGTTCGTAGGTGGCGACGACCGTCAGCCGGGCCTGGGTGCCGTCGCCGAGCCAGAACGAGGCGTGGTCGCCGGTCTTCAGGCCGAGTTTGTCGGACAGGGCCGTGTCGAGGGCGACGGTGTCGGTGCCCCGGGCGAGGTCGGCGAGCGAACCGGTCCTCACCGCCAGGTCGAGGACCCGGGGCAGCTTCGCCGGGTCGCCGGAGACGCCGAGGACGTTGGCGGAGCGGAGCTTGCCGTCGGAGCGGTAGACGGCGCCGCTGCGCAGCACGCCCACGGCGGCGTCGACGCCGGGCACCCGGGCGGCCTGTTCGGCGATGGTGGCGGGCAGGCCGGGGCCGGTGGAGCCGAGCACGTGGTCGGCGGTGATGCCGTCGCGCACCTGCTCGCCGGCGGCGTGCTGGACGGTGCTCTGGATGAACAGCATGGTGCCGCAGAAGGCGGTCACCATCGCGATGGGCGTGAGCGCGGACGTCAGCCGGCGGGCGTTGGCGCGGGCGTTGTCGGCGGCCAGCGAGCCGCTGGTGCCGCCGGCGCCCGCCCGCAGCGGCAGGCCGAGTACCCCGGTGGCGGCTCGGGCCACCCACGGGCCGAGCAGGGCGACGGCCACCAGGAAGCACATGACCACGCCGAGCGCGGTGTTGGCGGCGCTCTCGCCGCTCAGACCGGCCGCGACCACGCTCAGCACCAGGCCGCCGGTGACGGCCAGCACGCCGAGGACGGTTCGCACCACGCCCGCTCGTCCCACCGCCACCGACGCCTCGCCGAGCGCCTGGCCGGGACGCAGGTTGGAGGGCCGCCTGGCGGCGAGGTAGCCGGCGGCGAGGTAGCCGGCGGCGAGTGCGGCGAGCAGGCAGGTGGCGACGGCGACGAACGCGGGCAGCGGGCCGACGTCCAGTTCGACGCCCTTCGGGACGGCGCCGCGCGAGGCGAGGCCGTCGAACCACCAACGGGCCAGCACCACGCCCGGGATGAGGCCGATCACCCCGGCGATGGGGGCCACCAGCACCGCCTCCGTGGCGATGGTGCGGCGGATCTGGCGGGGCGTCGCGCCGACGGCGCGCAGAAGGGCGAACTCGCGGGCCCGCTGGCCGACGGCCAGCGCGATGGTGGACACCACGACGAAGACGGCCGTCATGGTCGCGGTGCCGCCGAAGGAGCCGCCGATCGCGACGAGCAGGGTCCGGCCGTCCCCGAGCGCCGGCTGCTCGACGGAGCCCCGGGCGTCGCCGGTGACCACCCTGATCCCGGTGGGGGAAGCCCCGGTGGCCGTCCGGTCGGCGGTGTCGCGCAGCGCGTCGCGCAGGTGCCGGGCGAGGTCCGTGGCGCTGACGCCTTCGCCCGGCTGGACGGCGATGGCGTCGACGCGGCCGGGGTGGCCGGAGAGCCGGCCGGCCGTGTCGTCGGCGAACCAGGCGGTGGGGCCGGCGCTCTGCGGCGCGGCCAGGCCGGAGATCCGGT
>NZ_MSJQ01000035.1 GCF_014596515.1 Streptomyces sp. CBMA156
GATCGCGGCCCGGGTGCCGGCCCGCCTGAAGTCCAGCAGGCGGCGGCGGGTGGCCGTGGTCTGCACGGCCGTGCTGACCCTGGGGGTGCTCGGCACGGCGGTGGCGATGAGCTTCAGCGGGCCGGAGGAGGTCAAGGACCCGGGCAACGGCCGGCTGGACGGCGGTGGCGGCACCCAGGACGCGCCGTTCCCGCAGTCCTCGGGCAGCGGCACCCCGGCCCCGGCCGCCACCGATCCCGGCAGCCCGGCCGGGCAGGCGACCAGCCCGGTCCCGTCCACGAGCGGCAGCGCCTCGCACTCGCCGAGCGCCTCGCCGACGAGGAAGCCGAGTTCCTCGCCGGGCGCGTCCGGGTCGCCGGCCTCGCAGCCGCCGCAGTCGCAGCCGCCCGCACCGGGCCAGCCGCAGCCGCCGGTCCCGCCGCAGCCGGGGCAGTCCCCGCCGCCGCAGACCGGTCAGCCCACGAAGTCGACGGAGCCGAGCCACACCCCGACGTCCGCGTCGGCCAGCCCGACCACCTCGCCGTCCGGGTCGCCGACGACCCCGAGCGGTTCGGCCAGCCCGACCGCCCCGGTGACGCCGTCCTGAGCGGTCAGAACAGCTTGAGCTTGTCGTCGTCGATGCCGCGCAGCTCGTCGTAGTCCAGCACCACGCAGCCGATGCCGCGGTCGGTGGCCAGCACGCGGGCCTGCGGCTTGATCTCCTGCGCGGCGAAGACGCCCTTGACCGGGGCCAGCAGAGGGTCCCGGTTGAGGAGTTCGAGGTAACGGGTGAGCTGTTCGACGCCGTCGATCTCGCCGCGGCGCTTGATCTCGACGGCCACCGTGGCGCCGTCCGAGTCGCGGCAGAGGATGTCGACCGGGCCGATCGCGGTCGGGTACTCGCGGCGGATCAGCGACCAGCCGGACCCGAGCACCTCCATCCGGTCCGCGAGCAGCTCCTGGAGGTGGGCCTCCACGCCGTCCTTGATCAGGCCGGGATCGACCCCGAGTTCGTGGGACGAGTCGTGCAGCACCTCCTCCAGCGTGATGATGAGCTTCTCGCCGGCCTTGTTCTCCACCGTCCAGACCCCGTCGGCCTCCCTAAGGACGCACGGCGGGGACATCCAGTTCAGCGGCTTGTAGGCACGGTCGTCGGCGTGGATGCTGACGCTGCCGTCGGCCTTGACCAGGATCAGCCTGGTGGCGGAGGGCAGATGGGCGGAGAGCCGACCGGCATAGTCGACTGAGCAGCGGGCAATTACGAGACGCACGGTCGACCACGCTAGCCCACCAGGGCCAGTTGATGCGATTCCGCGACGGCAGGGTGAAGAAAGCGCGAACCCGGCCAACATGGAGGTCCCGCGGTCCCGAC
Source organism: Streptomyces sp. CBMA156 (assembly GCF_014596515.1). GTDB lineage: Bacteria > Actinomycetota > Actinomycetes > Streptomycetales > Streptomycetaceae > Kitasatospora. The sequence continues at coordinate 1,352 of NZ_MSJQ01000035.1, forward strand.
TGCCTCTCGCCGAGGTCTGGCGCCCCCACCTTCAGGTCGCTACGGTGTGTGACGGCATGCTCGCGGGATCGCTGTCAACGGGGACGGAGACTTCAGATGAACGGTCCGACAGGATCCGGCCAATCCGGTGCACCGCAACATATTTCCGAAGCAATCCACAGGAATGACCGGCCTGTCGCGCCGTTGACTGCCACGCTGTCCTGAGCGCGTTCGGTATCCAGGGCGTCACGTCCCGTGGTGCCGCCGCTGTCGCGAAGGTGCCGGAAACCCCTGTCCCTCGGTGTTCCGGACGCCCCCGTGCGCATCCACCACCCTCACTGTGAGCTTGACCTACGCACGACCACCCGGGCGCCGCGCGGGTGGACCGCGAGAGGAGAATCCATGTCGCTCGACGTCTCACCGGCCCTGCTGGAGAAGGCCCAGCGGGGCGAGGTCGACGAGCGGGAATTCGTCGACTGCGTCCGCGTCTCGCTGCCGTACGCCTGGGACCTGATCAGCTCGCTGGTCGCCCAGGCGAAGGTCGACGGCACCGACTTCGCCGACAACCAGGTACCGCCGCCCAGCGAGCAGGCCCGTGGCCAGCTGCTGCGTGCCCTCGCCAGCGACGCCATCCGGGGCGCCCTCCAGCGCCACTTCGGCGTCCGGCTGGCGTTCCAGAACTGTCACCGGGTGGCGGTGTTCCTGCCGTCGGACACCAACGAGGCGCGGTACGGCCGCTTCACCTCCGTCCGGGAGCAGCTGCTCAACCAGTCCGAGGAACTGCGGGACTGCTGACCCCCGTCGTTCCCCGGCCGCGGTGCCGGCCGCCCCCGTCCCCCGGTGCGGGGGGAGGGGCGGCGGCCCGGGCCCGCGGGTTCAGCCCAGCTGCGGCAGCACCTCGGAGCCGAGCCGGGCGATGTTGTGCAGGGTCGCCTCGTTCTCGCCGCTGCCCTCGGCGAGCAGCGCGAAGCGGCGGATGCCGGTGCGCTCGGCGGTGGCGAGCAGCCGGTCGGCGCACTGCCGCGGGGTGCCCACCGCGTGCAGGTCGCAGAGCAGCTCGGTGTACTGGCGCGGGTCGCGCATCCTGCGCTCGCGGCCGTCCACGGTGCGGTGGGCGCCGAGCCCGTACTCGAACCAGCCGGGCATCGCGTTCAGCAGCGTGGACCGGGCGGCCGCGGCCCGGTCGTCGACCTGGGCCACCCCGGCCGCGACGTGCCGGCGGCCGACCCGGCGCAGCTGCTCCTCGCCGCGCCCCGCGGCCAGCCAGGCGGTCCGGTACAGCTCCAGCATCCGCAGCTTGTCGTCGTCCCCCGAGTGCATGCCGAGCAGCATCGGCAGGCCCCGCTCGGCGGCCAGCCGCACCCCGCCCGGCGAGGTGCAGGCGACCACCACCGGCGGACCGGCCACCGGCCGCCCGGCGGTGGTGAGCTCCTCGCCGAGGCCCTCGTCCTCCCGGCGCTGGCGCGGGAAGCGCACCGGGCCCGACCGCCCGCCGAGGCCCAGCCAGCTGCTCAGCTGGGGCCGTCGCACCGGCTCGGTGGCCCGCGGCACCACCGCGACCTCGGGAAAGGCGAACTGCGGGCCGTCCGCGCCCACCCGGGAGCCGCGCAGCCAGCGCAGCAGCAGGTCCAGCCGCTCCGGGAAGCCCTTCTCGAAGGCATCCACGCCGCCGCCGAACACGTCCAGGTCGATCCACGGCCCGCCGCGGCCCACTCCGAGCGTGAACCGTCCGCCGGAGGTGAGGTGCAGCAGCGCCGCCTGCTCGCCGAGCGCCACCGGGTGACGGGTGGAGAGCACGCTCACCGCCGTGCCGACGCCGATCCTGCGGGTGCGGCCGAGCAGCATCCCGGCGAGCGTGGCGGCGTCCGGGCAGACCCCGTACGGCACGAAGTGGTGCTCGGCCAGCCAGACGCTGTCCAGGCCCGCCCGCTCGGCCTCGACGGCGGACCGGACGGTGCGCTCCAGCGCCTCGCCGTGGCTCTGCCCGGGGAACTGCGCGGACAGCAGGAACAGTCCGACCCGCAGCGGCCCGGTGGCCGGTGGCAGCGCGCCCGCCCGCTGGACCGCGGGCAGCGGCTCGCCCGCGACGGCCGTCACCGGGGGGACGGCACTCAGCGCCGGGGCGCTCAGCGTCGGGCCAGGGGAGGGCACCCCGACCCCGACGGGCCGGCGGTTCTCGGCACGGGCGCTGGTCTTGCTCATCCTGGGGCCTCCTCGGGTGCGCGCAGGGTCTGCGGGCCCCGCCTGTTCCCCTTCTGGGTATCCGATGTCATGTGCCAATGGCACGCGGAACCCCGGATTTCCCCGATGATCGGGTGGATCTCGGCAAAAACGCCGAAGTGCCGGACAGGGCCGTGGTAGTGGCCGTGCGGGAGCCCGGCCGGCCGTAGGCTGGAACGATCCAGAGCCCAGCAGGAGAGGGAGTCCGCCGTGTCGCCGCGCCGCAACCGGATCAAGAGCGCCGCCCCCGACGAGAGCGCCGCACCGGCCGCCACCCCGTTCGGCGGTTCGCTGCGCCGCACCGAGAACTACCAGGGCGACGACTGGGTGGTCCAGACCGTCGCCGGGACGGCGGGACGGCACTACCGCTGCCCGGGCTGTGACCAGGAGATCCCGCCGGGCATGGGCCACGTGGTGGCCTGGCCGATGCACGGCGCCGGGGTGGACGACCGGCGGCACTGGCACCGCGCCTGCTGGGGAGCGCGGGAGCGCCGGGCCTCCAACGTGCTGCGGGGCCGCGGCGCGCCGCGCTACTGAGTCCGGTCGCGCGGATCCGTCAGGCGTCGCGCCTCTTGAGCACCAGCGCGCCGCCGACCAGCGCCGCCGCCGTCCAGGCGAGGCAGATGAGGAAGCCGGCCCAGGGCCCGTACGGCTGGCCGTGCTGCTCGTACACCAGCGTCATCCGGGAGCCCGCGTAGTCGGGGAAGTAGTGGGCCAGGGTCTTGACCTTCGGCACCGCCGAGAGGATCGGCGAGAGCAGGAAGAAGAACGGCACCAGCACGCCGAGCGCGAGCGTCTGGTTGTGCAGCATCGTGGTGACGCCCGCCGAGAACAGGCAGAGCATCGTCAGGTACAGCGCGGCCCCGAACACCGCCCGCAGCACGTTGGGCTCGCCGATCGTGGTGGAGTGCGAGCCGAGCAGCGCCTGGCCGGCGAAGAAGGTGACGAAGGCCGTCACCACCGAGACCGCGAGGGCGAGGGCGCCGAGCACCACCGTCTTGCCGGCGAGCAGGGTGGCGCGCTGCGGGACGGCGGCCAGGGTGAGCCGGATCATTCCGCTGCTGTACTCGTTGCCGATCGCCAGCACGCCGAAGACGATGATCGCCAGCTCGCCGAGCACGATGCCGGAGAAGGCGGTGCCGGTGGCGTCGAAGGGGTTCGCGTCGTGCTGCCTGAACTCGGCGAAGTTGTTGTTGGTGAGCAGGGACAGCAGCGCGCCGATGCCGACCGTGACGACGAAGGTCAGCGCGAGCGTCCAGAGCGTGGAGCGGACGGTGCGGATCTTCGTCCACTCGGAGCGCAGGATCGCCGGGAAGGACGTCATCTCAGTTCTCCTCCTGCCGTTCGGTGGTGGCCGGCCGGGTGCCGTCCGCCTTCCAGTCGGCGCCCCACTCGGTGGGCGCGCCGGCCGCGTCCTGGCCCGGGCGCTCGCCCGCGTGGTACTCCACCGAGTCGGCCGTCATCTGCATGAAGGCCTCCTCCAGCGAGGCCTGCTGCGGGCTGAGCTCGTGCAGCACCACGCCGTGCCCGGCGAACAGCTCGCCGAGCCGCGCGATGTCCCCGTTCACCACCTCGTAGGAGCCCTCCGGGCCCGGTTCGTGCGGCAGGCCGGCCCCGGCCAGCACGTCGAGCAGCCGTTCCGGCTCCGGGCCGCGCAGCCGGACGGCGGAGCGGGAGTTGCGCCGGATGAACTCCGGCATCGACAGGTCGGCGAGCAGCCGGCCCCGGCCGATGACCACCAGGTGGTCGGCGGTGAGGGCCATCTCGCTCATCAGGTGGGAGGAGACGAAGACCGTCCGGCCCTCGGCGGCGAGGCGCTTCATCAGGTTGCGGACCCAGAGGATGCCCTCCGGGTCCAGGCCGTTGACCGGTTCGTCGAACATGACGATCTCCGGGTCGCCGAGCAGGGCGGAGGCGATGCCCAGGCGCTGGCCCATGCCGAGCGAGAAGCCCCGGGCCCGCTTGCGGGCCACCGGGGTGAGGCCGACCAGGGCGAGCACCTCGTCCACCCGGCGCTCCGGGATGCGGTTGCTCTGGGCGAGCCAGAGCAGGTGGTCGCGGGCGGTGCGGCCGGGGTGGACGGCCTTGGCCTCCAGCAGCGCGCCGATGTACTTGAGCGGCTCGCTCAGCTGACCGTAGCGCTTGCCGTCGATGGTGACCCGGCCGGCGGTCGGCCGGTCGAGGTCGAGGATCATGCGCATGGTGGTGGACTTGCCGGCGCCGTTGGGGCCGAGGAAGCCGGTCACCAGGCCCCGGGGCACCTGGAAGCTGAGCCGGTCCACCGCGAGCGTCTTGCCGTAACGTTTTGTCAGGTCGTGCAACTCGATCATTCGCGCTCCCTTACTCCCTGTCAGGCTAGGACAAAGCGGGTGTACGGGCCCGTTGGGTGAACCTGCCGAGTGGGCCGCCCGGTCGAGCCGCAATAGGTTGGGCACATGACCCAGAGTCCCTCCGCAGTGTCGGTCCGCGAGAGCGGTACCGGAACACCACTCGTGCTGCTGCACGCCTTCCCGCTGAACGCCTCGATGTGGTCGTCCCAACTGGACGCGCTGCCCGGTATGACCGGAGACGAAGCGCGTGTGCTCGCCCCCGACCAGCGGGGGTTCGGCGGTACCGGGCTGGGCGCCGACGAGCCCTCGCTGGACCTGGTCGCGGACGACCTCGCCCTGCTGCTGGACGCGGCCGGGATCGAACGCGCGGTGGTCGGCGGGCTGTCCATGGGCGGCTACGTGGCGCTGGCCTTCGCCCGCCGCCACCCCGGCCGGCTGTCCGGCCTGCTGCTGGCCAACACCCGGGCCACCGCCGACACCGGCGCGGTGCGGGCCAACCGGGAACGGATCGCCGCCGCCGTCACCGCGCGGGACAGCGTCCGGCTGCTGCTGGACGAGGAGGTCGCGGCCGGGCAGCTCGGGCCGGACTCCCAGCAGCTGGTGGAGCGGGTGCAGGCGATGGTCGCCGCCGCGCCGCCGGCCGCCGTCGCCTGGGCCCAGCGGGCCATGGCGGCCCGCCCGGACGCCCTGGACGTGCTGGCCGCCCTGCGGGTGCCGGTCGCGGTCGTGGCGGGCGCCCGGGACGCCCTGGTGGCGCCGGAGGAGGCCGAGCTGATGGTACGGGCCAGTCCGGACGCCGAGCTGACCGTCGTACCCGGGGTGGGCCACCTGAGCGCCCTGGAGGCACCCGAGGCCTTCGACGCCGCCGTGCGCACCCTGCTCGCCCGGGTGGCCGCCGGATGAGCCAGGAGAGCCAGGACGCGGCGGCCTGGGACTTCTCCGCGCTGGAGGTGACCGGCCGGATGCCCGTGACCAACCGGAGCGAGGCGCTGGTCGAACTGACCCTGGAACCGCTCGGCGAGGACTACTGGATGCGCCCCGGGGAGACCTTCATCGTCACCTCGTACGGCGACTACGGGCTCGGGCACCCCTTCGAGGTGCAGTACTGGCCCGACTCGGTGTCGGTCTGGTGCACCTCCTGGTTCGGGACCGTCTCGGACGACGAGGGAAACCAGCTCAGCAGCGGTTACCAGCGGCCGGACGGGGCGTACCCGAGGTAGCCGTCCGGCCGGCCCGGAAGTGCCCGAGGTGATGACGGCGCGAAAGCCGACAGGCCCTCACCCTGGCGGGTGAGGGCCTGCGGTGCCACTGGGGCCGGTGCGTCAGCGCGACTGCTGGGCGGGCACGCCCATGGTGTCGTCGTTCGGCAGCGAGGCGGCGGCCACGGCCGCGCCGGTCAGCGTCGCCAGCATCTCGCGGACGTTGGTCAGCTGGGCGTTGATGCTGTCGCGGCGGTTGGTGAGCGCCGCCAGCTCGCGCTCGGATTCGCTGCGGATGCGGTCCGCCTTGGCGTTGGCGTCGGCCACGATGTCCTCGGACTGGCGCTGGGCCGTCTCGACGGTCTGGCGGGCGCGGCGCTCGGCGTCGGTGCGCAGCTTCTCGGCCTCCAGGCGCAGCTGCTCGGCCCGGTGCTCGATCTCGGCCAGGCGCTTCTCGGCCTTGGCCTGACGGGCCGCCAGGTCGCGCTCGGACTGCTCGCGGCGCTTGGCCAGGTTGGTCTCGAACTCCAGCGCGGCCTGGGCGGCCTTGGTGCGGGTGTCCTCGAAGAGGGCGTCCGCCTCCTCGCGCTTGTTCTGGGCGTCCTTGTTGGCCTCGGCGCGCAGCTGGGCGGCGTCGCTCTTCGACTTGTCGACGATCCGCAGCCCCTCGTCCTCCGCCTTGGCCTTGCGGTCCTTGGCGTAGTTCTCGGCTTCGGTGCGGACCTGCTGGGCGGCGGCCTCGGCGAGCTCGCGGTGCTGCTCGGCGGCGCGGTGCGCCTCGTCGCGCAGGTCCTTGGCCTCCTCCTCGGCGAGTCGCAGGATCTTCTCGACCCGGGCGCCGAGGCCGGCGTAGGAGGGCTCCTGCTCGACCACGGCCGCCTGGGCGGTCTGGGTCTCCAGGTGGAGCTCCTCGATGCGCTTCTCCAGCGCGCTGATCCGGGTCAAGGCACTGTCACGGTCGGCCACCAGCTTGGTGATCCGCTCGTCGACCTGGGCGCGCTCGTACCCACGGCGCACCAGGTCGAAGCCGTGAGGGGAGTGACTGTCGCTCATGGGGTTCTGGGCTTCCTGTCGTCAAACCGCTGAGGTGGTTGAGGGAATCCTGACACGGTACCGGAGTGTCGACGGCGATACGCCGTCCTCTCACGGACAATGGCCGCCAATGTCCGCTCAATCGGGTGGTGAGCTCTTGGAGCGATTGCCACCCGACCGGGGGGAGCCAACTCCGGCACCGGCCTTGGCGCCCCCGTCCTTCTTGGTGCTGCTTCCCCCGTTGGCCTGGGCGACCGGTGACGGCGCCTCGAACGCCTCCAGGGCGGACAGCACGTCCTGGACCCTGGAGATCTCGGTGTTGATGTCCTTGCGGCGGCGCACCAGTTCGTCCAGCTCGCGCCGGCCCTCGTCGGTGACCCGCTTCGCCTCGGCCTTGGCCTCGGCGAGCAGCCGCTCGGCCTCCGCCTTCGCCAGCTCGATCTGCTCGTCCGCGGCCTCGTCGGCGTCCCGCAGCCGCTTCTCCGCCTCGGTGGACGCCTGGTCCAGCCGCTCCTCGGCCTCGGTCTCGGACGACCGGAACCTGGCCTCGGCCTTGACGATCAGCGCCTCGGCGCGGCCGGTGGAGTCGGCGAGCTTGGTCTCCGCCTCCTTCAGCAGGCCCTCGGCCTTGCGGACGGCGGAGATCCGGACCTTGCTGGCCTCCGCGGACGCCTCCGAGGTCAGCTCGGCGGCCCGGTCCTCGGCCGCGGCGACCAGGGTCGCCGCCCGGTCCTCGGCCTCGGCGACGGTGGCCACCGCCTGCTCCTCGGCCTCGGTCAGCTGTTCCTGAGCGGCCGTCACCAGCGCGTCCACCCGCTCGCCGGCCGACTTCATGGCCGCCGCGTTCTCCTTGCGGGCGCGCTCGTGCAGCGCCTCCACCTCGGCGTCGGTGCGCTCGCGCAGCTCCTCGGCGCGCTCGCGGATCGCGGTCGCGTCCCGGCGGGCCTCGGCGAGCAGGGCGTCCGCGTCGGAGCGGCCCTTCTCGACCTCGGCCTGACCGGCCGCCTCGCCGGCGGCGACCAGCCGGCCGGCCTCCTTGCGGGCGGCGGCGACCATCGCGTCCGCCTGCTCCTCGGCGGCGGCGGTGGTGGCCAGCGCGGTGGTCTGGGCGTCCTCGCCGAGCGCCTCGGCGTCCGCGAAGGCCTTCTCCAGAACGGACTTGGCCCGCTTGCGGGTGGACTTGTCGAACTGCTCGGCGGCCTCCCTGGTCTCCGCGTCGAAGGCGTCGGCGCGGGCGTGGGTGGCGGAGTCGTAGTCGTCGGCCAGGGTGCGGGTGGCGAGGGCGTACTCCTCGGCCTCGGCGCGCAGACCGGCGGCCAGTTCCTCGGCGTCGGCGACGGCGCGGGCGCCCCTGGCCTCGGCCTCGGCCACCGTACGGGCGGCCTGTGCCCCGGCGTCGGCGCGCAACTGCTCGCCGGCCTCCTGGGCGGCGCGCAGTTCGGCCTCGGCGTCCGCGCGCAGCTGCTCGTCGTAGGCGTGGGCCTCGGCGCGCAGGCGGCCGAGCTCGTTCTCGGTGGCCTCCAGCTCGGCGGCCAGCTCCAGCTCGGTCTGCTCGCGCAGGGCGGTGGTCTCGGCCTCGGCGCGGGCGCGCAGGTCGGCCGTCTCGCGGTCGGTGAGCTCGCGCAGCTCGGCGCTCTCGCGCTCGACCAGGGCACGCAGCTCGGAGGCGTACGCGTCGGCGGCCTCGCGCTGCTCGGTGGTCTCCCGGTCGGCCAGTTCGCGCTGCTCGGTGGTCTCGCGCTCGGCGAGGGCGCGCAGCTCGGTGGCGTCCTGCTCGGCGGCCTCGCGGACCTCGGCGACCTCCCGTTCGGCGGCGGCCCTGAGCGCGGCGATCTGCTCGGCGCCGGCCTCGTGCATGCCGGCCACCGACTGGCGGACCTCGGCGGCCTCCTCCTCGGCCGTGGCCACCAGCTCGGCACCCTCGGCCTTGGCGGCGGCGATCAGCTCGGCGCGGTCGGCCTTGGCCTGCTCCAGCTCGGCGGCGGCCTCGGTGCGGATGCCGTCGGCGGCGGCGCGGGCCTCGGACAGCGTGCGGCCGGCCTCGGCCCGGACGGTCTCGGCCTGCTCGTTGGCCAGGGCCAGTTCGGCGGCGGCCTTCTCGCGGGTCGCCTTGGCGTCCTTGGCGGCCTCGGTCCGGTACTGCTCGGCGGTGGCCCGGGACCGCTCCAGCACCTCGTCGGCGGCGGTGCGCTGCTCGGCGGCGTGGGCGTCGGCCTGCTCGTGGACGTCGCCGGCGTAGGCGTCGGCGGCCTCGCGGACGTCGGCGCTGTGCCGGTCGGCCTCGGCCCTGGTCTGCGCGGCGTAGGCGTCGGCGGTGGTGTGCTGCTCGGTGGCGTAGGCGTCGGCGGCCTCGCGGACGTCGGCGCTGTGCCTGTCCGCGGCTTCGCGGACCTCGGCGCTGTGCTTGGCGGCGGCCTCGCGGACCTCGGCCGTCTCGGCCGCGGTGCGTTCGGTGAGGTCGGTGGCGTGCTGCTCAGCCTCGGCCCTGGTCTGCGTGGCGTAGGCGTCCGCGGTGGTGTGCTGCTCCGCGGCGTAGGCGTCGGCCGCCTCGCAGACCTCTTCGGCGTGCTTGTCCGCGGCCTCGCGGACCTCGGCGCTGTGTTTGTCCGCGGCTTCGCGGACCTCGGCGCTGTGCTTGGCGGCGGCCTCGCGGACCTCGGCCGTCTCGGCCGCGGTGCGCTCGGTGAGGTCGGCGGCGTGCTGCTCGGCCTCGGTGCGGACGCGGTCGGCGTAGGCCTCCGCGGTCTCCCGCTGCCGGGTGGTCTCGCGCTGGGCGAGGGCCCGCAGCTCGCCGGCGGCGTGCTCGGCGTCGGCCCGGAGCTGTTCGGCGGCCTGCTCGGCCTGCTCGCGGGCGGCCGTGGCGGTGGTCAGCTG